>JBIIPL010000051.1:0-8904 GCA_044342645.1 Candidatus Planktophila sp. | reverse complement strand
TCATCGTGTGTGCAGAACGGGCAAATCATCTCGGCGTGTCTCCCTTCGAAATACTAGATATTCCCAAATTTAGATGTATTGGTGGACCGCGAAAACTACCGTAAAAACACTACTTATGGAAGTTTTAATCGCTTTGACCCCTACATATAGTGGGAACTATAAAGCAAATCTTGAGACTTTGCCTGTTGAGTAGGCAAATATCGCGTGAACGGCGTGTCGCGGTTCTTAACGCAGCGGAATACGCAGCTTCTGGCCTGCTTGAACCTCGGCTGAGGCGAGTGAGTTAACGGATGCGATCTCATCGACCAAAGCGCGCACATCGCCACCATCGGCTAAGCGTGTGGCAAGTGACCAGAGGGTATCCCCAGGAGCCACAGTGACCTGAATGAAGGAGGTTGGAGCGCCAGCTTGATCTGAGGTGTTGGCTCCGGCATTTAGGCCAAAGGCGCTAGCCAGGACTACAGCCAGTGAGAGAACCAAGAGCGTGCGCGCCAGGCGACCACGACGTGTTAAACGAACGCCGGACGGATTGGCTTGAAACCCTTGATTTATAAGGGTTTGCGGGCTTGTCGCGTTAAGTGAAATAGTGCTCATGGTTTTCTCCTGCTGGTACTACCTTGGGGAAGGTATTCGAACACTTGTTCGAACAAAGCCAATTAAACCCCATGGCACCGACATCGGCAAGTTATTTTCGAACATATGTTTGATTTTTTTTCCAGGCTGTGCCACCCTGTATCCATGAGCAAAAAACCAGCAGCCAAGGCCAAAGTCACCGAACTCCCAGATCAAGCAGCAGGCGAACACGGCCTAACCGCCCGCCAGCTCAAGATCCTGCAGGTCATCAAGGCGAGCATGGACGACCAGGGTTTTCCCCCTTCAATGCGCGCTATTGCAGCAGCAGCCGGCCTGAGTTCCCCCGCATCTGTTAAATACCAGCTCGAAATCCTTCAGGAAAAGGGCTTCATCACCGCCCACCCAACCCGCGGCGGCGTCCTTGAGGTCTTGATGCCTGGTGAAAAATCTGAACTCGAAGTTGAAGCCACCAAGCAGGTGCCACTAGTTGGGCGCATCGCAGCCGGCGGACCAATCACTGCAGAACAGAACGTTGAATCAACATTCGCACTTCCTGAAACCCTGGTCGGCAAGGGCAACTTGTATATGTTGCAGGTCGTCGGTGAATCAATGATCGATGCCGCAATCTGCGATGGCGATTACGTTGTTATTCGCGAACAGAAAGATTGCAACAACGGCGAAATCGTTGCTGCAATGATTGATGGCGAAGCAACTGTTAAAACATTCCAACGCAAGGGCGGCCACATCTGGTTACTTCCTGCCAATCCTGCATTCCAACCAATCAATGGCGATAATTGCGAGATCCTTGGCAAAGTCACTGCGGTAATGCGCAGCGTTCGTTAATTAAATATAAATAAAACTGCTGCCCCAAGGGCGATTAATAACCCAGCCATACCTATCGAATTTCGCTTGCCGATTCGCTGTGGTGCACCACCAATTCCGCTGGCGCGATCTTGATCGATATCTTTAATCACATTTATAAAGTGGGCCGCACTTCCTAACATCGCTCCCCCGAGCCACATCCAAACCGGTGGGGTTATATCTTTTGAAATTGCAACACACGAAGGCAGCGCAGCAAAGGCGAGCGCATATGGCAGCCAAGAAAATACGTTGTACTTAAAGTAAAAGTTGTATGCAACACCCATTGAGATACCAAACATATAAACCAACCCACCCTTAAAGCCAAGCGGGCCAAGCAAATTAGCCACAAATGAGAATGGCACCATAAATCGCAACCACTTCATTAAATACTTCTGCGTTATGGTTCCTGCAACTAAAGGTTTCTTTAAGCGATTATGTTTTAGATCATCGGCGTAGTCATAAAGGTCATTGCTCCAGCCCACCACCAACTGCCCCGTGAAAACTCCGAAGGCGATTACATATGCTGGGCCTTCCCACCAGTAATACGCGGCGAAGAACCAAGAAATAGATGTGACGATCAGGGTCGGCCCAAAATGCGAAGCCTTTAATAATCCCCGCAATTTCTTCATTCGATGAGCCTAATCTAGATTCTTCAAATACTCTTCGGCTATGTCGCAGTTGATCTATATCCCCTTTGATCATCTGCATCGCAATTTTGGTGCACTGCGCCAGGCCAATACCAAAGAAGATGTCATCGCCTTTGTTGAAAGTGCGCGCATGACTTCGGGTCGCCCCTGGCATCCGCAACGTCTGCATTTTCTTATCTCATCTGCTCGTCACTTTGCCCAATCACTGCGCGATGAAGGTTTCACCGTTGAGTATGTAAAGGCAGCGACGACGATCGATGGCCTGAAAGAGATTG
The DNA here is from genome assembly GCA_044342645.1 of Candidatus Planktophila sp. Taxonomy (GTDB): domain Bacteria; phylum Actinomycetota; class Actinomycetes; order Nanopelagicales; family Nanopelagicaceae; genus Planktophila. The sequence continues at coordinate 6,548 of JBIIPL010000051.1, read as the reverse complement.
CAAAGCTGCACCCAAAACGTGAACTAATTTGCGCCGAACCATCATCGCACCGCCAATATGCGCAGCTAAAGGAATTCGGTGCCACCTTTGTTGAAAATGATTTCTTTTTAACAAGCCGCAAGCACTTTGGGATCTGGGCAGGTGCGCAAAAGAGTTATTTGATGGAGACTTTCTATCGCGCACAACGCGCGCGCTTAAATATTTTGATCGAAAACGGCAAGCCAACCGGCGGTGCTTGGAACTTTGATAAAGAGAACCGCCTGCCTCCCCCAAAGAATTACACCTGGCCCAAATACCTTGAACATAAGCCAGATGCAATCGACATTGAAGTCGGCAAAGAACTTGATTTCACCCCGACCACAACTTGGGCGACAACTCGCAAAGGTGCGCTTGCCCAACTAAAGAATTTTATCGAAAATCACTTTGCCACCTTTGGTCCTTACGAAGATGCCATGGCACTCGATAATTGGGCGCTACATCATTCATTGCTCAGTCCATATTTAAATAATGGCTTGCTCCACGCATCCGAAGTAATTGATGCCGCGGTTAAAAAATTCAATGCCGATGCGATCCCCATTGAATCGGCAGAAGGCTTTATCCGCCAAGTCATTGGCTGGCGTGAATATGTAAATGGAATGTATTGGTATTTGGGTCCTGATTACCGCGAGAACAATCAGTTAAAGGCGAAGCGCAAACTACTGCCGCTATTTAGCGATCCGAGCAAGACTGAGATGAACTGTGTAAAGACAATCGTCACTGATATTCAAGATCGCGCCTGGGTCCATCACATTCCGCGTTTGATGGTCTTAAGTAATCTCGCGTTGATTACCGGCACCAATCCACAACAATTTCTGGATTGGATGCGCGAAGTATTTATCGATGCCACCGAATGGGTGATGGTTCCGAATGTGATCGGTATGGGAGTTCACGCCGATGGCGGTGCGATGATGACTAAGCCTTATGCCGCAGGTGGTGCTTACATCTCGCGAATGAGTAATTACTGCAAGCCTTGCAAATACAACCCAAAGAACCGCACCGGCGAAGATGCTTGTCCATTTACAACTTTATATTGGGATTTTCTAGATCGACATGGTGAAACATTTAAGAAAAATCACCGAATGAGCCAACAAATCTTTGGGTTAAATCGTTTATCGGATTTACCTGAGCTAAAAATGCGCGCTAAAGATGTTCTAACTGGTTTAGATAAAGGTGAGATCTAGATCGATTTGTTGCGCTTGGATGAAATAACCCCAGTATTAAAGCCGGCCAAATTAAGTCCACCCGCAAATCGTGCGTGTTCAATCTTTAAGCACTTATCTTGCACCACATTTAACCCAGCGGCTGCCCCACGTTCGGCCGATGCCTCATCTGAAATCCCGAGCTGCATCCAGAAAGTCTTTGCTTTAACCGCAATTGCCTCATCAAGGACACCTGGAATATCAGATGCTTTTCTAAAGACATCGACGATATCAATTGGCTCTTCAATATCAGCCAATGATTTATAAACCTTCTGCCCCAGAATTTCATCAAGGCGGGGGTTAACAAAGAATAATTTGAAGTGCGATGCTGAAAGTAAATATGTAGCAACAAAGTAACTAGCGCGAGATGGATTATCTGATGCCCCAACAATCGCTACGTTTTTTGCACTTTGCATAAAGGCCAAGCGATCAAGTGCACTTGGTTCGACAAATGCCATTAGCGAGCCCTCCCTGATGCGATCGTCAACGCTTGATCTAGATCCCAAAGAATATCTTCAATATCTTCAAGGCCCACGCTTATACGAATCAAATCTTGTGGCACACCGGCCTCCAACAACTGGTCATCAGTTAATTGACGATGTGTGGTGCTGGCGGGATGAATTACCAGCGTGCGCACATCACCGATATTTGCCAAGTGGCTCGCTAATTTCACTGAGTTAATAAACTTTTCGCCTGCTTGGCGGCTTGTTAAATCACCGCTTGCCTTAACGCCAAATGAAAAGACTGATCCAGGTCCTTCAGGTAAATACTTCTTTGCCCGCGCATTATGTGGATGGCTGGCAAGTCCTGCGTACTTAACCCATTGAATTCGTGAATCACTTTCCAGCCATTCGGCTACCGCCTTGGCATTTGCCACGTGATCGCGCATGCGCTGTGGCAGTGTTTCAACACCTTGCACAAGTAAGAACGCCGACATTGCACTTAAAGATGCACCGATATCGCGCAACTGTTCTGATCTGAGCTTTGTTAAGAAACCAAATTCTCCAAAGTTTTCCCACCAAGAAACCCCGCCGTAGGATGCAACTGGCTCCGTCATTGTCGGGAACTTGCCGTTGCCCCAATTAAATTTTCCAGATTCAACGATTACGCCACCCAGAGTTGTGCCGTGGCCACCAAGAAACTTTGTCGCTGAGTGCAAAACAATGTCAGCGCCATATTCAATCGGGCGAATCAAGTAAGGCGTTGCCACAGTTGAATCAATAATTAACGGCAGATGCGCATCGTGGGCCACCTTTGCCAGAGCTTCGATATCTCCGATTTGGGATGCCGGATTTGAAATCATTTCGGCATAAATAAACTTGGTCTTATCCGTGATCGCGGCTTTAAAGTCTTCAGCCTTATCGCTGGTGATAAATGTGGTGTCCACACCGAAACGGCGTAAGGTCACATCTAATTGAGTCAGCGTGCCACCGTATAAAGCAGATGAAGCAACAACGTGATCGCCAGTGCCAACCAGGGCTGCAAAAGTTAAGAACTGCGCAGCCATTCCGCTAGATGTTGCAACCGCGCCAATGCCACCTTCCAGCGCCGCAATCTTTTCTTCAAAGGCGGCAACCGTTGGATTTCCGATTCGGCTATAGATATTGCCATACTTTTGCAACGCAAATAAATTGCCAGCATCTTCAGTATTTTCAAAGACAAATGCGGATGATTGATAAATCGGCAGTGCGCGCGCACCAGTTTGCGGATCCGGTTGGGTGCCGGCGTGTAGAGCCTTAGTTTTAAAGCCCCATTCGCGTTCGCTCATATGCCAATTAAACACCACATACCGAGCGCGGCTATAATCACCGAGTGAGCCACAATAAAAACCACGTTACCCAAGATGAACCACATCGCTGGCGTAATATCGAAGAGCTCGTCTATAAAGATGAAGATGGCGCTGCCACTTTTAAAGATGTAACCCGCCGCGTTTTATTCGGTGAAGATCACGTCGATGGCATGGAAGTTAGATACTTCGAAATCGATGCCGGTGGCCACACAACTCTTGAAAAACACGAACACACTCACCTAGTTATTCCTATTAAAGGCAAGGGCGCTTGTTTAGTCGGCGATGAAGTCTTGCCACTTGTGATGCACGATCTTGTCTATGTTCCATCTTGGGCTTGGCATCAATTCCGCGCCGATGAGACAGAAGTATTTGGTTTTCTCTGCATGGTCAAAGTAGAACGTGATCGCCCAACCCTGCCGACCGCAGATGAATTATCTAAATTGCAGAGCAACCCCGAAGTTGCCGCTTTCATCCGCCATAAATAGTTAACCCTTTACGACAACTCGCACTACGGCTTCGGGTGTAATACCAACTGAACCAAGTTCTGCTTCAACGTTGGTACCCATTCCGTTTATCTTCGCCGCAGATAAAACAGCCAATTGCGTTGCGATCTCAGTCATCCAATAGAAAGCAGCCGGCCCCGCGCGATCTAAAATTGATTGCGCCTGCGCAAGACGCGCATCAGAGAACTTTTCTGCACCATCGCGATCATCGGCCACCACCGAGAGCAAATAACCTTTTATCTCGGCAGCCATAGCATCTGAGTAATAAGTACTTTCCACAAGTTCGCGCAGTTCGGCATCTATCCCCCGCACCTTGCGCACTCGCTTCTTACGGTTGATAAATAAATAGATAACTGCAGCCAGCGCCAATAGTTCAAACATCGCCTTGCCACCTTTCCCTCAAGAGCAAACCTAGCCCCACCTGCTGACATTTGAGAGAGGCAATTACTTAGCCAGCGGCCCCAACAAATAACTATCTAGGCGCGCTTCTGGCTTACTTTGATTACGGTGCATCGCAAGAAAATCTTTAGTTCCATCGGTGCCACAAAGTGATTTAATCGCACCTTCGCCACCTGGATGCTGACCTATCCACTTAGTTAAGTCATAAACATTGTCGCTGATCACAGTCCAACAACTTGCCGCACTTGCCTGCGTTTTCACCTTTGCAATTGTGTATGGCGCACCCGGAACAGCAGCCGCACTCGCACTTGGCGCAGCACTTGCCTTCACCGTCGCTGGCGCACTTGGCACAGCAGCCGCACTTGCACTTGGTTTTGCACTAACACTTGGCTTTGCACTTGCCTTCACCGCAACGCCCTTGCTCCAAGTTAACTTGCCACTCTTCTTCACACAGGTGTATTTAAATCCACCCGTAATATTTGTAAGCCCCACCTTCTTACACGCAGCCCCCGCCTTAACAGCAGCCGCTGATCCCGGCGCAACCACAATCGATAAAAGTAAGGCCACCGTCACGGCCGCAAGTTTCTTTTTCATAGGTGAATATTATGCGAACCCCCGCGCAAATGCGCGGCCAATCCGCAATTCTCACCCTTTTCACAATGCGCACTCGCTTACCCTCGCGTAGCCTTTCCCTATCCGAAATGGATTACTAGGTTTCTTGGAGAGGAAACTAAAATGGAAGAAAAATCACTACTTGAGCTTTGGCACAAATCCCGCACACAGATCATTCACGCCCAGGTTGCACCAGCTCTTGTCCTAATTGCAATCATGGTCCTTGCGGCATTTAACAAATTCGACACTGCAAGCGATGCAACAAAATACTTAGCACTTGGTGTTGCCGCAGCAACCGGAATTTTGGCAATCATCAGTCAATACGCCGCAGTCCGCGAAGGTGAAGCCCTCCTTGTTGATCTACGCAAATTGACTAAGAAGTCTGCTTTGGCTGACAAGATCGCTGATTCACGTGGACTACTTTCACTTTCAGCAATCGCAATTGTTGGTTTGGGAATCGCAATTTTCGCACTTGTTACCTGGGCAGTTCTCGGTTAACAAATGGAAATCGGTTTCGCGCTAATTGCTATCTATGCGATCGCGGTCATAGCTCTGGCAACGCGTTTTGACCGACGACGAAAAACCCCAAAGCGCCTTACCGGCCGCGGCGGAGACTTCGAGTAAAGAAAAATTAAAAACTAAGAAGCCCCAGGTGACTAATTCCCAGGGCTTCCAAGGTGTGGTCTCGCTGGCGGGGCTAGAACCCACGACCGCGCCGTAGTCATCGACGTGCTCTATCCGCTGAGCTACAGCGAGACACGAGTGGAAATTAGTTGATGTGCATAAGGCAAAACGGATAAAAAATTCCTTTGTGGGTATCTTTCACGATTGAAAAATCACCCAAATTTTGGCTACACTTTTTACACCGTAGTCATTGGTGTGCGCTCTATCCAGAGCACAGCGAAAAAGTCCCGCAGAGTAATCTGTGGGACTTTTTGTTTTACTGATAACCTTCATCTACTGAGTCAGAGCGTCACTATCCAGAGCAACAGCGAAAAACCCCGTCAGCAATGGCGGGGTTTTCTCTTTCCAATAAACCTTTATGATCACAACATGAGCGCACTCTTCACTCCACTAAAAATCCGCGATACCGAATTCCAAAACCGCGTCTGGGTATCTCCAATGTGCCAATACCAAGCAACCGACGGCCACATCGGCCAATGGCACCGCGCTCACCTTGGCGCACTCGCCACCGGCGCACCCGGCCTAATCATGGTTGAAGCAACCGGCGTAATCCCCGAAGGTCGCATCACAATCGGCTGTCCATCAATTGAAGATGATGCACACGCAAATAGTTTTAAAGAAGTTATCGACTTTGCACATTCACAAAGCGTAAAGATCGGAATCCAATTAGCTCACGCCGGTCGCAAAGCATCAACGATGCGCCCCTGGGATGACCACCGCATGGCAACTCCCGAAGAAGGCGGATGGCAAGCAACCTCTTCATCTGCAACCGCCTTTGAAGGTTATCCAATCCCCCGCGCGCTAACCATTGCCGAAATAAATGAACTCACAATTAAATTTGCAGAAGCCGCACAAAGAGCAGTCAAAGTCGGCTTCGACGTTATTGAAATCCATGCCGCCCACGGTTATCTCTTCCACCAATTCTTCTCTCCTCTTATGAACCACCGCACCGACGAATACGGGGGCAGTTACGAAAACCGCACCCGCTTCTTACTCGAAGCCACCAAAGCAATCCGCCAAGCAATCCCCGCAACAACACCACTCTTTGTTCGCCTATCCGCATCAGATTGGGCCGAAGGCGGCTGGGACATCAACGATTCAGTAAAACTCACCCAACAACTCAAAGAACTCGGCGTTGACTTAATCGATTGCTCATCCGGCGGCGCCATTCACAACGCCAAAATTGATGCCAAACCAAACTTCCAAGTCCCCTTCGCAACAGCCATCCGCACCGAATCCAACATGCTCACCGCAGCAGTTGGCCTAATCACCGAACCCGAACAAGCAGAAGCCATCATCGCCGAAGGCAAAGCAGATGCGGTA
>JBIIPL010000130.1:0-3080 GCA_044342645.1 Candidatus Planktophila sp. | reverse complement strand
CCTCAACCATTTCGGTCTTTTCTTAGGGAATTCGTAACCAAACAACTGTTCAAAAGTTGTTCGGCAGATCTCTTCGGACTTGCTTCCCTTGTTGCATCGAGGGCACCATTGCCCCCCAGATTCGACAAGCTTGAATGTGTTGGAAAATTTGTGTCCTAGCGAGCACTCAAAGTCGTAGCTAGCATCGACATTTGCATAGCGTGTAGACAACAATTTCCCACCTCTTTGCAAAGCAATTTTTCTGAGATCCTCCAAGTTTCTTGGGGAATTTCCGCTACAGGAAGGGCACCATGATTTTCTTCCTACCACGGCACCTGTTGGCTGGCTCCACGAATGGCCATTAGAACATTCCCAATCAACGTATTCATTCTTGGTTTTAATGTATGTGGCTAAAACGCGTCCACCGCGGCTCAATGCATATTCGGTTGCGTCACTTAAGATTTTATTCTGTCGTTCGATTATCCGTGATTGCTTCTCGCAATCGCATTTAATTTTTTTTGATTTGAAATCTCTATAAGTTCCAGAAAAATGCTTATTACACAAAATGCATTTGGTGCTGATGATGTCTGTGGTGTATCCCTCGATTACTGCAGTATTAAATCCCAAATTAAAAACAGACGCCTGTATTCCCATCAGTGGTTTTTTTACAGGCAACCTCGGTGATCTTCTAGGGACAGGAAATCTCTCTCTGCAACTTGGGCAAGCCTTATTTCTTGTTGCTTTCAGATTTGCCACTTTGGTCTCGAACTCAAAACTACACTCTAGGCACTTGAACCTATATTTACTCTTTTGATTCTCATAATCTCCTAAGAGAACCAGTTTCTTTTCCGAAAATAGTTTATGTAAATCTGATGCTTTCGTTCTCTTTCTTAACGAAGTCAAACGACCGCTTTCAGCCCGTCCGCACTTCTTGCACCCTCGTCCGTGTCCACTCTTAACGTTATTCAAAATGGGATAAGTAATATTTCCGCATCTAAGACATCGACACTTCCATGCGGCCTTTATCAATTTGTAAGGCTCTAAAGGTTCGAAATCCGCAGATCTCATTATTGATATGGCTTCTGCTTCATCCAACCTCTTTGGCATGTGACAATTGTTGCCTATACCTCTGACACCTTCAACGAAGTTCAGAAAGATTGCCTTCGGTCGATTGAAAATCACGCCTCTCTCCCTTCGGTATAAGAGTTTTCTAGCAATCGCTATCCTTACCCTTATGGCCCGTGAATACGATCTCGAGATTGCTGCGATAAGCGCAACTCTTGTATCTATAGAAAAGGTCTTGGATCTGCCAAAGCTTGAAGCAGAAGCGGTAGAACTTGAGGCGGCGGCTGGCGTACCGAATTTGTGGGATGACCCGGAAGTGGCGCAGAAGGTAACGAGCAAGTTATCTCGGGTGCAGAGCACGATTGCACGGTTAAAGGGTTTGCGCAGACGCGTGGAAGATCTCCCAATTCTCTTTGAATTAGCAACATCAGAGCCAGATGGATCAGCGCTTTCGGATGCAGAAGGCGAATTAGATTCGGTAGTTAAAGCAATTAGTGAACTTGAAGTTACCACTTTGCTAAATGGCGAGTATGACGATCGCGATGCGCTGATAACGATTCGCTCAGAAGCCGGTGGCGTTGAAGCTGCGGACTGGGCGGAAATGCTTATGCGCATGTATTTGCGTTACTGCGAACGCCACGAATACAAAGTCGATGTACTCGAAACTTCCTATGCAGAAGAAGCGGGAATTAAATCAACAACTTTTAGAGTTAGCGCGCCTTATGCATATGGAACTATTTCGGTAGAGCAAGGCACACATCGCTTGGTTCGCATTTCACCTTTTGATTCGCAATCTCGTCGCCACACATCATTTGCTGGCGTTGAAGTTGTGCCAGTTGTGGAACAGAGTGATCACATTGAAATTGATGAGAAGGAAATTCGCGTGGATGTTTATCGCTCATCAGGTCCCGGGGGACAGGGCGTTAACACAACCGACTCAGCGGTTCGCTTGACTCATATCCCAACAGGCATTGTTGTTTCATGTCAGAACGAGCGTTCGCAGATTCAAAATAAGGCAACCGCCATGGCGGTATTGCAATCCAAGTTATTAGAACGCCGCCGCCAAGAAGAACAAGCCAAGATAAATGCTTTAAAGGGCGATAATTCTGGTTCTTGGGGAAATCAAATGCGTTCGTATGTTTTAGCGCCGTATCAAATGGTTAAGGATCTACGTAATAACCATGAGACAGGCAATACTTCTGCAGTATTAAATGGTGAAATCGATGATTTCATTGAAGCGGGAATTCGCTGGCGCCGATCTAGCGCTTCTTAATTTTCTCGCCAAATTATTTTAAGCAAGTAATTATTTTCACATTAAGCGTGATTTACGCTTAATAATTCTGTGAGTTTTCAGCAGATTCTGGGCAATTCCCACCGATATCAGGCGCTTTTGGCCGATCTATACATAAACTAGGTCTCAGTACGGCGCTCTTACCCCTCGTATCCGATCGAGACGCCAAAGAAGAACGAAGGAGTTCGTGTGATTCGCTTTGAGAATGTGACGAAGCTTTACCCAGGTCAAGACCGCCCGGCGCTAGATACAGTTTCATTGGAAATTGTTAAAGGCGAGTTTGTATTCCTTGTGGGTCTTTCAGGTTCTGGTAAATCAACTTTCCTTCGCTTGATCTTGCGCGAAGAGCGACCAACTGCAGGCGTTATTCATGTTGCTGGAAAAGATCTCGGTAAGTTAGCAAACCATAAAGTTCCTGAACTACGTCGCCAAGTTGGAACAGTTTTTCAAGATTTCCGGTTACTGCAGAATAAGACAATTGCTGAAAACGTTGCCTTCACACTGCATGTTCTTGGTTCTTCAAAGCGCGAAATTGAACGCGAAGTTCCTGAAGTTCTAGAATTAGTTGGTTTGGAAGATAAAGGCGATCGCATGCCAAATGAAATTTCGGGTGGAGAACAACAGCGCGTGGCAATTGCTCGCGCATATGTAAGTCGCCCTGCAATCATCATCGCCGATGAACCAACAGGTAACCTTGACCCAGCCACATCTGTTGGAATTATGAAGTTGCTTGATCGCATTAACC
>JBIIPL010000129.1:0-3105 GCA_044342645.1 Candidatus Planktophila sp. | reverse complement strand
AGGCCAGCATTCGAAATCTGATCACGATACTGATTATTTACTTCATATCGATGGCGATGTCGTTCTGATACTTCATTTGCACCATAAGTCTTCGCAACGATTGATCCAGGTGTAAGTGCAGCCTTATAAAGACCTAAACGCATCGTGCCACCCATATCGGCCTGACCTGAAACAATAGCTTTCTGATCATCCATAGTCGAAATTACGTGAGTTCCTGATTCAGGAGAAAATTCAGCAGAGTTAGCATCTTTGATTCCAGCTAAATTCCGCGCTGCTTCAATAACCATACATTGCAATCCAAGACAGAGACCTAGAGTCGGAATCTTGTTGGTGCGCGCATAAGTTAGCGCACCTAATTTGCCTTCAATTCCGCGCACACCAAATCCCCCTGGAACACATATCGCATCGACTTCCGAAAGTGCTTTCTTAGCGCCTTCTTGAGTTTCACAGTCATCACTTGGAACCCAAACGATTGAAACTTTGGCATTATTTGCAAAACCACCCGCACGTAACGCTTCTGACACCGAGAGATAAGCATCTGGAAGATCTATGTACTTACCAACTAGAGCGACTTTAACTTGATGTTTTGGATGATGCACTTTCTGTAAGAGATCATCCCATTCGCCCCATCGCACTTCGTGTCCACCAAGTGCCAGACGGCGAACAACGTAAGCATCCAGACCTTCTGCAAAGAGCACCTTCGGAATGTCATAGATCGACGGGGCATCAACTGCGGCAACAACAGCTTCAACATCTACGTCGCACATCAGCGAAATCTTCTTCTTGATCCCAATTGGAATCTCGCGATCAGAGCGCAGAACTACGGCATCCGGTGCGATACCAATGCTGCGAAGGGCGGCAACTGAGTGCTGAGTTGGCTTTGTCTTTAACTCACCTGATGGACCGATATACGGAACCAGAGAGATATGTAAATAAAATACGTTATCGCGACCTACTTCTTGACGCATTTGGCGCGCTGCTTCCAAAAATGGTTGCGATTCAATATCGCCAACGGTTCCGCCAATTTCAGTAATTATGACATCCACATCTGGTGAGGACATTGCGTTCATTCGCTCTTTGATTTCGTTGGTGATATGCGGAATCACTTGCACTGTCTCACCAAGATATTCACCGCGACGCTCACGCGCAATTACCCGCGAATAAATTTGACCTGTCGTCACATTTGCCGAACCTTCTAGGTTGCGATCTAAGAATCTTTCATAGTGGCCAATATCTAAATCTGTCTCTGCGCCGTCATCAGTAACGAAGACTTCTCCGTGCTGAAAAGGGTTCATTGTGCCGGGATCAACGTTTAAATACGGATCCAATTTCTGCATTGTGACTCGAATGCCGCGCGCGACCAGCAGGCGACCTAGACTCGAAGCGGTGAGACCCTTGCCAAGACTTGAGGCGACTCCGCCTGTTACGAAAATATGCTTAGTCACATGCGCTTGGCCCATGGAAGACAAACCTATCATCTGGCCCCAGCTATTTAGAAATTGACTCGCGCATCGCTAGCAATTCCGCGGCATGTTCTTGCGCACTAGCCGAACCTTCAAGGCCGGCAAGCATGCGGGCTATCTCCTCAACCCGCGCCTTATCTTCCAACTTCGTAACATCAGATTGCGAAACGGATCCATCGCTACTTTTCTTCACCACAAAATGTGTATCCGCCCAAGCCGCAACCTGAGGTAAATGAGTTACCACTATCACTTGTGTATGTTTTGCTAGCGCAGCCAAACGGCGTCCAACTTCAATCGCCGCTTTACCTCCAACGCCAGCATCAACTTCGTCGAAAATATATGTGCCAACTGGATGCGTTTGTGCAAGAACAACTTCTAGGGCCAACATTATTCGCGACATTTCACCACCGCTTGCACCTTTGCCAAGTGCAATTAGCGGCGCACCTGCGTGACCCTGAATCTGCATCGCAATTTCATCGCATCCCAAGTTAGTAAAATCAGATTCTTTAAGTGCACCTTCGTAATCAGCGGAGGCAATAGCGATTGAAAATACTGTATGTGGCATAGCAAGTGCACCGATTTCTTCAGTCACTGCCTTCGAAAGTGAGAGCGCCGCCGCACTTCGAATATCTGTCAGGTTCTTTGCACTCTTCAGCAACTCTTTTTTGATACCGGCGAGTTCTGCTTGCAACTCCTTTATGCGATCTTCTCCACCATTTAAATCAGCGATAGCTTCTTTCGCGCCCTTTGCACGTGCTGCTAGCAAAACCAGTTCTTCATCAGCAGCGCTTGCGCCACCATACTTCTTAAGGAAAGCGTTGATCTCGGCCTTACGACTTTGCAAGGCATCCAATTTTCCTGGATCTGCTTCAAGGGCGGTTAGATAAGCACTGACTTCACGGGCAGCATCATCTATTAAGAAAAAACCTTCAGCGATAGACGCGGCAATCTCATCGAGTTTTGAATCCTTACCCTTTGCAATATCGAGAGATCTGCGCGCAGCGCCCAGAACGGTTAGCGCTCCCGCAGTATCATCAGATAACGCTTGGGTTGCACCCGCAGTTGCCGCTCGTAGATCTTCGACACTTGATAAGCGAGCAATCTGATTAGTTGTCTCGGCATATTCCCCACGCACCGCCTTCAACTTTTGCCAAGCCTGCAGAAACTCTTCCAGCTCACCAATTTCGCGATCTTTCTTATTTGCGCTATCAACTGCTGCCTTGATTCGCGCTTTCAACTCGTTGTAATTTGCAAAAACACTTTGATAGTTCAAGAGCGCTGTCGAAAATTTGGCACCAGCGAAACGATCCAGCAACTGTCTCTGTCGAGCCGGCTTCACGATTTGGTGATTAGCAGCTTGCCCATGAATTTCCACGAGTTGGTCCGCAAAATTTGCCAACGTTGTTGCGGGAACCGTAGTTCCACCAGCCACCGCCTTGCTCTTACCATCGCTATTTACTGTGCGAGTTAGAATTAGCGAACCCTCTGAAATATCTGAACCGGAACTTTCTGCAATTTCTTTCAAATCTGCGGTCACCGCTGGAAGACTGAACTGTGCCGAAGCGACTAAACGTTCTGTCCCGGTGCGTACTAGCGAACTATCACTTTTTCCACCGAGGACTAACGCTAACGCGGTGAGAAT
>JBIIPL010000128.1:0-3128 GCA_044342645.1 Candidatus Planktophila sp. | reverse complement strand
TTCTTTCGGGACCTGGCGGAGTTGGAAAAAGTACAGTTGCGAAGGCGCTTCGTGAAACGAATTCATTTTGGGTGAGCATCAGCGCAACTACGCGATTGGCTCGACACAATGAAGTTGATGGCTCGGATTACTACTTCTATAGCAATGAAGAATTTGATAGCGCTATTAAATCAACGCTCTTTCTCGAGTGGGCAGAATTTGCCGGCAATAGATATGGAACTCCTCGCAAACCAGTAGAAGATGCACTGCGAGATGGTAAAAATGTACTTCTGGAAATTGAAATCGCAGGTGCTAAGCAAGTAAAAGAAAGCGCGCCAGAGGCGATATTAGTTTTTCTACAGCCACCGTCTTGGGAAGAATTGGTCTCTCGTTTAGAAGGTCGGGGGACTGACTCACCTGAAAGACGTGCCGCGCGGCTTGCTCTGGCTCAAGAAGAACTTGCACAAGCAGGGTTATTCGATATTTCTCTCGTAAATGAGCGAGTGGAAGAGGTCGTGGAACGCCTGATAGGATTGACCAATAATTCCTAGCTTTTCTCAGTAAATTCGCACGCACCCAGGAGGTCCTAATGGACGGAATCACTAACCCACCAATCGATGAACTTCTCGATAAGAGCGGCTCTAAATACAGCTTGGTGCTCTATGCCGCAAAGCGCGCACGTCAGATCAACGCTTATTACTCACAACTCGGTGAAGGCCTCCTTGAATATGTTGGTCCACTAGTTGAAACGCATGTCCACGAGAAGCCACTGTCAATTGCACTTCGCGAAATCAACGAAGGTCTTTTGACGATCGAAAATCTCGAACCAACAGCGTAAGCGCCTCTTCTCACCTTCACTCAAATGGCCAAAGTTCGAGAAGTAATTCTCGGGGTTGGCGGCGGCATTGCTGCTTATAAATCTTGCGATCTGCTTCGTCGACTACAGGATCGTGGCTATCAAATCACAGTGGTTCCGACTCCATCTAGCCTTAATTTTGTTGGGGCAGCAACTTGGGAAGCGCTTTCTCACCGCGCAGTTACCACTCAAGTTTGGGAGCGAGTTGATGAAGTTAGGCATATTTCATTGGCAAAGAAAGCCGATGCTCTGATAATTGCGCCGGCTACTGCAGACTTAATTGCCAGAATTACCGCCGGTCGTGCCGATGATTTACTTACTAACTTGGTTCTCGCCCTAAATGTTCCGGTTTTGATAGTTCCGGCGATGCATCCGCAGATGTGGCAAGACCCAGCAACTCAAGAAAATGTAAAGACGTTAAGAGCGCGAGGATTCACGATATTAGAACCAGCAATTGGTCGATTAACAGGTCATGATGTTGGTCAGGGTAGGTTCCCGGAGACCGAAACAATAATTACTGAATTCGAAAATTTGATAGATGTTAAGAAGGATTTTCTTGGTAAACGCGTACTCGTAACAGCTGGCGGAACGCGTGAAGCGATCGATCCTGTTCGCTTTATAGGCAATCGTTCCAGTGGTCGACAAGGAGCATCGGTTGCTCGTGCTGCCCGCGATCGTGGTGCTCAAGTAAAGATGATCTTCGCTAACCCGCAACTTTCAGAAGAAGAGATTGAAGATCTTGCGGGAATTGAAATATTGCAGGTTGAGACTGCGACCCAGATGCATGCAGCGTTAGAAAGCGAATTCCCAACTACTGATTTATTAGTAATGAGTGCGGCGGTGGCAGATGCAAGGCCTTCGCAATACTCAGAAGGAAAGATTAAGAAAGGCGAGTTGCGGGATATTCCACTAGTTGAGAATCCTGATCTCCTAAAATCGATAGCTAATCTGCGTAAGAATCAGATAGTTATTGCCTTCGCTGCTGAGACCAATGACGACTTACTCGCTGCCGAGGCTAAAAGAGTGGCTAAGGGCGCTAATATTCTCTATCTAAACAATGTATCTAACGGTGCAATATTCGGCGCTCTAGACACAGAAGGTTTTATTATTACGAGCAACGGCGCTCAAATTAAAGTTCCACAAACCAGCAAAGACACGCTTGCCGAGTTGTTGCTTGATCAGGCCCTAAGCCAGTTAGGTTAATCCAATGTCAAAACGCTTATTTACCTCTGAATCTGTAACAGAAGGCCATCCAGATAAGATCGCAGATCAAATTTCCGATGCAATCTTGGATTCGCTACTTGCGCAAGATTCATCAAGCCGCGTAGCTGTTGAAACCTTAATCACAACTGGTCAAGTCCACGTCGCCGGTGAGGTAACAACTAATGGTTATGCCGATGTTATGGGAATCGTTCGTGACACTGTAATCGGAATTGGCTATGACTCATCTGTAAAAGGCTTCGATGGAAATAGCTGTGGAGTTTCGATCTCAATTGGTCAGCAGTCACAAGATATTGCTCAGGGCGTAGATGATGCTTATGAAAATCGTGTTGCATCTTCAGCGGATCCACTTGATCTACAAGGCGCTGGCGATCAAGGTTTGATGTTTGGATATGCGTGCGATGACACAAAAGAGTTAATGCCGCTGCCAATCTGGTTAGCGCATGAACTAGCCCAACAACTTTCAGCTGTTCGAAAGTCAGGAGCGCTGCCATACCTGCGACCAGATGGCAAGACCCAAGTAACTATCGAATACGATGGTGACAGAGCAGTTGCTTTGGACACTGTGGTGATTTCCAGTCAGCACGCCGAGGAAGTCGATGTTGTTAAGAAACTAACTCCTGAGATTATTGAACTTGTGATTGAACCGGTTTTGGCGAAGATTGATCTGCCTCGTAAAGATATGCGCACCTTAATCAACCCAACTGGACGTTTCGTTATTGGTGGTCCAATGGGCGATGCTGGTCTAACTGGCCGCAAAATCATCGTTGATACTTACGGTGGAATGGCCCGTCACGGTGGGGGAGCATTCTCGGGTAAAGATCCATCAAAGGTGGATCGTTCTGCGGCATATGCAATGCGTTGGGTTGCAAAAAATGTAGTCGCGGCCGGACTAGCGCGACGTTGTGAAGTGCAAGTTGCTTACGCAATTGGCAAGGCCCAACCAGTTGGTGTTTTCGTAGAAACTTTTGGAACCGAGACTGTTCCGGTCCAGAAGATTCAAGATGCCGTCACTAACGTATTTGATCTGCGCCCAGCAGCCATCATTCGTGATTTAAATCTTCTTCGCCCG
>JBIIPL010000050.1:0-9103 GCA_044342645.1 Candidatus Planktophila sp. | reverse complement strand
ATTGGTGGCGATGAACTGGTCCATAGAACTATCAAAGAACTTCCACTGCCTGGCAGCCACAAAATTTGGATGAGTCGCGGAACAAAAGCTTTAGACGCTCAATACGAGCCATTTCAAGATTTAGCCGATGAATTAATGTTGCAAAAGGGATATCGTGCAGATGTAGATTTCGTAAGCAAAGTTTACAAAAAAACTGGACACAATGAATCGTCGTGGGCTAGTTACTTAGATCAACCTTTACGTTTCTGGCTAAAAGGTTAGATTTTTACTTTAACAATTTGAGAGAGCTGCACTTTTTTCTTGCCATCTACAGTAGCAGCGATGACTTCTACAGTACTTCCCTTTTTAAAATCTTCTGGGTGTAGATAAACACGATATCGGCCACCTTTAGTTGCATCGGTTGCAAATGTGCGGCGGTCTGATGTTCCAATTGACTTCCATTTGCCACCCTTAACTCTGACACTAAAAGTCACTTCCGTATAATTAGCTCCCGAAACTTGTGCTGTAACTTCTCTCCATCCAGAAGGTAGGGCGGTTTTAATGATCTTTAGAGCTGAAACTTTGACCGCGCTGTTACTGGCTAGCGGAGTTTTTGCCTTAGCCACACAGTAACTTCGTTGCGGGATTGCAAGTGCAATCTGGCTATCACCGGAAATAGTGCAGTTTCCAGATAAGACTTCCCACTCTGCTTTATTTGATCCAACTTTAAACTGACTCTGCACCGGAGTATCAGCGCCATTTAAGGCAACAACGTATTCAGCTCCATTTTGATAACGTGAAACAACGAAGAGACCGCCCTTTGCATACCGAACTTCTTGCGTTCCGTTGCGCAAAGATGGATTAACAGCGATAACTTTCTGTAGTTCGGTTATTTGCTCTTCTAAAGGGTTTTTTACTTCAAAGGCACTTGCGTTCTTTATGGGAGTAGATCCAATACGCAGTTCAGTTTGCCAATCAACTACTTGGGTGGCGAACATATCTTGTCGAGCTTTCTTATCTCCCCCAGTGCCTGTCATGCCTTTTTCATCTCCGTAGTAAAGAACTGGTCCACCACGAAGTAGAAATAGCGCAGCATTGGCGAGTTTGGCACGTTCGAGTAAAGATTGGTTTTCGCCAACTGCAACGGCGTTACTTAAGAAATATCCAATGCGTCCCATGTCGTGGTTTCCGAGAAAGGTGGCAAGTCCATAAGCGCTCGTGCTCGACGTTGTATAAAGATCATCTCGGTTAAATAATTCAGCTAAAGCTTCTGCAGAGACGCCAAACTGCACAAAACTCTTTACTCGCTTTTGAAAATCAAAGTCCAAGACACTCGGGACTTCTCCGCCTGCTACATAAGTGGATAAGGAATCAGCATCGGTATCGGCGGCTTCACCAAAAATTGGAAAATCCTTCTTGCCTGCTGCAACTGCTGCTGCCTGAATTTTGGGGATAAATACTTTCCAAAATTCTGGATTTACGTGTTTAAAGGTATCTATTCTCATGCCGTCAATATCAAATTTGGTAATCCAGTTAGACCAGACATCAATCCACCCGCTTATTACTTTTGGGTTCTCGGTTTCTAGATCATCTAGTCCAAAGAAATCACCGTCTAAAACTGAATTTCCTACTCTCGGATTATTTCCAAGATTATGATAATTACTAATTAAATTAAGCCAATCTGGTTTCTTTATATTTGCTTCGGCTGCGCTTACTTGTGGTCTTCCATTGTTATCGTAATAAATTACATCTGCAGTGTGATTTACCACGACATCGATGATCACCTTCATATTTAATTTATGTGCTTGCGCAACTAACTCTTTAAAATCTGCCTCACTACCCAGATGCGGATCTACAGTTGTGAAATCAATTCCCCAATAGCCGTGGTAGGCGGAGGAATTTCCCTGAACAGATTTTTGAACTACCGGTGGCGTGATCCAGATCGATGTAAAGCCCATAGATTTGATGTAATCCAAGCGCTTGGTAATTCCTTTGAAATCACCACCGTGCCACCAACCAATATCTTCTGGCGCATATCCACTAATCGCCAATGACTTTTCGCTTCCACCATAATCATTACTCTTATCGCCATTTTCAAAGCGATCGGTCATTATGAAATAGACGGACTCATCACTCTGTGGGCCGCGAACAGCTGGCTTAATGAATTCAGAGTTTGTTTGAGCAAATGAGCTGGAAGCAGTTGCCAGTGCAAGTGAAATCGTGATGGCGCTAAAAAAACCTACTTTTTTCAACTCAACCCTTCGTTGCGCCTGAAGTTAAACCACCAATGATGAAACGCTGCATTGATAAGAAGATAACCACGAGCGGAACTGAAGCAATGATTGATCCGGCAGCAAAAGGTCCCCAGGTGTCTACGTATTGCCCGCCAACAAATTGTTGAAGTCCAACTGCCACTGTTCGTCTTTCTACATCTTGCAAGAAGAGTGAGGCGAGAACGAACTCATTAAATGTTCCGATAAATGAAAGTACAGCAATTACCGCTAGTACCGGAGCGGCAAGTGGCAGAAATATCAACCAGAAGACTTGTGGAACTGATGCGCCATCTAGCCTTGCAGATTCATCGAGCTCAAGCGGAATTGTGTCAAGGAATCCTTTAAGGAGCCAAACGTTAACGCCAAGTGATCCGCCGATATAAATCAAGTAAAGGCCCCAAATACTTCCCAGGCCAAAAGTTGGGGTAATCAAAAATACTTGTTCCATCATTACATAAATTGCAGAAAGTGATAAGAAGCTTGGAAAGACTTGGATCAAGAGAAGGGCTTTAAGACCAGTTTTTCTTCCTTTAAATCTCAGGCGGCTAAAAGCAAAAGCGCCAGCGGCTCCGATTGCCACAGATGTTAGGGCAGTTGCTGTTGCAATAATCAATGAGTTCTTCATCCATGACCAATAAGGAACTCTGGGGTCGGTAAATAAGAGTATGTAATTATCAAGTGAAAATTTAACAGGTAGAAGTGAACTGGTAGAAATTCCCCCGGTGGGATCAAATGAAGTAACTATTACAACGTAGATTGGAAAGGCAGTGAAAAGCACCAGGCTAATGGCAAGGGCGTGCTTCCAAAGATTATTTCTGCCTACTTTTTTACTCATAGCGTTTCCATTATCTTTGACTTCTTCAGGGTGTACATAGACATAGTTCCAACGATTACAAACATAACCATTGAGATCGCACTAGATAAACCTAAATCTTGGAAGTTAGAACCAAATGCCGTCTTGTATGCATAGGAAATCAAAATGTCGGTAGCTCCCGCAACTTCGCCATCAATAGCATTGGTAGGCCCACCACCCGTTAAGAGATAGATAATATTAAAATTGTTAAAATTAAAAGCAAAACTAGCGATCAGCAGTGGGCCAAGGATCTGCAGGAGAAGCGGTAGTTTGATTGTAAAGAAAGTCTGTTTCTCTGTTGCGCCATCAATCGATGCTGCTTCTTCGAGTTCTTTTGGAATTGATTGCAAAGCACCACTGCCGATTAAGTACATATACGGGAAGCCCAACCATAGGTTTACAAGTATCACGGCAAATCGAGCCAACCAGGGGCTATCGAACCAGTCGACATTAATTCCCAACAATAAATTAATTGCACCAAAATCCTTATTAAAGAGGCCTCTCCAAATAAGTATGCTCATAAAACTTGGGATTGCATACGGAAGGATTAAGAAGCCACGGTAAAATCTGCGGAATTTAATTGGCGCTTCTAGAGCAAGGGCAAGTGCCATACCGACTGCGAAGGTGGTACCCACAGAAAGAAATGCAAAAGCGATTGTCCAGATAAAGACTTTGACAAATGGGTTTCGTAGCTTTTCATCAAGGAATAAAGATCTAAAGTTATCGAAACCAGAGTAAGTTCTCCAGCCTGGCTCCAAACGAGTTGATGGGTCATCCTTTACAACGAAGTTACCGTTGCCATTGTCGATATAGGTAATTCCAAGTTCTGTATTTTCTAGTTGGTCAGTGACCGGGTCATAAACAACGCTTTGAATCAGTCGCGCTGCCACATTGGATCCTTGTGGAGCTGCATAAGAACCATCTCCAAGTGGAAAACGAAGTGCGGTAATGACGGCATCCTCATTGGCAAATTCTTCATCGGTTAACGTTTTGATTCCATCAGCACCGGTTATGTATCCAGAAATATCTCGAGATATTTCAGAATCACTGACTGGTCTTACACCCTTTTCATCAGCGTATAAGACTTCCTTGGTGACTTGATTCTCTAATATTCCTGCGTAATTGCCACTGCTGGTCTTGCCAAGAAAGAGATCGTAAGCCGTTCCTTCTGAATCCGAAACAATTCCATTATTTATCAATTCTTTTATCGCCGCGGTCTTGGCTATTTCATTTCCAGTTTTAAAGTTATAGGAAGACATCAAAATTGTGTAGCCCATTGGTGTCACAACGAAAATTGAGAAAAACACCAATCCGACTGCGAGAAACTTTAAGGGGATCGAGCCTTTTGTAATAAATGAGTAATTGATAAATACAAGAGCGGCGGTAACAACGCCGGCGATGATAAATGAGCTCTTATTGATAGCTGCAGAAATCAGCCAAATCATGAAGGCATCTGCCCCGCCCAAAATGCCCAACTTTAAAAAGAGGGCAAGTGGTCCGCGCAACCCGACCAGCTTATAAAACATTTTGCCCCTTTTTAATTAAATGATTTAACGCTCAAAATAGTAAAGGTGGGAGATATACGAGAAATTCGTACATCTCCCACCTTATTACTATCTACTTATTTTCTAGTGCTTATCCTTTAGCGTGGTTAGCAAAGTTCTTCTTCAGAACCGCTGCACCCTTATCTAAAGTTTCATCGATATTTTTACCTGCAAAGATATCTGTCATTGCATCGCCTAGAACTGCATACCAGTCTGATCCACCAGTCTTGTCTCCAAGAGCGCCGTTAATCTGACGAATTGAATTTACTGATGCTGCACCAACGCCTGCTGCGTTCTTATCTTTAGTCTTTGCTGCAGCAGTGATGTGCGCTAGTGGACGCTGATCTTTCTGGGCTTCATTGAATGAAAGTTGACCAGCTTCAGAAGCAAAGAACTTATTGAGTAGCTGGTTTGCACCAGTCTTAACTCCGTGAGTTGTTGCATATGAAGTTAGGTAAACACCTGAAACTCCACCCCATTGCTTGCCGAATGTTCCAGCAGTTGTTCCAGGGAGTGAACTCCAAGCAAACTTAACGCTTGTAGCTTCGATGCCGGACATGTTCCAAGCACCAACAAGTGCTACTGGAGTCTTGCCAGCCTTGAATGCAGTGTCGCATCCATCGTATGAGAAGAAGCCATTTGTCTTGCCATCAGTACCGACTAGGTACTTCTTAACATTTGCTTTAAATGTTGGTGAGTTGAAGACGACTGTAGAGAAATCTGCAACACCATTCTTGTAACCCCAAGCACCGCCACCAAGTGCGGTCAACATTGGATGCGCGCCCCAAGAACCGTTAAATGAGCAAACACCATTTGTGAGTGTTGCCTTGTTCTTGATGTAGTAATCGTAGATTTCACCGATTGTCTTAGGTGCTGTTGCAAACATTGCAGTGTTGTAAATCATGCCTGTTGTATCAACATCTGTTGGAATACCGTAGATACGTCCATTAACAGAAAGTGCTTCGAATGCACCCTTTGAAAACGCCTGACGTGTTGCAGAAGAGATAATAAGTGACTGGATATTTCCGGCCTTAGCACCCTTAGTTGCGAATGCACCATCGCCAAGAAGTAGATCTGGGCCAGTTGCAGATGTTGCCTTATCCCAAGCATCTTGTAGAGCTGTATAGGAAGCAAAAGATTTCACATCAACTGTGTATCCAGGAACGGTTTTACCCATGTCCTTGACGAGCTTGAGAAGTGCTGGACCCTTTGTTTCATCAGCCCAGATTACGATTGACTTCTTCGCAGCAAATGCAGATGGAACTGCAAGTGCTGATACTGCGAGAGCTGCAGCGGCGATTGCGCCGACAACACCAATTCGCTTTTTATTCATATTTCCTCCAAATATATTGAGAACTCACGAGGGTATGGATCTCTAGTGCGCTTATTCCATAACATTTGAGGGTCAAGATCAAACCAAAACCCCGTTAAATAAGGGTTTGAGCAGGGATTTATAGAATTGTTATAAACCCTCTTCGTTGCAAAGGGGCTTTCACAGCCCTGTGGAATAGCCCTTTGCGGGGCTGAATTCGGTCTGGCTTAGTTGTGCAACATACCGACGGAGTCATCCCAGCCGTCGACATCTTCAGGTCTGCGGGGGCCTTTTCCAACATAGCGTGCAGATGGGCGAATCAAACGTCCGGTGCGCTTCTGCTCGAGAATATGGGCCGACCACCCAGCAGTGCGAGCTGCGGTAAACATTGAAGTAAACAATGGGGCAGGAACTTGTGCGAAGTCCAAAATAATTGCTGCCCAAAATTCAACATTTGTTTCTAGGACGCGATCTGGTTGGCGTTCGCGAAGTTCTTTAAGCGCAGCTTGTTCTAACGCTTCAGCAATTTCATAGCGCGGTGCATTGAGTTCTTTTGCAGTGCGGCGAAGTGTGCGAGCGCGTGGATCTTCAGCGCGATAAACGCGGTGACCAAATCCCATTAAACGTTCTTTGCGATCTAACAAACCCTTTACATAAGTTGTGGCATCGCCACTCTTTTCAACTTCTTCGATCATGTGCAATACGCGAGACGGTGCACCACCGTGAAGTGGGCCGGACATTGCGCCAATAGCTCCTGATAACGCAGCCGCACAATCTGCACCTGTTGATGCAATAACGCGTGCTGTAAATGTTGAGGCGTTCATTCCGTGTTCTGCCGCTGATACAAAGTAGGCATCTATTGCGCGCACGTGTAGCGGATCTGGTTCACCGCGCCAACGAATCATCATGCGCTCAACAACTGTGTGTGCTTTATCAACTTCAGATTGTGGAACCATCGGTTGCCAAGTACCACGCGCTGCTTGCGCAACGTATGAAAGCACCATCACTGATGTGCGGGCTAAATTGCTGCGCGCTTCTTCATCGGAAATATCTAAGAGCGGTTGAAATCCCCAAGCCGGTGCCAACATTGCAATCGCTGATTGCACATCTACGCGCACATCACCTGAGTGAACCGGAAGTGGAAATGGTTCAGCATTTGGAAGCCCGGGATTAAATAGATCGTCAACGAGCAAACCCCACACATTGCCGAAGGTAACGCGACCGACTAAGTCGTCGATATCTACACCGCGATAGCGAAGTGCACTTCCTTCTTTATCTGGTTCTGCAATTTGTGATTCGAAGGCGATAACGCCTTCCAGGCCGGGTTTGAAATCATCTGACATACTCCAATTCTGCACCTTCCGTGAGGCGCTGAACACCACTTTGGGTTGAAGATGACGCGGGTGAGAAAGTGAGGTTCGATACATCTATGAGCGATATCGATCGGGAAGCCATCCGTGCCATGCGCCGTTCTTACGGTGAGGTCGGGCTAGAGAATTTACCTGCCGATCCTCTCGCCGCCTTTTCTAATTGGCTAAAGGAAGCGACTGAAAATTCCTTTATCGTCGAACCAAATGCCATGGTCCTTTCAACTCTGGGCGATAAAGAACATATTTCAACACGGACTGTTTTATTAAAAGATCTTTCCGAAGGTGGATTTACCTTTTTCACAAATTACTCATCGCGTAAAGCTCAAGAGATTGAATTGAATTCACAAGTCACGCTGTTGTTTCCGTGGTTTGCGATGGAGCGGCAAGTTTCAATTAGTGGATTTGCGACAAAAATTAGTGAAGATGAATCATCAGATTATTTTGCTACCAGGCCTTGGGCTAGCCAGATTGGTGCGTGGGCAAGCGCGCAATCTGCACCACTTGCTTCACGTGAAGAGTTGGAACAAAGATTTGCTGGTGCATCTGAGAAATGGCCAGAGGGAACTTTGGTACCGAAGCCACCGCACTGGGGTGGCTATCGCGTTATGCCAATCAGTATTGAATTTTGGCAAGGACGTTATTCCCGGCTCCACGATCGCCTGCGCTATGAGCGGAGTAACAGCAACGCTGGGTGGGAGATCACTCGCTACTACCCGTAGTCTTAGCCCATGAGCTCTGATATCAAGATCCCAGATAATTTAAAACCACGTGATGGCCGATTCGGTTGTGGTCCATCAAAGATTCGTCCGGACGCGTTAGCAGCGCTTACCGCATCTGGTTCTTCAGTTCTCGGAACATCGCATCGCCAGAAGCCAGTTAAAAACGTTGTGCACCGCGTGCGTGAAGGACTTAACTCGCTATTTACTCTGCCCGAAGGTTATGAAGTAGTACTCGGCAATGGTGGTTCTACCGCGTTCTGGGATATCGCAACTTTTGGTTTAATCGAAAATAAATCACAGCACCTGGTCTTTGGTGAATTTTCATCGAAGTTCGCATCAGCTGCAAAAGAGGCGCCATTCCTAGGTGATCCAACTGTTATTAAGGCTGAACCTGGTTCACATCCGCAGGCATCTGCCGAAGCCGGCGTTGATGTTTACGCCCTCACACATAATGAAACTTCGACTGGTGTGGCAATGCAAATTAAGCGCCCTGCTGGAACCGATGGAGCGCTCGTCTTGGTTGATGCCACTAGCGCAGCCGGTGGTTTAGATGTAGATGCCAAAGAGTTTGATACTTATTACTTTGCTCCGCAAAAATCTTTTGCATCCGATGGTGGTATTTGGTTAGCACTGATGAGTCCAGCTGCAATTGCGCGCGCAGAAAAGATTAAAGCTGGCGGTCGCTGGGTTCCAGCATTCTTTGATCTCGGTATTGCAATTGAAAACTCACGCTTAGATCAAACCTATAACACTCCTGCTTTGATAACTTTGATGTTACTGGCCGACCAAATTGAATGGATGAATTCAAATGGCGGACTTAAGTTTGCTGCTGGTCGTAGCGCAGAATCTTCAGCCAAGTTGTATTCCTGGGCAGAAAAGACTTCTTACACAACTCCATTTGTTACTAATCCGGCGATGCGCTCGAAGGTTGTCGGAACCATTAATTTTGATGAATCAATTGATGCAACAGCTGTTGCTGCAGCGCTGCGCGCTAATGGCATTGTAGATACCGAGCCTTATCGTAAGTTGGGTAAGAACCAACTTCGTATCGGA
>JBIIPL010000127.1:0-3156 GCA_044342645.1 Candidatus Planktophila sp. | reverse complement strand
GGAGCAGGAAATTTAGAAAGCCACGAAGTCTTCTTTAGATTTGGTTCAAGCGGGCAAGTCGGTAACTTTAAGAGAAAAGTAGAACAACACACAGGAAATTCAAAAAAGAAGCTAGGCTTAAAGAAACAACTTCTTGAGTTTGCTAAGTTAATTGAAGAGAAATTGCCGGAATCCATTTCAACTAGATTGCGCCTATTGGTAGATGCTTCAGGAGTAACTGGATTCTTAACCGGCAAGAAACATAACAATCTCAGTGGCGATGCTGTACGAGACTTGTTAGTTGCTGGAAAATCAGGAGACACTGCCAAATACCAGGAAGCGCTCTCTGTTTTTCGGCGAAAAGTGTTACCAAATAGATATGAAAGCGCTGCAATTAATGTGGCATCAAGTTTCTTAGAATATTCAGCGAAGCCAAGCGTAAACAAAATCAAATTAGCCTGGTGGGAGAATCCTTATCCTGGCAACTTCGGGGATTGGTTAACTCCCTTTATTTTTAACCATTACACGGATAGCAAAATTATTTTTCAAGGATTGACAACTCGTGCACCGAAAAAGCACATAGTGAGCCTGGGTTCAGTCGGTAGGTTTGTTAAAAGCAATTCTGTAGTAGTTGGCACTGGCGTAAGTTCATTTAAACATGCCATCAATCCAAAGGCTGATTTCGTTTCTGTGCGAGGGCCACATACTGCAGATTTGATCGTGCAATCAGGGGGACCAAGGATTGAGAATTTTGGAGACCCGGGCATAGTTCTTTCGAGAATACTTCCTTTAACCCGTGGTGCGACAAATGGCAGAATTGCACTGGTGCGTCATTACACGCATTTACAAGCACCAGTAAAGCTTCTAGAAAATTGTGATGAGCTGTCAGTGCAACTTTCACATCCAGATGAAATTGTGACTTTCGTTGAAACTCTAATTAAATATGAGAGCGTTGTTACCAGTGCAATGCACGTACTGATTACCTGCCAGAGCTACGGAATTCCATGCGCACTAGTCGTATTTAAGGGATTTGAAGAGTATGTGCACGGTGACGGAATCAAATATATAGATTACGCACTTGGTGCCGATGTCAAAGTAATGAGCCCGACACCAATCAATCCAAAACTTGACTGGCGCGAAATCGAACCAATCACGGAAATGATCAAAATACCAGAGCTAAAGATCTCTGAAGTTGAGATGGCGATTAAAGAAGGATTACGCCGAGTCTCGCTTTAATTACTTCAGGCCCTGATTAGCTCGGTCTAGATCTGCTTGAAAATCTACTTCAACTGCAAATAGATCAGAAATATCAACTGGTTCTATCTGAATACCATTCTTCTCAATAGCAAGTTCTAACCCACGCTCAAAGTAATCTTGATCTGCGCACGCTTTGAGTTGGGCAATTACATCATTTTTATGGCTTGCAGATACAAAGTTGATTCCAACTGCTTCACCGAGTGCGCCCTGCACTGTCTTTGAAAGCTCGTTAATAAATCCCTTATCGTCAACTGTGTACTTAACCTCTTCTTCGGCTGTCGCAGAAGTATTTACGCAGACAAATGACTTCTCTGCTTCAATTCGAGACGCTACTCTCTCTAAAACTTTGGCATCAAATACAACATCGCCATTTAACCAAAGCACGCCCGATTCTTGACTTGCAACAAGCGCTTTTAAAAGACTCTTTGAAGTATTTGTTTGGTCATAAACTTCGTTATATACAAAAGATGCAGTTGGGTGAGCTTCAATAATCATCTCTAACTTAAATCCCACGACAACAGTTATTCGCGCTTTATCGCCGAAAACTTGTGAGACATTTTCCATCTGCTGTTGCATAATCGAGCGGCCATCGGATAAGACGGTAAGCGGTTTGGGCCAAGGCTTTCCTAATCTAGTTCCCATACCGGCCGCCAGAATTACAACTTGAATCGCCATTTTTTATCCTCTAGACCTAACCATGCCGAAAATACCGCTTAAGCACGATAGATTACCGCTTATGACGGGAAATCTTTGCATCTTGGATATACATCCATTAATTAAGATCTCTCGCGGGATGCAAGGTTGTAAGCACAATGACTGACAGACCAGCTCGCCCGACGATTGCCCAAATCCGCGAAATTTCACAACCAATTTCAGTGACCGATCGTTCAACTTCTGAACACTGGATTGCAGATCTCTACCTACGAAAGCTCTCACCGTATTTAACTCGTGTATTGCTGCGCACTCCAATATCTGCAAACGGAGTTACTTGGCTGATGATTGTTACAGGTGCATCAATTGGTCCGGCGCTACTTATTCAAGGATGGATTGGAATTGCACTTGCACTCTTCTTAAGCCAACTTCAAATGCTGATCGACTGCTGTGATGGCGAAGTTGCACGATGGAGAAGTACAAAATCTCCAATGGGTATATTTTTGGATAAATTAGGGCATTACTTAGCCGAAT
Source organism: Candidatus Planktophila sp. (assembly GCA_044342645.1). Taxonomy (GTDB): domain Bacteria; phylum Actinomycetota; class Actinomycetes; order Nanopelagicales; family Nanopelagicaceae; genus Planktophila. The sequence goes on along the minus strand of JBIIPL010000127.1, from coordinate 735 downwards.
GTTTATTGCCACTCTGCTTAGGGCTTCGCCTCGCAGGATGGCCAGCGGAGCCAATAACAAGTTCAATTTATCCGTATTTCGGCGCACTCCTAGCGATCCTTGTCATTATTAATAAAGGTCTCAATGACGCAGTTCATGTGGCCAGAGCATTTTCAGGGCTAAATAAAATTCAAGATACAAAGGGAGTAAACCTTCCAATTAAAGGATTCCTGCGATCTATACGAAAAGCATTTAACTATTTGCCCGCTCAGCGGATGTTTCACTCAGTTGAATTTACAATCTTCATTGCGATTTTCGGAAGTTTTAGCCAAACGTTAACGATTGCCCTGGGAATTGCGATCTTTGTAACTTTGGGACATATTACTGCCATCGTCACTTCTTCCAAATTGAGGAATAGCTAAAATGCGATTTGTAGCAAAAGAGATGCTGTATGCACTCACTGAACTTTTCTCAACCTCAAAATATAGATTAATCCTGTTGGGACTAGTTCTGATCGCTGCGATGATTTCTGTATCTGAACTAGCTGTTGCAAAGTTGTTTACGAAAATAATTTTAGATGAAGGCAATATCAGCCAAACAATGCTTGCAGTTCTAGTGGCGGTATTCTTCTTATTCTTTGGCGTTACACGAGGCGGCCACTTTATCCAGCGAATTTACCGAGTCAGATTCTTTGATAAAGCATTTAAAGCATCTAAAAATGAGGTAACTGGAGCCAAAGAAAATTGGCGTTGGTCG
>JBIIPL010000049.1:0-9165 GCA_044342645.1 Candidatus Planktophila sp. | reverse complement strand
CAATCTCTGCTTCATCAGTTAAACCGAGCAGCGCTCGAGCATGTCCTGCAGAAATTACTCCCGCTGCAACTTTACGTTGTACCGAAAGAGGCAGATTTAATAAACGCATCGTGTTAGAAATTAGCGGACGAGACCTGCCTAACTTTGTCGCTAGCTCATCATGTGTACAGTCAAAGTCAGTGAGAAGTTGCGCATAAGCAGCGCCTTCTTCAAGTGGGTTTAATTGACTGCGGTGGATATTTTCAATTAAAGCTTCACGCAATAGTTCGTTATCTGGTGTCTGGCGAATGATTACTGGGATGCTCTTTAAGCCTGCAGCTTTTGCGGCACGGTAGCGGCGCTCTCCCATGATTAATTCATATCTGCCAGCAGATGTTTGGCGAACAACCGGGGGTTGCAAAATACCAATCTCTTTAATTGATGCTGTTAATTCATTTAACGCTGTTTCATCAAAGACCGAACGTGGTTGGCGCGGGTTAGGTGAGATTGAATCAATAGGAACTTCGTTCTGTTGTGCAACTTCATTTCCCGCAACTGTCAGCGATGTTGGGATTAGTGAATCTAAATTAGTTCCTAGTCCGCCCCGTTTTACACTCATGCAATCTCTCCATCGCGTTTGTAATTAATATTTACTACATTTGAATCAAATGTGATTTCGTCTTTTGGTTTACCGCGTTCTGCGAGTTCACGCGCTACTTGCATATAAGCAATTGCTCCTGGAGATAAAGGGTCGTAAGTCATTACAGTCTGGTTATATGACGGAGCTTCTGAAACACGTACTGCACGTGGGATTGGGATATCAATTAACTCTTTAGGAAAATGTGCGCGAACATTTGCCGCGACATCATTTGATAAACGGGTGCGGCCATCAAACATAGTTAAAACAATTGTTGATAGATCTAAGTTAGCGTTAAGTCTTTTCTTTACAACACCATAAGTTTCAAGAAGTTGTGACAGGCCTTCAAGTGCGTAATATTCTGTTTGAATTGGAATCAATAACTCGCGTGCAGCAGCGAGTGCATTGATTGTTAATAAACCAAGTGATGGTGGGCAATCAATAAAGATGTAATCATAATTTGGTGAAATTTCGACTAACGCTTCTTTTAATCGCAGCTCGCGCGCAACCATTGAAACTAAATTAACTTCTGCGTTTGCTAATGATGAATTTGATGGAATGCAATCAAGGGACGGAAACCCGGCAACTTTTTGAACCACTGCTGTAATTGGTTCATCACCCATTAATACGTCGTAAATACCTGCGATATCACGGTGCGGAACACCCAGTGCGGTACTGGCGTTGCCTTGTGGATCTAGATCGATAACCAATACTCGAAGGCCACCCATTGAAAGTGCGGCCGCGATATTTACCGTTGTGGTTGTCTTGCCCACCCCACCTTTTTGATTGGCGACGGTGAAGATTCTGGTTGAGGCCGGCTTAGCCATTGCCTCTTTTAGGCGGCGGACCCCAACGACCTTATTGTCGGAGTTTCCGGAATTACCCGAATTTGTTTCACGTGAATCAGCCACGCGCTTATCTAAGCACCTTTGCGTATGGAGATTATTCTTCCAAGCTCAATTCCGTCGAGTTTGATCTCGTGCAGCTCAGCGCCTTTAACCCCAACCATCTCGGTCGCCGCTGACTCCCCCTTCATGGCAAGGAGTGAGCCCCCGGTTTTGACCATATGCCAGCTCATCTTCTTCAACTTCTCGAGTGGTGCAACAGCCCGTGCAGTTACAAAATCTGCGCTCTTTTTGACATCTTGGGCCCGGCCGCGAATGACTTGTATTGGAAAGGGCAGGTCGCCAATCGCTGCAACTGCCTCATTTAGAAATTCGATGCGTCGTTCCAGCGGCTCAATCAGGGTTACCTGCAAATCTGGGCGGGCCAAAGCGATAACAATGCCTGGTAGCCCAGCACCAGAGCCGATATCAAATAGGGATGCCCCGTTTGGGAGTAATTGGGTTACTGGCAGGCAGTTGAAGATATGGCGATCCCAGATCCGCTCGCCTTCGCGGGGGCCGATTAGCCCTCTTTCAATACCCGCCCCGACCAGGAATTGAGCAAAGGCTTCGATTGATCCTTCTTGGCCAGGAAAGTACTTGGCGATGAGGGTCTCTTGTGTCAACGTTTCACGTGAAACACTTACGGAAGAGAGAGACTCCGGCTGGAGATTTTCCATTTAAATTCCTACGCAGGGTAGATGACTACGAAGCGATTTGGGTCTTCTCCATCAGATTCTGATGAAAGGCCCAAGGTTTGGATCGTGTCGTGGATGATTTTGCGTTCAAAGGCGTTCATTGGATCAAGTTTGATCGAAGCGCCAGTGGTTTTGGCTTGTTCGGCCATCTTCTCGGCTAGCGCAGTCAGCTCTTTACGGCGGCCGGCGCGGAATCCATCGATATCAAGCATTAAACGGCTGCGGTCACCGGTAGATGTCTGAACTGCTAAACGAGTTAGCTCTTGGATCGCATCCAGGACTTCGCCTTCTTGGCCGACTAGGTGGCGCAACTTTCCGCCAACGATCGCCAGGCTGGCGCGGTCGTTTTCTACATCGATATCGATATCGCCATCAAGGTCGGCAATATCTAGCAAACCTTCGAGGTAATCGGCTGCAATATCGCCTTCCTCTTCCAAGCGGGCGATCGTCTTTGGCGCCTTCTTGGTACCAGTCGCTGCCTCGGCATCGACATCGTTATCGATTACTTCTGTTGTCTCTTCGCTCATTTTATTACTCCTCTATTTGGAAAACTTGGGCTATTTATGCGTTTTTGATAGTAAATGTCTGAATTACTTCTTCTTTTTCTTCTTTGGCTGCTTTCTCTGCCCCTTCACATCGCCCTCTTGGCCACTCTGGCTGGGATCTGTGTTCTCTGGGTCAATAACTGTTCCGCTGGCATCACGGTTTTTATCTTTATTTTTATGGGATCGCTTTCGTTCTAACTCTTCATATGCAGGAGAGCCCGGTGTTGGGTTTCTCTTAATTACATAGAACTGTTGTCCCCAAGTCCAGAAGTTTGTAGTCGACCAATAAATTAAAACTCCGACTGGAAAGTTAACACCTGAAATTGCAAATATAACTGGGAATAAATACAACATGATTTTCTGTTGTTGCAACATCATATTGTTACTTGAATCCATCTTTGGCATTCCTTTAACCATCAACTGACGTTGGGTTGTAAAGGTTGTTGCCGACATAATAAAGATCAAAATAACAGTAACGATTTTAACTGTTGTATCCGGTGAACCTAAGAAGCTCTGCGAAATTTTCGCTCCGAAAAATGTTGCTTGTGCTGCGCTCTCTAAATATTCACCTTTTAGGAAACCGCGTGCGATTGGCGCTGATACACCTGCATCGGTCTTTGCGGCAATTCCGTTGAGTACTGTAAAGAGAGCAAAAAAGATTGGTGCTTGCGCAAGAATTGGAAAACATGAAGCCAAAGGATTTGTTTTATGCTCCTTGTAGAGCTTCATCATCTCTTCTGATTGTTTCTGGCGATCATCTTTATATTTAACTTGAATCGCCTTCATTTGAGGCTGCAGCGCAGTTAGGGCGCGCTGGCTTTTAATCTGCTTAACAAAGAGTGGGATAAGAATAATTCGAATCAAAATTACAAGACCAACAATAGAGAGCGACCACGTAACTCCGCTGTCTGCTCCGAAAATAGGAGTCAGCAATTTGTGGAAGAAGATAATTACACCTGAAACCAGGTTATAGAGCGGATTTAAAATAAAGCCCATTAGTGAACTCCTACACTGGTTTTTTGACTGGTAATTGACTGGCTTTTTACCGCGTAATCAACGCCGCCGTGCGACCAAGGATTACAGCGCATCAAACGCCAGATCGACATAGCAACACCACGAAGACCGTAATGTGAAATTGCTGATGCGGCATATGAAGAACATGATGGGTAATACTTACAGCGCGCCGGGAAGGCTGGGGAGATCCATTTTTGATATGCCTTGATTGCCGCAATGAAAATCTTTCGCATTACTTCACCACAATTCGTGAAGTGCGATCCAATAATTTGTTGGTTAGTTTTTCTATTTCAATACCGACGGCATCGATATTATTTTTCGCTAGCGCGCGAATTACCAAGAGCGATCCGGATGGCAATTTAGAAAGTTGTGGGTGGACCGCATGACGAACCTTGCGTGCCAAGGCGTGGCGCATTACTGATCCGCCAACAGATTTATTGATAATCAATCCACACTTTGGCAGATCGTGATTTGTTACAGGTGAGATATAAAGGTATCCAACAAAGTTTTCTGTAGTAACGCGGGTTCCGCTCTTTGTTGCTCGAGCAAAATCGGCGCTTACGGTCAAACGTGCGTTTTTAGGCAGCACGAGGGTCTCGGATGCGGCTCGGTTAATTACGCAGAAAGACGAATGCGGCCTTTGGCGCGACGGGCTGAAAGAACTGCACGTCCTGCGCGAGTTGCCATACGTGCGCGGAAGCCATGCTTCTTGGCGCGACGACGAGTGTTAGGTTGGTAGGTGCGCTTTGTCATGGTGACTCCTTTAAAGCTTTTGTAGGTAGAGCAGGTTTTTGCCGGACTAGGTTTTTGCTGACCTAGCTCGCGGTTTTACCGACTTCTATGAACTCTTCATAAATACGGGGGAAGCAAGGGTGTAACGGTAGAGGTGCGGATACAGGCGGGTCAAACTGGAGGCTAGGTTTAGGGTTGTGGATAACCGCTTGCTTTTCTTGGGAAAGAGCCCTACTTTTCACCTCTGTCCACAGGTTTCCGTCAATGTGGCTCTAAATCAAGGGTAAAGCCCTACTTTAGACCACAGCCTGTGGATAAACCTGTGGATAGTCCGAGGAGGCGAGAATGGCCGTTGTTGAGATCGAACTCGCTGATCTTTGGGACCGAGTTATTGAGCATGTCTCACTCGGAGAACCCCAGCACCGCGCTTTCTTAACAATGACTAAACCGCTTGGGTTGATTCAAAGCGATGGCGGCATCACAAATTTGTTAGTTGCTGCGCCAAATGTTTTTGCAAAAGATGTTCTTGAATCCCGGTTGCGAATTGTTGTTAACGAAGTACTAACTCGCGAACTCGGTGATAAAACAAATATCGCGGTGATGGTTGATGAGTCACTTGAACTCGCAGATCACCCGGCCCCAACAGTTGTTATCGAACCAACCCCCACTCGCCCCGGCACAGGCCGCGAAGGTTCTGATCTTGGCGCCCGTAAAAGTGATGAGCCTTCGCAATTAAATCCACGTTACATCTTTGAAACTTTTGTTATCGGTGCATCAAATCGATTCGCACATGCCGCAGCTGTTGCAGTAGCCGAGGCACCAGCCAAGGCATACAACCCACTGTTTATTTATGGCGAATCCGGCCTCGGAAAAACCCACTTATTACACGCTATTGGCGCATATGCCAAAGAACTTTATGGCAGTGTGCGGGTTCGTTATGTTTCATCTGAAGAGTTCACAAATGACTTTATTAACTCGATTCGTGACGATAAAGCTTCAGCATTCCAACGCCGCTACCGCGACCTCGATGTTCTGTTGGTAGATGATATTCAATTCTTAGAAAATAAAGAGCGCACCCAAGAAGAGTTCTTCCACACCTTCAACACTTTATATAACGCCAATAAACAAATAGTTATCTCATCTGATCGTCCGCCAAAACAATTAACAACTTTGGAAGATCGTCTGCGTTCTCGTTTCGAGTGGGGTTTGATTACAGATATCCAACCACCTGAACTAGAAACTCGAATTGCAATTCTGCGCAAGAAAGCTGCGCAAGATAAATTAAACGCACCCGATGATGTACTTGAATATATCGCCAGCAAAATTTCTACAAATATCCGCGAACTAGAGGGCGCACTTATTCGTGTGACAGCTTTTGCTAGCCTTAATCGACAAGGTGTTGATTTAAGTCTTGCAGAAATTGTTTTAAAAGATTTGATCCCGAGTGGTGCGGGTCCTGAAATCACCGCTGCCACAATCATGGCTCAGACTTCTACCTATTTCAGTCTTACAATCGATGACTTGTGCGGCACTTCTCGCTCACGGGTTTTGGTTAACGCCCGCCAGATCGCGATGTACTTGTGCCGCGAGTTAACAGAGCTCTCGCTTCCAAAGATTGGGCAGACCTTCGGGGGCCGCGATCACACAACCGTTATGCACGCCGATCGGAAGATTCGCCAATTGATGGCAGAGCGCCGGTCGATCTATAACCAAGTCACTGAGTTAACCAACCGAATTAAATCTCAGAACAGAGGTTGATTTCGGTTAAATGTCCGATTTAAGAACCTTACCCCCAGATGTGGAGAAGGTGTGGATAACTGTGGATCACAGAGCGTTTTCTGTGGTTATCAACTTTGTAAAAGTTAGTTTTTAAAAGGGAGAGAAGGGGTTTGGTAATGAAAGTTGTTTTTATGCACAGCTACAACTTGTTTATCCACACCTTTTTAACAGCGCGACACGCCTTTGAGCAGGGCTTTCTTTATTTATCCACAGTTATCCCGCGTGGTTACTACTACTACCTTTATATAAATGAAACCCGCTCCCAAGCGAACCACACAGCCCAAAAAGCAGTTTTTTGGGCTATCTAACTCGTTAAACACCATGAAAGACTTTCAACTAAAGAAATTGAGGGCAACCGCGTGAAATTTACTGTCGAGCAAAGCGCACTTACAGATGGCGTCAACTGGGTATCCCGCAGCCTTTCAACCAGACCAATTAAAACCGAGCTACTTGGAATTGTTATTGATGCAACCGGCGACGAAGTAATACTTTCTGGATCTGATTTAGAAACATCAAGCAAATCATTTTTTAAAGCAGATATTTCCCAACCTGGAAAAGTTTTAGTTCCCGGAAAATTACTAGCGGAAATTTCTAGATCCCTTCCAAACAAACCAATCACAATCGCTCTAGATGGCTCCCGTGTATTGGTTACATCTGGCTCTGCAAAATTTACACTCCCAACACTTTCTATCTCTGAATACCCTGGTTTGCCAGAGCTTCCTGAAACAACCGGTGTTGTAGCAAGTGATGTTTTCGCAACCGCAGTTGCACAAGTTGCAATCGCCGCCGGAAAAGATGATTCACTGCCGACCCTCACAGGCGTGCATATTGAAATCAACGAAGACACAGTCACTTTGGCCGCCACCGACAGATACCGTTTAGCAGTCCGTGAATTTACCTGGCAGCCAACCACACCAGGGCTTTCCACAACTTCACTTCTTCGCGGCCGCACAATTGCCGATGCCGCAAAATCTTTAACTGGATCTAAAAACGTCTCACTCTCTTTTGCACCAAATACAAGTAACGACCGCCTCGCTGGTTTTGCTGGCGAAGGCAAATCAATGACTTCAAGAATGTTGGATGGAACATTTCCTCCATACCGTCACCTATTGCCACAAGAAGTAACCACAACTGCAATCGTTGAAGTTGCACCATTCTTAGATTCAGTTCGCCGCGTTGCGTTAGTAACCGATAAAACAGTTCCGCTACGCCTTGAATTCGCAAACAACACAGTTTCACTAGAAGCTGGCGCTGGCGAAGAAGCACAAGCAACTGAAGCAATTGAAATCTTGTTAGACGGAGAACCAATTTCGATCGCGTTCAACCCAGTATTTCTTGCAGATGGCTTACAAGCTGTCGGAACATCATTTGTTCAAATTTCATTTACTGGTTCTAACAAACCAGCAATCCTCAGCGGTAAATCAGATCGCGACGGTAAAGTAATTGAAAACTACCGTTACCTTCTAATGCCGATGCGTTACGCCTCATAATTACTTTTAAGATTTAATTAAGGGCATACAAGTGCGCGTCACCAAATTAGCGCTGACCAACTTTCGTTCATATAAAAACCTTGAACTCGAGTTTGGAGCGGGGCCCACAACTTTCATCGGCGACAACGGTTCTGGCAAAACAAATATCGCCGAAAGTTTGATCTACCTTGCCTATCTCTCATCACATCGTGTTTCTCAAAACCTTCCTTTATTAAATTTAGGATCAGCGCAAGCAATCATCCGCGCGGAAATCGAACGAGATAACCGCACCCTGCAGGTTGATCTAGAAATCAATGCAAGTAAAGCCAATCGCGCGCGGTTAAATCAAAACCCAACCAAGTCACAACGCGAGATTTTGGGCGCACTGCAAGTTATTTACTTTTCGCCAGAAGATTTAGATTTAGTGCGAGGGGAGCCCACCCACCGCCGTGATTTCCTCGATAAATTGCTGATTACCCGCGCCCCGCGTTTAGCTGGTGTTATCTCTGATTACGAACGAGTTGTTAAACAACGCAACACACTCCTTAAAACGCGCGCACCTGAAAACGCACTTGCTCCCTGGACTGAACAATTAATTAACTTAGGCGCACAATTAAGCGCTGAACGAGTTGCGCTAGTTGAAGCGTTAAACCCTTATGTTGCCGCAAACTACGCCAATTTAAATGAAGTAAAACCCGCATCAATTTCTTATAAATCCAGCACAGATGGTTTATCAACTAATTCTGAAGAAAACTCACAACTGCTCACCGCCCGGCAATTAGAAGTCGCACGCCAAGAGATAGAACGCGGGGCTTCACTAATTGGCCCACACCGCGATGACCTGCATCTTCAACTCGGTGACTTTCCCGCAAAAGGTTATGCCAGCCACGGTGAATCTTGGTCTATGGCGATATCACTGCGAATCGGGTCTTACAATTTATTAAAATCAGAGGGCGCAGAACCAATCCTGATCCTTGACGATATTTTTGCAGAACTCGATACCGCTCGCCGCCAACAGTTAACCTCGGTGACCCAAATGGCAGAGCAAACCTTTATAACCGCAGCTGTTGAAAGTGACTTACCGGCCGAATTATTATCTACTAAATATTATGTAACACCAGGGGTTGTATCGAAAGAGAGGACAAGTAATGAGTAAACGTGACTTAGCTCTTGACCTCTTCCGCAGTTACAAGACCGGATTTATAAAAAAATCAAAACCTGTGCAAGAGCGCACTAATACTCCGGGTGATCCAACACTTATCAGCGAAGTAATGTCGGATTTAATTAATCAACGCGACTGGCATTTGGGAATTGCTGAAGGAACACTGTTTTCGTCATGGAAAGAAATTGTTGGCGCAGATATTGCATCGCACACAACGCCAATCTCACTGCTTGAAGGTGCACTTCTAATTCAATGTTCATCAACTG
>JBIIPL010000048.1:0-9211 GCA_044342645.1 Candidatus Planktophila sp. | reverse complement strand
ATCTCGGGGAACCAAGAGAGCGCTTCGTCGCGGAACTTTCCTTCGGCTTCTAACTGGCAGAAGATTCCAGTTGTGCCCAAGGTGACGCGATGGATCAAAACATATTCAGCCGGCAAATTAAGTTGGAAACCGATCTTGGCGGTTGGATTTCGGGGATCACCAACGCGGGCGCTCTGATCACGCAGCCATTCGCGCGAGTATTTAAAGGTCTCGGTGCGAAGTGGCTCAACTAGTGGAACTAAGAAATCTAAAACTAGTGCAGGGTCTACATCTACTTCAGCCAGAATAAATCCATCTTTCTTAAAGCCGTCGTATAGCGCTTGCGCATCATCATCGAGTGCGTGCTTTAATAAATTCTTAAATGGCTCAGGGAATCCATTGGGCAGGCGATTGCACGCACCGAAATCAAGAACTCCGATTCGACCATCGGCAAGTAAGCGGAAGTTTCCCGGATGTGGATCGGCGTGCAATAAACCGGCGCGTTCTGGGCAAGTGAAGTGGAAGCGAGCAAGACGCATACCTGCGTTGTTGCGCTGCTCTTGTGTGCCGTCAGCGATTATCTTTGCAAGCGGAGTTCCTTCTAACCACTCTGAAACTAAAACTTTATCGGCAGCTATAACCACTTTTGGAATTGCTACATCGGGATCATTTTCATATGCGCGCCAGCATGCTTCTTGCGCCTCGGCTTCATATTTGTAATCAACTTCTTCAATGATGCGCGCGCGAAGTTCTTCAAGAAGTGGCTTCATATCTAATCCAGGTAGCACCAATTGGAAAATCTTGGCAAAGCGCTGGATCTGATTTAAATCTGAAATTAGCGCTTCAGCAGCGCCTGGGTATTGAATCTTTACCGCGACAGGACGTCCATCTTTCCAAATACCTTTGTGCACCTGACCAATCGATGCTGAAGCAGTTGGTTTATCTTCAAATGATGTGAAGTTATCGCGCCAATTTTCTCCAAGTTCTTTGGCGAGAACTTTATGAACGACACGGGTCGGAAGCGGTGGCGCAGATTCTTGCAACTTAGTTAAGGTCTCGCGATATGGCTTTGCAATATTTTCAGGAAGCGCTGCTTCAAAGACAGAGAGCGCTTGGCCAAATTTCATAGCCCCGCCCTTTAACTCACCAAGGACTTTAAATAGTTGCTCTGCAGTTTTCTCTTGAATATCTGCAACAACTAGCGATGATGATTGTCCAACTAATTGTCTACCCAAGCCCAAAACACCACGGCCAGCCAAACCAACGGGAATAGAAACCATCTTCGCCGAACGCACAACTGTCGAGCTCGAAATCTCGGTCTCGACGACTGCTTTTTTCTTTACTTCTTTCTTGGCCACCTGCCTATTGTTCAGAGAAATTGCACAAGGCGCGAATTGAAAATCTAGCGCCAGCCACATCCACACATTGGGTGGCGGCCCACAGAGATGTGTTTTGTGTTACAGAGATCTAATAAATCGATAGAAATCGCTGCTGCTGACAGGGTGCAAGATCCGGTGTCGATTAATTTGATGATTTCCGAGGCAAGAAGTCCAGCTAAATAATTTGCACCAGCAATTGGCATTTCATCTTTGATCACTGCGCCTTCTAGCAAAGTTGCACCGCTTTGATCGGCGATAGTTAGCTCGCAACAACGGCTGCAGGGGTTCTGTCCTGGTTTAACAATTGGAGAAATTGTTAAGTATCCACCGCTGATTTCGCTAATAATTAGATGTTCTTGGCCAGATGCCATCCAAAGTCCAAGAATTACCGGATCGATCTCACCGAAGTGGATCTTGATTACCTTCTCCATAAAGTCAATTGGCAACTCTTGCGCAGACTCCACCTTTGTTGATGGAAATAAGGCTAAAGATCTGGATTTATTGGTACTTACTGCCGTAAAAACTTGTCCAATATCTGTCGCAGATATGTATCCACCAATGATTTCTAAATCTGAAATCAACTCGTTGCCACGGCGAAACGATGGTGCAAATTGGGTATGCGTAACTCCGCTGGCAACAAGTGCTGCAAATAAATGTTGCGCAGCGCGCGAGTGGCCTGAGATTTCTATATGCGCACTCTGGCGAGCGCTAACTTTGGAAATTCCTGAATCTAAAACATTTGGCAACCAGCGAGATACCGTCAACTCAGGCTGAATTCGTTTTTTGATTTGCGCAAAAGATGCATCTTTACTGTGATCACTAGATTTGGCGGCACGTTCTGCGATATTAGAGATAAATCTTTCCGAAATTTGAATCGCGCTCACTTGTGTTTCAAAGAATTCGCACGCGTGGAGCTCTTCCAACAACTCAGATATTTCTTCGGCGGTTAATGAAAAGGATGCGGCGATTTCGCCACCAGTTGCCCCTCGTTTTAGGGCGCTATAAATAGCTGGCGCATTCTCATTATTTACTGCGATTCGCCTACGTAAGGTCCCAATGAAAAACTCAGTTGGACGCGGGCCGGCATAGAGGCAGATGCCAGATTTAAAGGTGAGATTTAGCGCTGAAGTTGTCATCTGCGAAGGATTGGTGATGAGGCACAATCGCTGTGGCTCAGCCTGTGTATTTCTAGATGGTTAGGCGCGAAAGTTTGACTGCGGGTATGAAAAAAAATTCACCCCGTGCTCATCAACTTGTGAGAGCCGGGGTGAATCTTTAAAGTCTTTAAGACTTGTTAGTGAAGTTACTGAGCCTTGCCAAGAATTCTGTTGACCTTGGTGCCACAGACTGGGCAGATGCCCTGCGCCATGCGACGACCAGAGTCTGAGATCTTCACAGTGCCTTCGAAGTCACGCTTCTCCTTGCACTTAACGCAGTAAGCGTCACCCTTGTATGTCTCTGCTGTCATAATTGCCTCCAATCGCCGGATGGGCTCTGAGCGCCCAAGCGTGCAAGGTTGACGATACCCCTGACTACGCTCAAATACGCTGAACTAGCCCCTATTTGTGCGTAGTTTTTTTAGCTCAACAGGCTCAGCCAAGGCGCGTTCGGCCGCCTCGTAGCCATCGAGATAGGCGCTGGCTAATTCTGCCCCCTCAAAACGGGCCAAAACCTCGGTGAAGGCTTCCCCATGGTCAAAGTGCTCAAGATGGATCGCCTCATGAAAGAGAACGTAATCCAGGGCGTAATCGGGTGCGAGCTTTAGACGATCTGAGATCCGAATGGTGCGATCGACGCTGGTGCACGATCCCCAACGCTCGCGCATCGGCCGCCAATTGATCGACATCGGCCGCGCCGTTATCTCGGGGGCTAGGGATACCAGTAGTTCGGCTGTGCGCTGCATCAGGGCTTCTTCGCTGGGTATCCGTGAAGATTCTTGGCTACGTATCTTTGCGATCATCTCAGGGACGATTGCGTGTTCATCTGCCTTACTCATGCGCGCCGGAATTGAAACGATTATGCGCCCACCTTGTCGGTAGGCCGAAATATTTCGCTTACGTCTTGCAGAGCGAATCACAATTATCTCACCCTCTGAAATTCCAGGCAGGGTTAGATCACCTTCTTCTGATTCATCTAGCGCCATAGATAAAAAGTACTCCTGAACTTCGCGAAATAGATTTATATCGACAATATCTAAAGTACGTGTTGAGAGATTTAGCTGTAAATATTTTTCCATTACATTGCAAATTACAGGTGTGTCAAATCTCTATTTATTTGATTCTGAGCACTTTTGGTCATAAGTTTCGCTTACGAAGTCCTCGGATAACTCTTTGATCTATCTGCAAGGGGAAGGCAGATAATTCAAAGTAGCGGCCGGGGACTTCGCTTTTCTTTGCCCCGAGAGTCTAAGAAACTAGATTAGAAATTAAATTAGCCCTGAGAGATCATCGGGGATCGAAGTGCTAGCCAAGAATTTCTCTGGATTCAGTAGATCCTCAGCCGTTGGTAATAATCCACTCCAGATCTGATCGCGTTCAGCGATTGATTTAACTTCGCGAATCTTCTTCCAGAATGCGCTCGCCTCGCGAGTTAACTTTGGTGAGACTTCCAAACCAAGCATTGAAGAAAACAATTGTTGTGCAGGAGATGCGGCAGCACGACGTCGTCGTAACGTTTCCCTTAGTTGTTCAATTGCAGGAAGGCGATCACCGGCGGCAAGTGCGGTTACTTCATCGGTCCAACCATCGATTAACGCAAATACTGTTTCTAACTTTGCAAGAGCAATTTTCTGGGCAGGTGATTCCTCCGGTGTAAATATTCCACTATCCAGGGCAAAGCTCATCGCCTCGGCATCCATCGCACCTTCGCCGACATTTTCCTGCATATTTTCAAAGGCGCTCTGTGCTTGACGTTGAATTGCTTCGATATCTATATGGATACCTTTTCCATATTCCACAACCGCGCTTTGAATATATGAAACAAGCCATGGGTTATTTGCAAAGAGGCGCGCAACTGCGCCCTCGCGAAGTGCGTGAAAGATAAATACTTCTGATTTAGGAATCTCTAACTCATTGGCCCAGATCTCAATATTTTCTGGGATCACAACTGGGTGCGCTGGGTCCAAGAGAGCCAGCCCAACATCGTGTGCACCTGTTACAGATGAAGCCAGCGTGCCGATCGATTGACCCAACTGGGTTGCGATCATTGTGCCGATAAAGGAGCGCAGCAGCATCGTAATCATCTCGATCGGTGGCTGGCCTTCAGCGCTTTCACCAGCCTGGGCGTTCATCGCTTGATCAAGCAAGTTTGAGATCGCGCTAGAAAGTCCAGCGGCTAATGGCTCAATAGTTTTATGCCAACCAGAAATAGTTTGATCAACCCAATCCAAGCGGGTCGCCGAATTCGGTGCGATGCCGGTTGCCGGGAAAGAGAGGGCTTCGTCTAACCAAATCTCGGAAATTTCAAATGCGCTGGCAACTACCGCCAACTCTTTTGCGCCAATTGGTTTTAGCCCTTGCGCAGTTACAAATTTTTTAGCGGTATCGCGAGCTGCAGAAATCGAAAGAACTTCTTCTTTTCCATCTTTACCCTTGCCGCCTTGTGTTGCATTTGCTGCATCTGAGAAAAGTGTTGTGAATGGATTTACAAAACCAACTGGGTTTATTCCAAGTTGCTCAAATTGCGCTCTCATCTGTTCTTGCATCTGGCGCAGCATCGCCTCAAAATCAGGACGGTTATTTTCTGGGTCATTAGGGATAAAGCCAAAGCCAGCCATAACGCGACCCCAATCTCTAATTCGTATTTAAATCCTTGCTGATCCTGTAAAACACCATCGATGCGAGATTTCTTCCCACAAGAGATAGGCTACCTAACATGTCCAACGCATTTATGGCTCTTATCTGGTGGGTTATCCCATTGACTGGGCTATTGGGCGCTCTTGGCTATGTTCTATGGGTTACTCAATTTAAATCGAAGTTCGAATCTGAAACCACGCGCTCAGTCTCTCAATTTCAGCGATTCCAAGAATCTTTCCGTGACGCAGAAATAACTATTGCGGGCGAGGACGAATCCCTTGCAGATAGAGCTACTGAAGAAGTAGTCATTCCGGGCGAAGCTAAAGCGAGCGATGCTCCATAATCGCCTCCCTCGCTTAGCCACTGCAACCCTTACCTTATTTTTCGGACTCGCCCTTTTTGCGCCACTTCCATTTGTAGTTCTGACGCCAGGGAATGCACAAGATGTCGTTAACAAAATAATCACCCCATCGAAAACAGCGGTGACTCCACTTAAATTTTATAAAGCAGATGGTCACATCTATCTCCTATCAATTTTGATCACCAACCCCGATGCATATGTAACTGGGGCAGAGTTGATCTATTCGTGGGGCCGAAGCGATTTCTCAGTTATGCCGCGCTCACTCTTTTATAGAGATGGCGTTGACGCCACAACTGAAAAGGCGGCTGCCAAAACTGCAATGGTTGATTCGCAGTTAAGCGCCAAAGTCGCCGCCCTCAATTTTTTAGAGAACAACTACCCGAATTTAAATACTGGCGCAATCAAGCCAAGTGATATTTCGATCTCGCTGGCAAAGACTGGCGGCCCCAGCGGCGGACTGGCATTTGCCTTAGGCATTGTGGAACTTCTCACCCCCGAGAATATTTTGCTCGGTCGCAGCGTTGCATCGACAGGGACAATTGACTCAAAGGGAAATGTGGGTGGGATAGGTGGAGTTGCAGAAAAGATCCTGGCCGCAGAAAAGGCAGGCGCTACTTTGATTCTGGTCCCGGCACGAAATTGCAAAGACCTCGCACCCGGTGTTGCAACTATTCCAAAAGGTATAAAAGTAGCCGCGGTCAACACCTTAAAAGAGGCGATAACCGCGCTTAATTCGGCCAGTCCGCGTAGTTGCGCTAACTTAGGAGCATGATGAAAAAACCAAGTCCACTAGCCCTAACCTTTATTATTTTGGCGGTTATCGCGGGAGCACTCGTTGCACTCAGCGGCGTATATGTTGATTGGCTCTGGTTTAACTCAGTTGGATTCACTGGCGTCTGGTCAACTGTCCTTACGACAAAAGCGACCCTCTTTGTCGTCGCCGGCTTTGTTACATCTCTAATTATTTCATTAAATGTTTATATCGCTTACCGTCGCCGTCCATTCGATGTTTCAATGGCGATGGAATCCGATAACTTAGAACGTTATCGCGCCACGATTGATCCAATTCGTAAATTAGTTTTCCCTGGAATTGCACTAGTCCTCTTCTACTTTGGTGGAACTTCAGGCATTCAACTCTGGAGCTCCTGGTTACAGTTTAAAAACTCTACAGATTTTGGAATTAAAGATCCGCAGTTCGGGATGGATATCTCATTCTTCGCATTCCGTTTGCCATTCCTACAGACACTTATTGGTTGGGCAATCTCAACTTTAATCTTGGCAACCCTTGCAAGCGTCGCAGTTCATTATGTTTACGGTGGAATTCGTCCGCAGTTGCGCGCTGATCGCATATCCGTTGCGGCGCGCGTACAAATCTCAATTCTTCTGGGACTAATCGTTCTGATGAAGGCCGTTGCATATTGGTTTGATCGATATGCACTTGCGCTAAAAGAGAGCAGATTGATTACCGGTCTTACCTTCACCGATGTGAATGCAACCTTGCCTGCTAAATCTATTTTGGCTGCGATTGCGATTATCTGTTCGCTTCTATTCTTTGCAAATATTGTCCGCAAATCCTTGATCTTGCCTGCTGCCGGAACCGCTTTGATGGTTGGAGCATCTGTGTTAATTGCAGGTGTTTACCCTGGCGCAGTTCAACAGTTCCAAGTAAAACCTTCAGAATCATCTAAAGAAGCCCCATTTATTCAACGCAACATTGATTCAACTCGTGATGCATATGGCATCGCCGATGTTGAGATGAAGGATTATCAAGCCACGGTTTCTACAAATTCTGGCCAATTGGCAAACGATGCTGCGACAATCGCAAATATCCGTTTGATGGATCCCAACGTTCTATCTGCAACTTTCCGCCAGTTGCAACAAATCAAGCCTTACTACACCTTCCCAGAATCCCTGGATGTCGATCGCTACAAAGTAAATGGCGTACAACGCGATGTGGTTGTTGCGGTGCGCGAACTCAATATCGATGGCAACCCAAGCCGTAACTGGATTAACGACCACTTGGTCTACACCCACGGCTTTGGTTTTGTATCTGCATTTGGAAATAGCGTTGACTCTGACGGAAAGCCAAGCTTCCTAGTTGGAGATCTGCCACCAACTACTGGTCTTGGAAAATTCGAGCCACGTGTTTACTTTGGTGAGAATGTTCCAGATTACTCAATCATTGGTGGACCTAAGACTGATACTCCTGTCGAGTTCGATTATCCAGATGATGCATCAGCAAATGGTCAGAAGAATTACACCTACACCGGTAAAGGTGGAGTACCAATGGGCGGCTTATTGAAGAAGTTGCTCTTTGCTATTCAATATCAGGAACAACGAATTGTTCTTTCGAACTTGATCAACTCAGAATCAAAAATTCTCTACAACCGTTCACCACGTGAGCGCGTTGCCAAAGTTGCCCCATGGCTAACTCTTGATGGCGATCCATATCCAGCGATTGTTGATGGAAAGATTCAATGGATTATTGATGGCTACACAACCAGTGCGGGCTACCCATACTCACAGATAACCTCACTGAGTTCTGCAACAACAGATGCGCTAACTGCAAACTCAAATTCAATTACCGCGCAGACAAATAGAAATATTAACTACATCCGAAACTCTGTAAAAGCCACAGTTGACGCCTATGACGGCACAGTTGTTCTCTATCAATGGGATGAGAAAGATCCAGTTCTAAAGACTTGGATGAAGGCCTTCCCAAATACTGTCACTCCAAAGAGCAAGATGTCTGAACAACTACTTGAGCACATTCGTTATCCAGAAGATCTCTTCCGCGTACAACGCGATGTGCTTAGCTCTTATCACGTACAAACTTCTGCAGCTTTCTACGGCGGACAAGATTTCTGGCGCGTGCCTCGTGATCCTTCAACTTTCGGTGCCAATGCAGGAGCGCAACCTCCTTATTACATGACGCTAGAAATGCCAGGATCTGATAAACCTACATTTACCTTAACAACCCCGTTTGTTCCACGCGGTGGTCGCGAAAACTTATCGGCATTCGCAGTAGTTGATTCAAACTACGGTCCGAATTACGGAAAAATTACAGTGCTGCAACTACCGCGAAGCACTAACGTCGCAGGGCCGTCACAAGTTGCATCTAACTTTGAAGCAAAACCAGAAGTAGCGAACTCACTCTCCTTGCTTCGCCAAGGTGGATCAGATGTCGTACTTGGTAACTTGTTAACACTTCCCGTCGGTGGCGGATTACTTTATGTACAGCCGGTTTATGTGAAGGCAACTGCAAATACCGCTGCATATCCACTCTTGCAGAAAGTACTTGTTTCATTTGGCGATGTAATCGGTTTCGATAGTTCGCTAAAGGGCGCACTTGATCAAGTATTCGGTGGTAACTCCGGAACTTCTTCTTCAGGTACTCCAACTACATCAAGTACTGATAACGCTTCTGCAGATCTAAAGTCTGCACTGCAAAATGCAAAGCAAGCAATTGCTGATGGAAATGCAGCACTTGCTAAGGGAGATTTCGCAGCCTACGGACGTGCACAAGATCGCTTAAAGGCTGCACTCGCTGCTGCTATTGCTGCAGAAGGACGCAAGTAATTCTCATTCGCTAAATAGGCGGATTTGGCTATTACTTGCCCACCCTTTAGACTGACACTTCCGACGCGGGGTGGAGCAGCTCGGT
This sequence comes from Candidatus Planktophila sp., assembly GCA_044342645.1. GTDB lineage: Bacteria > Actinomycetota > Actinomycetes > Nanopelagicales > Nanopelagicaceae > Planktophila. Next base: position 34 of record JBIIPL010000048.1, on the reverse strand, counting down.
AGCTCGCTGGGCTCATAACCCAGAGGTCGTAGGT
>JBIIPL010000047.1:0-9451 GCA_044342645.1 Candidatus Planktophila sp. | reverse complement strand
AACCAAAGTTGAGCCAGTTGAAAGAATATTGGCTTCGGCGGCTTGGGTTATCTGACTGCCAATCTGCCAAGCGATAGTTTGCGCATCAATCTCGGTAAGCCCCATTAGTGAAGTGCCAGTGCCAAATGTGGCCTTAAAGAAGCCCGTCTTCCAGCCTTGGTGAGCAAATAAGGCGGCATGAGAGTCGCCCATGATTCCAGATAGCGGTACATCATTGGAAAGTCCGAGCGCCTGCATATTTGTGCAGGAATGTTTTTCGTTAGATGCGCAAACTCGGGGAAGTTGTGATTTATCTATAGCAAATATCGAAAGAAGTTCTGTGCTCCATTGGCCTGTTTTGATATCCAATAACTGAGTGCGACTGGCACTTCCTGCTTCAACAATATGTCCTGCACCAAGTTTGAATGCGATCCAAGAATCAATTGTTCCAATGCAAACATCTGCGCTTTCGTAATTATTATTTTCAAATAGCCATTGCGCTTTCAGCGCCGAAAACATAGGGTCTAATTCCAGGCCGCTGATTGCCTTTACTCGGGCAGCATTTTTCACTTGTTTTGCTGCTAATTCCGATGCTCTGCGATCTTGCCAGGTGATGATCTTCGATAACGCTTTCCCGGTTTTGCGATCCCAAAGTAAAACTGACTCGCGCTGAATACTTAAGCCAACCGCAGCAATTTTATAAACGCTAGTAATCTCTTTACTTGCCGTAATAACAGATTGCCAAATCTCTTCGGGATCTTGTTCTACCCATCCAGTTTGCGGAAATGAAGTTGTGATTTTTACTTCTGCTTGGGCGATTACATTTCCGGAAGTATCTATAGCAAGTGCTTTGGTAGATCCACTACCTTGATCGATAGCTAAAATAATTGGAGCGTTATCTGCCATTTTTCAGAAGTTCTCGCGCCGCAGCGGCGATGGCATCGGCAGTAAGTCCAAAGTGTTCTAATAAATAAGGCGCTGATCCAGTCGGTGCAAATGAATCAATGCCCATTAACTTCATCGGAATCGGATGGTTTTGCACTACGAACTCAGCGATGGCCCCACCGACTCCGCCGCGGGTTACTGACTCTTCAGCGGTAATAATTGCTTTTGTTTCCTTTGCTGCGGCTAATATTTCGGTGGTATCGAGCGGAGAAACTGTTGAGAGATTAATTACGCGAGCAGAAATTCCAGCAACCTTTAGCTGCTCGGCTGCTGCAATAGCGCGCGAAACCAATGTGCCGGTTGCGATAATTGTTATGTCGCTGCCATCGACAATGCGCATCGCTTTATTTGGAAGAAAAGCCGGGCTCTGCCCTTGTGAAACTGATGGCACTTTAAAGCGCCCAATGCGCATAAAGACTGGGCCAACTGTATTTGCCGCCCAACGAACTGCACCTTCCGTTTGTGCTTCATCTGCGGGCAAAACAATTGGAAGTGAATCCAGGGCGCGCATCCAAGCAATATCTTCGATTGAGTGATGTGTTGGGCCGAGTTCACCGTAAGAAATACCTGGGCTCATTCCACAGAGTTTTACATTGGTGCGGGTGTAAACCACATCTGCTTTTATTTGTTCCAGTGCGCGGCCAGTTAAGAAAGGTGCTGCGGCGCATACAAAAGGCGTAAATCCAGCATTCGCCAGCCCTGCAGCAACACCAACCATGTTTTGTTCTGCGATTCCGACATCGATTAAACGATCTGGAAAGAGATCACGGAATTCCGTTAAATTACTTGACCCGACTGAGTCGTTGCAGACAACAACTATCTTTGGATTTTCATTTGCGAGGGTAATTAAAGTTTTGGCAAAAATTATTCGGTTATCAAATTCTTCCAATTTTTCGCTCATTGCTTACCAACTTGTTCGAGCGCTGCTTCATATTGCTCAGTCGATGGAACTTTATGGTGCCACTCAGCTTTGCCTTCCATAAAATCAACGCCTTTACCCTTTGTGGTCTGAGCAATAACCACTCGTGGCTTACTCTGCGGATCAGTAAAAGCCTTTAGTAGCGCCGCATGATCGTGGCCATCGAGAACTACGACTTCCCAGCCAAATGATTCAAACTTCTTATCGAGCGGATCAAGTTCATTTGTCTTTGCTGTCGGGCTACCTTGTTGAAAACCATTGCGGTCAACCACGGCGATTAAATTTGTAAGCTTGCGGTGTCCGGCAAACATCGCTGCTTCCCAGTTGCTGCCTTCTTGTAATTCACCATCGCCCATAATTACAAATGAGCGGCTGCCATTCTTTGCTAACTGCGCACCAATTGCGGTGCCAACTGCAATTGGAAAACCGTGACCAAGTGGGCCAGTGTTTGATTCAACACCTGGAACTTTATTGCGGTTGGGATGACCATTTAAATTACTTAACGGCTTCGCAAATGTTTTTAGATCCTCAACTGGAAAGAAGCCACGCAGTGCCAGCGCCGAATAGAGTGCAACCGCAGCATGGCCTTTACTCAAAATTATGCGATCGCGATCAGCTTTATTTGGATCTTTTGGGTCAACCTTTAAAACCGCGCCAAAGAGCGTTGCCAAGATATCTGTGACAGAAAAGTCGCCACCTATATGTCCCATGCCGGCGCCTTTAATTGTGTGAAGGATTTGTAGGCGGATTTCTCTCGCTAAATCAGCAATTTCCCGCGTACTCATCGACATAGTGCCTTAACTCTATGCGTAATTACGCTCGCGTCAAGCGCCTTTTTATTCTCCAAGCGATAAGTGCAACTATCGCGATCCCCACCCATTGCCAAAATGAAATTGGAAATGGTTTATGCGATGGTAAATCTGCGCTTTCATTTGATGAAGTATTTGTAATTGAAAACTCTGCAAAAACACCTGCGTGATCTGTGGCATATGGCGCTTTAAATCCAATAACTTGCGCAGTTGTTACTTCGACTCCATTTTTAGTAAATATGTAATCTAAACGATCAGTGAATCCATATTCATTACCCATCGCTTGTCCAGCTTTTAAGCGATCTGGGTCTGGACCAGTTAAGAGCGCATCCATTCCCCACGTGTAAGTAGTTGGATCACTTGCATCGGGTCCGGCATCGTTAAATCCAGCTTCTTGCATTAAGCGATAGGCGTTGCACTTGCTGTTGCCCGCTGGGCATTCTTCACTCGCAGTTGGTTGCAATCCTGGGTTTGCCGCATTCGATGGTCTTGGATCACGCGGATCAGAATTGAAATCACCAATAATCACTAGCGGCATCTTGGTTTCTTTTACATCATCAATTAGTTGTGTTGCCTGCTTTGCGGCGTTTGGAACTTTATTTTCATCCCAAATAGATTCCAGGTGAGTTGAGATAAATCTAACTGGGGTGCCAGCAATTTTGATATCAGCCCAGGTGTAACCGCGATAAATTGTCATCAAAGTGGGCACAATGCTGTAACTATCTTCGTATTCTGTATTGCCAACCCTAATAACTTCACCAGCTAGGGATTTCTTAATCGCGAGGGCATCTCCAATTTGAAAGCCACAAGCAGCTTTATCTTGGCCAAACAACTTTTGAAAGCGTGTCGGATCTTTGACTATTGTTAAAAATGGAATCGGATTAATTGAATATCCTGGATTAAAAGCGGTGGTGCCATCTTTACTTGCTAATACATAGTCGCCACCAAGGGCCTGCAGGAGTTGATCAGTGAAGTTAAAGACCTCTGTTTTCTTGCTCCATGCGTTCTTTTTGCAGTACCAAATAGTGGCTTCCTGTAAGCCGATTACATCGGGTTGATACTTCTTTATTTCTGCAGCTAAAGAAATGGATCTTTCAGCGAAGTCATTCTGATTCACTTGATCCCACATAAATTGCGCTGCTGCCGGCATATTAGGAATCAACTCGAGGGCAACCCCAACATCGGCGCCAAGATAGATATTGCGCGACATAACAGTCACGGTTGGTTCTGCTGCATTTGCTGAGGGAATTACCAAAATTGATGCAATTAATGCGGCGAGCAGCCCAATAAGCACCCCTCGTAATTTCATGGCTTCATTATGTACTCTTAGCGACATGAATGAGAAGGTCGAAACCCCAGAAGTTAAGAATGCGCGTCCATACGATGTTGCACCTCCTGCGCAATATGCAGAATTTATGCGCACTGGTTGGGCACCTTCTAACCTTGAAGGTTTGCAACCGCTGGAAGTTGTGACATATGCATTCACTCGCCGCCAAGTTTTATCAGCAGCATTCCCAAATATTCGACTTGTAATTCCTTCAGGTAACTTTAAAACTCGTTCTAATGACACTGAATATGCTTTCCGTCCGCACAGCGCCTTTGCTTACTACAGCGGTGTGCAGGGTTCTGATGCGGTTCCTGATTCAGTATTGGTGATGGAACCAAATGAAGCAGGTAGCCACGATTCATATCTTTATCTGCATCCACGTTCGACTCGCGAAACTGATGCTTTTTATACTGATCGTAAATATGGCGAACTCTGGGTTGGCCGCCACTTCACACTTGATGAAGCAAATGCGGTTTATCAAATTCCAACTCGCGATGTAGAAAAGATTGAAGATTTGCTCCGCTTTAGCAAAGAGACACTTTTGATTCGCGGCGAAGATGCCTTGATGGACAAGTTGATTTCAAAGAGCGCGCGTGAGGCTGAATTTCTTACCTTCACATCCGAACAACGCTTAGTTAAAGATGGCTATGAAGTGGGCCAATTGCAGGTGGCAGTTGATGCAACCGGTCGCGGATTTAGCGATGTAATTTCCGCAATGCCTGCTGCGGCAAGTCATCCACGCGGTGAAAGAATTGTGGAAGGTGCTTTCTTTGGGCGTGCGCGCTTAGAAGGTAATGACATTGGCTACACAACGATCGCTGCTGCTGGCGCACATGCCTGCGTGCTTCACTGGATTCGCAACGATGGCGCTGTTCGCAACGGAGAGCTTTTGCTTCTTGATGCTGGTGTAGAAATGGATTCTTATTACACCGCAGATATAACTCGTACCTTGCCGATAAATGGAAAGTTCACGCCTGCACAACGAGCTTTATATATGTTGGTTTATGAGGCGCAACTAGCCGGATTTGCTGCGGTAAAACCAGGAGCACAATTCTTAGATATTAACCGCGCGTCTCAACGTGTACTTGCAGAAGGTTTAGCAAATATGGGCGTCTTAACAATTAGCGCCGAAGAATCAATGAAACCAGAAGTTGGTTTACATCGCCGCTGGACTTTGCACGGAGTTAGCCATCACTTGGGCCTTGATGTACACGATTGTGAACATGCGCGCCAAGAAATGTATCGCGAAGGAATTCTGCGCGAAGGAATGGTTGTAACTGTGGAGCCAGGACTTTATATCCAACCCGATGATGAACTATTTGCACCGGAATATCGCGGAATTGGTATTCGTATTGAAGACGATGTTGTGGTTACTGCCGATGGCTACCGCAACTTAAGTGAGAATATTCCGCGCCACCCAGATGCAGTCGAAGAGTGGATAAAAGCAGTCCAGCAGGCAAGATAAGATTGGATGATGAGCCAATCACTAATCCATGCGCGCGGGTTAACCAAGAAGTTCGGTGATTTCACCGCCGTTAATGGGATTGACTTCGACGTAGTTAAGGGCGAATCCTTCGGACTTCTCGGCCCTAACGGGGCTGGAAAATCCACAGCCATGCGCATGATCGGGGCTACCTCACAGCGCACATCTGGTGATCTCACAATTCTTGATAAAGATCCAGATAAATTTGGGCCACAAATTCGTGCTCATCTGGGTGTTGTTCCACAACAAGATAATTTAGATACTCATTTAAGTGTTACTGACAATCTCTATATTTATGGGCGTTACTTCGGGCTAAGCCGTAAATTTCTCAAAGGAAAAATTGAAGAGCTTTTGGTCTTTGCCCAACTTGAAGAGAAAAGAAATGCGAAAGTTGAATCTTTAAGTGGTGGCATGAAGCGCCGTTTGACTATTGCACGCGCACTTGTGAGCGAACCTGAAATATTGATGCTTGATGAACCAACCACTGGACTGGATCCACAAGCACGACACATTTTGTGGGATCGCCTCTTTAGGCTAAAAGAAGATGGCGTAACACTGCTGATTACAACTCACTTTATGGATGAGGCTGAACAGCTCTGTGATCGCTTAGTAGTGATGGATAAAGGCGCGATTATGGCCGAGGGAAGCCCGGCACAACTTATTAAGGATTATTCGACGAAAGAAGTTCTTGAAGTTCGCTTTGGTTCAGAGCGAAATGCGCATATGGCAGATGATTTGCGCCAGCTCTGTGATCGTATTGAAGAGTTGCCGGATCGCATCTTGATGTATACCGAAGATGGTGAGGAGTTGCTCGAACGTGTTTATAAGAAAGGTTTTCATCCTAAGACTTCACTTGTGCGTCGCTCTTCGCTAGAAGATGTTTTCTTGCGATTAACCGGAAGAACGCTTGTGGATTAATGAGCTCCTTCCAAACCAGACAAGGATCACTCAAGATTGTTGATGCAGCGCGAGTAGCAGCGCGTGGCGCCTTATTTGTTACAGAGGCTCGTCTGCGCGCAATGCTCAAATGGGTTTGGTTAATCATCTCAATTGCGATCGCTAACCCTGTTCTGTATCTCGTTTCAATTGGTCTCGGACTCGGTTCTTACATTGATAAGAACACAGGTGCAATGGGTGTCGATGGCGTCTCCTATCTAACTTTTCTTGCACCAGCACTGCTGGCGACCGCTGCGATCCAGGGAGCGATGGATGAGAGCGTCTATCCAACTCTCGAGGGTTTTAAATGGAATAAAACTTTCTTCTCAATGAATGCAACCCCCTTGAGTGGAAATCAAATTGCAATGGGAGTTTTCTTCAATAGTCTGATTCGAACAATCTTTACTGCAGTTCTGTATTGGTTAGTTATGCTCGCATTTGGAGTACTTGATTCTCCGCGCGCATGGCTTGCCATCTTTACCGCTGTTATGGCGGGGGCCGCTTTTGGAGCACTTATGCAAGCGCTGGCCGGCTTCCTGGAAAATGAGAATATTTTCTTTACTATCGTTGAGCGTTTTATCATCATGCCGCTCTTCTTATTTTCTGGCACTTTCTATCCGCTTACAAATATGCCGATATTTCTGCAGTGGATCGGCTGGATTTCACCACTTTGGCACGCAACTGAATTAGGTCGCTGGTTAACCTACGGTTCTGAAATTTCTACGCCAATGCTCTTGCTGCACTTCATATTCTTAAACTCAATTCTTATCTTTGGAGTAATTGCCTCACGCCGAATCTTTACGAAGAGGTTGGGCAAGTAATGATTCTTTTAACTGCGGTCGCTATCGCTGAAGCGCGCATGGGTAAGCCTGGCGAAAAGTATTATTCCGGTCGCTCAAGAGCGATTATGGAGCGCGCCTACATCGCCTTTAAATCATCGACTTGGATGATTGTTATCTCTGGATTTGTTGAGCCAGTTCTCTTTCTTCTCTCATTTGGTTACGGTTTAAAAGATCTTGTCGGAGATATGACCGTTGCAGGCCAACCAGTGGGTTATGTCGCATTTATTGCGCCAGCACTATTGGCAACGAGTGCAATGAATGGCGCTATCTATGACTCAACCATGAATGTTTTCTTCAAAATGAACCACGATCGTGTTTATCACGGAATGCTTGCGACCTCACTTGGGCCAATGGATGTTGCACTCGGTGAAATTAGTTGGGCTTTGCTCCGCGGTTTTTCTTACGCCGTTGGTTTTATGGCGGTTGTTGTTCCGTTGGGACTTGTTCCTAGCGCCTGGGGTATCTTGGCAATTCCTGCAGCAGTTTTAATTGCCTTTGGTTTTGCATCCTTTGGAATGGCAGTTACTTCCTATATGAAGTCATTCCAGCAACTAGAAATGATCAATATCTTTTTACTGCCGATGTTTCTATTTTCTGGCTCTTTCTATCCACTTTCCGTCTTCCCTGAATGGTTACAGACAATTATTAGGCTCTTCCCGTTAGCGCATGCAATTGATTTAGTTCGCGGATTGACGCTGGGTAACGTTTCCTGGGCACTCCTAGAGCACGTGATGTATTTCGTTGTGATGATTGTTGTTGGATTGTTCTTCACGACAAAGCGCCTCAACGCCTTATTTATGCGTTAGGAAACTAACTGCAAACCTAGATAAGCGGCAGCTAGCCCAAAGCCGAGTGAGGCTACAAGGTTGATGGTGATCTCTTTATAGCGCTTTAACTCAAAGCCTAGATAGATATCGAGCATAAAAGTCGACCAAGTTGTGAATGCTCCAGCGAATCCAACGGCCAACAAATCGTATGTGGTTTCTGTCTTTGTAAAGGTGAGTCCGATTACAAATGAGCCAATTACATTTACCAAGAAGATTCCATAAGGCTTATCGGTGAATCGTCGGATGTATTGATCAATTGCAAAGCGCGCCGGAGCGCCAATTGCTGCGCCTAAAATCACGTACCAAGTATTCACTTGCGCACCGGAATCAATTTGCGGCTAAGCGGCAATACCAACATAACGATCAGCAAACTCAAGAAAACATTTTGCGCCAAGAAGAGTGCACCGCCAGAAATTGGTTCAACGACTTGCACTGTTACCGCGGAAAACGTTGTCATTCCGGCACAGAAGCCAGGTAGCAAAAGATGACGGAGTTCGGTTACACCGCGTCGTTCCATTAAAACTAGAAGAGCGCTAGCAAGGGCTACGCCAATTAAATTGGCAGCAAGGGTTCCGTTTCGATCATCAGGAATTACAACAGACAGTCCGAAGCGGACCAAAGTGCCTGCTACTCCGCCTACGGCAACAAGTAGCAGCGACCTCATCTTTAGCTGCGCTTTTCTCTCTTTAAGAGACCAGCAAACATACGAGCTGGATCGTATTTAATATCAACGACGCGTTCCTTCATCGGAATAATTGCGTTATCGGTGATCTTGATGTGCTCTGGGCAAACTTCAGTACAGCACTTAGTGATGTTACACATTCCAATGCCGTGTTCTTCTTGCGCAGTGCGCTTGCGATTTTTCAAGATATCGAGTGGATGCATATCAAGTTCTGCAATACGAATAAAAAAGCGCGGGCCAGCGAAAGATTTCTTATTCTCTTCGTGATCACGAACTACGTGACAGACGTCCTGACACAAGAAACATTCGATGCACTTGCGGAACTCTTGTGATCGCTCAACATCAACTTGTTGCATACGTGCTTGCCCTGGCTTGAGATCTGCCGGAGGTGCATACGCTGGAATCTCCATCGCCTTCTTGTAGTTAAAAGAGACGTCGGTGACTAAGTCTTTAATAACTGGAAATGCGCGCAGTGGCGTAACGGTAATTGTTTCGCCTTCTTCAAATGAAGCAACTTGTGTCATACAAGCAAGGCGTGGCTTGCCGTTGATCTCCATTGAACAAGAACCGCACTTTCCGGCCTTGCAATTCCAACGTACTGCGAGATCACCCATCTGAGTTGCTTGGACGCGGTGAATTACATCGAGGACAACTTCGCCTTCGTTGACATCTACCTGCACATCTTTAAGACCACCATCAGTT
>JBIIPL010000046.1:0-9478 GCA_044342645.1 Candidatus Planktophila sp. | reverse complement strand
CTAAGGGCGAAGCAGGCACTGGTGATGTATCGAATGCAATGATGCATATGCGCAAGATTGGTGGCGAGATTCGTCGCCTCTCTTCAATGCGCGAAGATGAACTCTATGTTGCGGCAAAAGAGCTGCAAGCGCCATTTGCCTTGGTAAAAGAAGTTGCTGAAACTGGAAAGCTTCCTGTCGTTCTATTTACCGCAGGTGGAATTGCTACACCAGCAGATGCTGCGCTAATGATGCAGATGGGCGCCGATGGAGTGTTTATCGGTTCCGGAATCTTCAAATCTGGAGATCCTGCAACTCGTGCAGCGGCTTGCGTTAAGGCCACAACATTCTTTGAAGATGCGAAAGTTTTGGCCGATGTATCTCGCGGGTTAGGAGATGCGATGGTTGGAATCAACGTCGCAGATCTTCCAGCACCACATCGCTTAGCCGACCGCGGCTGGTAACTCTTTAACTCAAAATGAAGATTGGTGTTCTCGCGCTGCAAGGCGATTTTCGGGAACATATTCAGGCGGTAAAGATTTCAGGCCATGCTGGTCTGACCGTGCGTCGCCCAGAAGAATTGGCAGAAATTGACGCGCTGATCTTGCCTGGCGGTGAATCAACAACCATCGCACTTCTTGCGCAGACTTTCGAACTTCTTAAACCCATAAGAGAACGCATCGCTGCGGGCATGCCGGTTTATGGCTCTTGTGCCGGAATGATTCTGTTGGCCGATCGAATTCTTGACGGGGCTGCAGATCAAGCGACATTTGGTGGAATAGATATGACTGTTCGTCGCAATGCTTTTGGACGGCAAGTCGATTCCTTTGAAAGTGATCTCACATTTGATGGAGCACCCTTGCGGGCGGTATTTATTCGCGCACCTTGGGTGGAACAAGTCGGTGAAGAAGTACAGGTATTAGCCGAAGTTAAGTCCAGCGATGGAGCAAGCCATCCTGTGGCAGTGCGTCAAGGCGCGCTTTTTGCTACATCTTTTCATCCAGAATTGACGGGGGATTTACGCGTGCATCGCTACTTCTTTGATCAAGTCTGTGCTGGCGCGATAAAGTAAGCCAGTTGTTAAATTAGTTATATTCCATCAAAAGTTGATTGAGGTGTTTTAAATGTCCGGCCATTCCAAATGGGCAACGACCAAACATAAGAAGGCTGTAATCGATAGTCGTCGTGCCAAGAATTTCGCTAAGTTGATTAAGGCGATTGAAGTTGCATCTCGCAACGGTGGACCTGATGTAGATGGCAACCCAACCCTGTTTGATGCGATCGCTAAGGCGAAGAAGAATTCGATGCCGGCAGATAATATTGATCGCGCCGTTAAACGTGGCGCTGGCCTGGAATCTGGTGGCGCCGACTGGCAAACAATTATGTATGAAGGTTACGGACCTAATGGCGTTGCAATCATGATCGAATGTTTATCTGATAATCGAAATCGTGCCGCCTCTGAAGTACGAGTTGCTGTTACTCGCAATGGTGGCTCGATGGCTGATCCTGGATCGGTTGCTTATCTCTTTAATCGCAAAGGCGTAATCATTGTAAATAAAGTAGATGGCGTGACAGAGGAAAAGATTTTAGAAGCGGTCTTGGAAGCCGGGGCTGAAGAAGTAAATGATCTCGGAGAATCATTCGAAGTTGTTTGCGAAGCCAGTGATCTAGTTACTGCCCGTACTGCGCTGCAAACAGCTGGCATAGATTATGAGTCCGCTGATTCATCTTTCTTGCCGTCTATGACAATTCCACTTGATGCCGAAGGCGCAACGAAGGTATTTGAACTAATTGATGCCATTGAAGAATTAGATGATGTGCAGAACGTTTTCAGTAACTTCGATGTCTCTGACGAAGTTATGGCGAGCCTTTCCTAACCCCATGCACTTGCCGTCGTAGGCTATGAAGTTATGAGCCAACGAGTGATGCGCGTCTTGGGAGTTGACCCAGGCCTTACTCGTTGTGGCGTAGGCGTTATAGAAGGTGCGCCGGGTCAGCCGCTGCGCCTAATAAATGTGGGAGTTATTTTGACGCCAAGTACGGCAGCGCTTGAACTGCGTTTACTTCAATTAGAGCAAGAACTTACGCAGTGGGTTGAGGAAAATCGCCCCGATGTAGTTGCTGTCGAAAGAGTTTTCTCACAACACAATGTGCGCACTGTCATGGGAACAGGGCAAGCAGCCGGAATCGCGCTATTGGTTGCAGCGCGTGCCGGGATTCCGGTCGTGATGCACACACCCAGTGAGGTTAAAGCAGCGGTCACTGGTTCTGGCCGCGCCAATAAAGTGCAGGTAGCCGAAATGGTGAAGCGACTACTTTCACTCAAAGAGATTCCTAAACCGGTCGACAGCACGGATGCTCTGGCACTTGCGATCTGTCATATTTGGCGTGGTTCAGGGGATTCAAAGTTAGCGGCTGCGCTAGTTGCGGAAAAATCTCGCTTAGCCAAACTGGTGCGTAAATGATCTCCCTAATTAATGGAGTAGTCCGCTCACTCGGCGCTGATCGCGCAGTTATAGAAGTCGGGGGAGTCGGGCTTTCAATAACGATCACGCCAGCAACGAGTGCTCTGTTAAATATTGGAGCGCCCGCGCAATTTTATACCTGCCTTGTTGTGCGTGAAGATTCACTAACTCTCTTTGGATTTTTAGATGATGAGGTGCGAGCCCTCTTTGAATTAGTACAGACCGTCAGCGGTATTGGGCCAAAGGTTGCGATGTCGATAGTTGCTGCGCTTTCTCCGAGCCAACTTGGTATGGCAGTGGCACAAGAAGATATTGCAGCGATTGAGAAAGTTCCGGGGATCGGTCGTAAAGGTGCGCAACGTTTGATTTTAGAACTCAAAGGCAAACTCTCAGATTTTGGATCAGGTCATAAGAGCGCACATCATCAACCTGTTTGGCGTGAACAACTTGCGAGTGCGCTGATTTCCCTTGGTTTTTCTGCAAAAGAATCTGATAACGCAATTACAAATGTAGTAAATCAAATTTCTGAAGAAGGCGGCGATGCTAATTCCGCAGAACTCTCCGATTTATTAAAACGTGCGCTGCAAAAGGGCGGTAGATAGAAATGAGCGATGACCGCTTGATTTCTCCAGAATTTGCCTCTGATGATTCAGCTGCCGAGCACGCGCTGCGCCCAAAAACCCTGAAAGAGTTCATTGGCCAACAGCGAGTCTGCGATCAGATCGATGTGTTGCTGACGGCAGCGCGCCAACGTAATTCTGCAGCTGACCACATTCTTCTCTCTGGCCCACCTGGTCTTGGTAAAACAACCTTGGCACTTATTTTGGCGAGTGAGATGCAAACGCCAATTCGCATCACAAGCGGTCCAGCAATTACTCACGCTGGAGATTTGGCAGCGATTTTATCTTCGCTAGTTGAAGGTGAAATTCTATTCTTAGATGAGATACATCGTTTGCCTCGTCCTGCTGAAGAGTTGCTTTACTTAGCAATGGAAGACTTTCGAGTTGATGTGATTGTTGGCAAAGGCCCAGGTGCGACCGCGATTCCTCTGCAGTTACCTCGCTTTACTTTGGTGGGTGCAACAACACGGGCTGGATTATTGCCAAGTCCACTGCGTGATCGTTTTGGATTTACCGCGCACTTAGATTTCTATGAAGAAAATGAACTTGAAGAAGTTCTTCGCCGAAGCGCGTCATTATTGCAATTGGAAATTGATGCAAAGGCAGTTGCAGAAGTTGCCAGTAGATCAAGAGGTACCCCTCGAATTGCTAATCGATTGCTTCGTCGAGTTCGAGATTATGCGCAAGTTCGTTCAGGAGCTAAAGGTTCAAGCCATCTGACGCATAGCGATGCAATGGCGGCGCTAGAAATGTACGAAGTCGATGAGAAAGGGCTAGATCGTTTAGATCGCTCGGTATTGCTTGCTCTGATCGAAAGATTTAATGGGGGACCGGTCGGTCTATCAACTCTTGCGATAGCCGTTGGCGAGGAGACCGAAACGGTTGAATCGGTTGCTGAACCATTCTTAGTTCGAAATGGCTTTATGGCCCGCACGCCTCGAGGTCGAATCGCAACAGCGCAAGGTTGGTCACATGTGGGACGTACTCCGCCTGCGGCAGCTGCGACGCTTTTCGACACGCCCGCCGTTGACGCCTAGACTCTGCTCCTATGTCCACACCTAATAAAACTGTGAAGAGCCCTGCCCGATCTGGCCGCTCTCTTGTGATCCTGGCCGTGATCCTGCTTGGCTTAATTGTTACCACCTTTGTTCAGGGCGCATCTTCAGTTCGCCTTGGCCTTGACCTGCGAGGTGGAACCAGCGTCACCCTGCAACCACGCGCATCTAATGACTCAAATAAAATTACATCTGAATCGATTGATCAAGCGGTTTCAATTATCCGCCAACGCGTTAACTCTCTCGGTGTGGCCGAAAGTGAAGTTACCGCCCAAGGCAGTGGAACAAATCGTCAGATTGTTATCTCGGTTCCGGGTGACAGTGGTCGCAGAGTCGTTGATTTAGTCGGTCAAACTGCAGAGCTTCGCTTCCGCCAAGTTCTGGCTGAAACAGCAGGAATAGCAAATCCAGCAGATACTTCAACAGTTGCGACACCAGCTGCTGGTGTCACTGATGAACTTAACAATCGTTTTGCAGCACTTGATTGCAGCATTGCGGCAAACCTTGAAGGCACAGGCGCGGATTCACCGGCAGACACAATCGTGGCTTGTTCACGCGATGGTGGAGCAAAATACATTCTTGGACCAGCAGAAGTTCTGGGTCAGCAAGTTTCATCAGCTGAGGCGGGTTACGATCCAGCTCAAGGTTTAGCTTGGTATGTATCTCTAGCATTTAATGGAGAAGGAACAAAAGCTTTCGGTGCAATAACTACTCGTGTAACGACTTTACCATCGCCGCTAAACCAGGTAGCGATTGTTCTTGATGGTTTAGTTGTTTCTGCTCCACGTATCAACGAGCCGATTCCATCAGGTAATGCTCAAATCACTGGATCGTTCTCGCAAGTTGAAGCGCAAGATCTGGCAAATGTTCTTAAGTATGGTGCGTTGCCGTTGGCTTTTGATCGCGGTGAAGTACAGCAAGTTTCACCTACATTGGGTGCGGATCAATTGAACGCTGGCTTACTCGCTGGATTCTTAGGTCTTGGTCTTGTGGTTATTTACTCACTTCTTTATTACCGAGGTCTTGGTTTAGTAACCGTTGGTTCGCTAGCGATTGCTGGAGCCTTGGTTTACCTACTCTTCTTAGTGCTGGGTGAAGCAATTGGCTTCACTCTTACTTTGGCTGGAATCGCAGGCGCAATTGTTGCGATCGGTGTAACCGCAGACTCATTTATCGTCTACTTCGAACGTATTAGAGATGAAGCACGCGAAGGAAGATCTTTGCGTTCTGCAGTTGAAAGCGGCTGGTTAAAAGCTCGACACACCATCTTGGTAGCCGATGCGGTTTCATTGATCGCAGCAGTTCTACTTTACTTCTTTGCAGTTGGTGGAGTTCGAGGCTTTGCTTTCACTCTCGGATTAACAACTCTAGTTGACCTAGTAGTGGTCTTCTTATTTACGAAGCCGATTGTCACCGTTCTAGCTGGCGTCAAATTCTTCTCTTCTGGACATCGACTTTCGGGTCTATCACCTAAGAGTATCGGTATGAAAATAACTAAATCTGCTACAACATTGGAGGCGTAAGCGATGTCAAAACTTTCAGGTCTTGGTGGTCGTCTCTACTCCGGTGAGACATCTTTTAATTTCATCGGCAATCGTCGTCGGTGGTATTCAATTTCTGCAATTTTCATTCTGGCATCGATTGGCGCGCTGGCTATTCAAGGCTTACACCTCGGAATTGAATTCAAGGGTGGATCTTCCTACACGGTAAATAAATCTGGCATAAGCGTTGAACAAGCACGGGCTTCAGTTGCCAATGTTGGAATCGAAGGCGAGATAATTGTTCAGAAAATCGGAGATAGCAAGGTCAGAATTCAGACAGGTGCTTTAACTTCTGAGCAATCAAAAGCAGTTGAAGCTGCCTTGACTCAAACTTTTAACGTGGCTATTGAATCCATTGACACCCAACTCGTTGGCCCATCTTGGGGTAAGGAGATCACGAAGAAGGCACTTTATGGTCTCTTCGCCTTCTTGATTGTGATCATGCTCTTCTTGGCAATGGCCTTTGAACCTAAGATGGCGATCGCTGCGATCGTAGCGGTCGTTCACGACGTATTCATCACCGTTGGAATCTATGCATTGGTTGGTTTTGACGTTACACCGGCAACCATCATCGGCTTCCTAACCATTCTTGGCTATTCACTTTATGACACAGTTGTTGTATTCGATAAGGTGCGTGAAAATACTAAGTCAGTTGCTGCTGTTGGAAAATATACTTACTCTCAAGCAGCAAACTTGGCGGTAAACCAGACAATCGTTCGCTCAGCAAATACATCACTGATTGCACTTCTGCCAGTTGGTTCAATTCTGTTTGTTGGCGCTGGCCTTCTAGGAGCCGGAACACTCAAGGATCTATCGCTCGCGCTCTTCATCGGGCTCGCAGTAGGAACATACTCATCTATCTTTATCGCACCGCCGTTCTTGGCTTCACTTCGCGAGAAAGAGCCAGCAATGCAGGCGCTTGCAAAGCGCGTGGCATCACGTGGCGGAGCAACTGTTGAGGTTGCTGTTTCTGAAAGCGCACGAGCAACGATCCAACCAAGTGTTAATCGTGGCCCACGCAATCAACCTAAACGCAAAGGTCGCAAGTAAAGTCTTTTCAGCAGTTAGGCTGCCAAAATGAATGTTCTAGTAGCACCACTTCTAGGAACACTTAAGGAGAACCATCCTTCTAGTCGACTAGCTGATGTAGAACGTGCATTTGAGATTGCTAAGACCGCGCACCAGGGTCAGATGCGTAAATCTGGCGAGGAGTACATAACTCATCCTGTCGCTGTCTCACAGATACTTGCTGAACTCGGTTTAAATGACACGACAATAATCGCATCTTTACTGCATGACACAATCGAAGATACGCCTTACTCGCTGCAGCAATTGCGCACTGATTTCGGTGATGAGATTGCCAACCTGGTTGATGGCGTTACCAAATTAGATAAGTTGACTTACGGCCTTACTGCAGAAGCCGAAACGGTACGTAAAATGGTCGTCGCGATGTCGCGCGATATTCGCGTTCTAGTTATCAAGCTGGCCGATCGTTTACATAACGCACGAACCTGGAAGTTCGTTTCGACTGAAAGTGCAGAGCGTAAAGCGCGCGAGACCCTGGATATTTACGCCCCGCTTGCCCACCGCTTGGGTATGAACGCTATTAAGTGGGAGTTAGAAGATTTATCTTTTGAGGTTCTTGAGCCAAAGAAGTTTGAAGAAATCTCGCGCTTGGTGGCAGAACGCTCACCTTCGCGAGATGCCTTAACTCAAGAAGTAATTGACGCCGTGCAGACTGATTTATTGCGAGATGCGATCACCGCTACGGTCACTGGTCGAAAGAAACATTTTTTCAGTGTCTATCAAAAAATGGTGGTTCGCGGCCGTGACTTCAATGATATTTATGATCTGGTTGGAATTCGTGTTTTGGTAAACGATGTGCGCGATTGCTATGCGGTATTGGGTTCAATCCACGCAAGATGGTCGCCGGTTCCTGGTCGGTTTAAAGATTACATAGCTATGCCAAAGTTCAATCTTTACCAATCTCTTCATACGACGGTAATTGGCCCAAATGGAAAGGCGATTGAGATTCAGATCAGAACTTTTGATATGCACTCACGCGCCGAATTTGGTATCGCCGCACACTGGAAATATAAGCAGGGGAGTGAATCTAATTCCTCATCACCTGAAATGTTATGGCTGCGCCAACTTCATGAATGGCAGAAGGAGACGGAAGACCCATCAGAATTCCTGGAAGCGCTTCGCTTTGATCTAGGTTCACCAGAAGTATTCGTCTTCACGCCCAAGGGAAGTGTTATCGCGCTACCTGGTGGCTCAACCCCGGTTGACTTCGCGTATTCCGTTCACACAGATGTCGGCAGTCGTTGCGCGGGTGCAAAAGTTAATGGTCGCTTAGTTCCATTGGATTCGCGGCTAGTAAATGGTGATGTTGTAGAGATTGTTACAAATAAGAGCGAGAACGCCGGACCGTCTAGAGACTGGCTAAATTTCGTAAAATCACCAAGAGCTCGCTCAAAGATTAAAGCGCACTTCAGTAAGGAGCGTCGCGAAGAGGCGGTAGATGCTGGGCGCGAATCGATAGCGCGGCAGATGCGCAAGGCTGGGTTACCGCTGCAAAAGATTTTTGCAGGCCACTCACTTCTAGAACTTGCTCATGATCTGCGATATCCCGATATCTCGGCCCTATACAGCGCGGTCGGAGATGGACATGTTTCAGCAGCTTCAATAATTGAGAAGTTAGTGCAAGCACTTGGCGTTGAAGATTCGCATCCGGAAACCACTATGGAACAGATTCCAATGGGTTCTCATTCAGTGCGTCGTTCCAGTAATTCAATTGAAGTAGAAGGCGTTGGAGATGTTCTAGTAAAACTTGCCCGATGCTGTACTCCGGTTCCGGGGGATCCGATTGTCGGCTTCATTACAAAGGGGAGTGGAATCTCAGTCCACCGCGAGGACTGCATCAATGCTGCCGACTTAAAGAGTAATCAGGGTGAGCGAATTGCAAAGGTTAAATGGCTTGATGGGGCGGGCAGCGTTTTCTTGGTCAATATCCAAGTGGAAGCGTTAGATCGTGCTCGATTACTAGCCGATGTCACACGAGCGTTATCTGAACAACACGTAAATATTCTTAGCGCAGCAGTTAGTACATCGAAAGATCGCACTGCACGATTGAAGTTCACCTTTGAAATGGCAGATGCGACTCACTTAGATTCAGTCTTAGCGGTAGTACGAGCGGTAGAAGGCGTTTACGACGTCTACCGAAATTAATTAAACTCGGCTAGCGCCTTTTCAGCATCAGCGAGCCAGACCTTACGAGCAGATGCAGATTCAAGTGCTTCTTGTGCCTTTTTCGTATTCCCAGCTGACTCTGACTTTGCCGCAATCTTCTCGTAATTAGCGATTGACTCAGCGAGCTGCTTAACAACATCAGCCGCGCGCGCCTTTGCCGCAGGATCGGTCTTACGCCAGATCTCTGCTTCAGCGCTCTTGATTTCATCTTCAACTTTGGCAACTCGTGCATCCATTGAAGCGCGCTTATCGCGATGAGTAATGCCGATCTTCTCCCAAGAACGTGAGAGTTCACGGAAGGCAGCCTTGGCTGCTTTCACATCAGTAAATGGAACCAGTGCTTCGATCTGCACGATTAACTCTTCACGCTTTATCAGGTTGGCAGACATCGAAACTTCGCGCTTTTCTAGATCAGCGTTCTTTGCAGTGAAAAATTGATCCTGCGCTGCTTTAAATTTCGC
Organism: Candidatus Planktophila sp.; assembly: GCA_044342645.1. GTDB lineage: Bacteria > Actinomycetota > Actinomycetes > Nanopelagicales > Nanopelagicaceae > Planktophila. Next base: position 105 of record JBIIPL010000046.1, on the reverse strand, counting down.
CCACAATTTTGCATCCTCACTTGGCTTACCGCGACCAGCAGCCTTCCACTGATCCATAAGGGTTTTAAATTTACGAGCAGTTGGGACCCACTCAGTTGATGTCGC
>JBIIPL010000125.1:0-3351 GCA_044342645.1 Candidatus Planktophila sp. | reverse complement strand
GCTGGCTCACGAATTAGCGAAAGATGACCCCAGCGTCATGGCGCTCTATTTCACTAGTGCAATTGATGCCTGCACTCTTCTAAATATTGGTGAGTATAAAGAAGCATATTTAGTTGCTAATAATGTTATTTTACTTGCAGAGCGTGAGGGATTTACTGGAGTTTTTGGTCCACTCGATATGTTGTATGTAAAAGCTCGCTGCCTTCTGGAATTCTCACAAATTGAAGAATCACAAAAAACCTTTGCCCAAATAAAGAACTTGGCAGAGAGTTGGAGCCAGTACACGTGGGCGTATGTGGCTGAAAGTTTCTTAGCGCGAGATTTAGCGCTGGCTGGCAACTCAACAGCCGCCTTGGATATTGTGCGAAGCGAGCGAGAACGTGCATCAGCGCTTTCCTTTAAAAATGGGCTAGATACTTATTGTGACTTAACCGAACTCTTTATTAGATACACGATGAAGGATTGGGACAGGGTCAGAACTCTACTTGATCGGTCACCAGATTTTCTCTTGGTCCAGCGGATTCGGGCTATTTACGAATTTGAAACCGGGAAGAAGTCAGCAACTTTTGTGGCAGAGGATCTGCCCGAGCAAACACCTACACAGCAGATATATAAGTTAATGGCCCAAACCGATCAGAATATTGATCGGGAGAAAGTGGCTTTGCAATTAATGAGTAAGGCCCTTGAAATCGGTGCACGGGTCGGTGCGAAAGAGACTTTTCTTCGTCAAGATGCTTCAATTTTGAATTTAGTCATTCGAATCGCTGGCGAAAAACCTACGGTCTATCTGGAAGATCTCGCTTCAAGAATTACGACCAGGTTAAAGTCTAGAAGTGAGAATATTTTGGGGCTATCAGCGGCGCTGACGAAACGCGAGCTTGAAATTTTACGACACCTCGCAACCGGTAAACCAATCAGTGCAATTGGCGTAACACTTCATATTTCACAGAACACTATGAAGACCCACTTGAAGAATATCTATCGCAAGATTGGCGCTGGCGGTCGAGATGAAGCAGTAGCCAAGGCGAAGAGCCTTTATATTCTTTAAGAAATTTGTTGGGCTTATACTGAGCCTATGGATTTGGAGTTGCTGGTAACCCTTCTGGATTTAGCAGGTACCTTCGCATTTGCTTTGGTGGGTGCAAGGATTGCGGCAAATAAAGGTTTGGATTACGGCGGTATTGCATTTATAGCCGCGATCGCATCTTTAGCAGGTGGCACTTTCCGCAACTTGTTGCTGGGCGAACGTCCACCTTGGGTATTACACGGTTGGCTATTTTTAGGCGTTTTATTGGCAGTTGTCATCACTTTGAGCATGAAGCGCACAACACCAGTTGGTCGCTTTGTACTTACTCTCGACACAATTGGTCTGGCGGTTTGTTCAGTCTCTGGTGCCCAATTTGCACTTACCCAAGGTGCACCATTTGCCTCCGCTGTGATCCTTGGGTTAATCGGCGCAGTCACCGGTGGCTTATTGCGAGATGTACTTTGCCAAGTAGAACCAGTGTTGCTGCATCGCGAAACAATTGGTACCTCTTGCCTGGCAGGATCTTTGGTTTATGTCAGCTGTGATTACTTTGACGTTAATCAAATCTTTTCAGTTGCACTTGCAAGTGCGGTTGTAATTTTGGTACGTGAGCTTTCCATTAAATTTGATTGGCACTTGCCTAAAGTTGGCAGCAAATAAATCTAGTTAATCGCGAGATTGCCCAGAGCGATGGGTGTAACGTCCCAAGAATTCTTCTTTCATATCCTTAAAGGTTCCATCTAGCAACGCTTGGCGCATCTGATCGACTAGGCCGACGATATATCTCTCGTTGTGGATCGTGGCCAGAGTCGCAGCCAGCATCTCTTTACCGCGGAATAAATGACACAAGTAAGCCCGCGTGAAATTCTTGCAGGTGTAGCAGTCGCAATTTTCATCAATCGGGTTGAAGTCACGGATATAGGGAGCATTGGCGATATTGATTCGCCCGGTGGATGTGTAGACCGCGCCAGATCGGGCGATACGAGATGCCAGTACGCAATCAAAGGTATCAACGCCGTTTTCTACCCCAGTAAATAAATCTTCCGGTGCGCCAATACCCAGTAAGTGCTTAGGTTTATCTTGCGGCAGAGTGCTATTTACCCAAGCAACAATTGTGCCAAGTGAATCTTTATCTAGCGCGCCACCGATTCCGAAGCCATCGAATTCAATTCCGGAAGATGACATTGTGCCTAAATCTCCGGCAGCTTTCTTGCGCAGGTCTTCATATTGCGCTCCTTGGATAACTCCAAATAAAGCCTGATAAGGCTTATCGCTGCGCTGCTCGGTTAAGCGCTTATGTTCATCGAGGCAGCGAATCGCCCAGTCATAGGTGCGCTCCATCGCTAACTCTTGATATGGACGGGTGTTGTGCAAAGTAGTGCATTCATCGAAGGCAAAGATTATGTCAGCGCCAATTTTATGTTGAATCTGCATGGATATTTCAGCGGTGAAGCGGTGCATTGAACCATCGAGATGAGATTTAAATGTCACACCATCATCATCTACATGTGCCAAGCGCTCTTTGTTACCGGCGATTACCTGATCGGATCGAAAAGTTTTTGCATCCATCGCTAGAACTTTCTTAAAGCCGACCCCAAGTGAGAGCACCTGAAAACCACCGCTATCGGTAAAAGTGGGTCCATTCCAATTCATAAACTTTGCTAGCCCGCCGGCTTCATCTAAAAGATCGGGACCCGGTTGCAAGTAAAGGTGATAAGCATTGGCGAGCAGTGCCTGCGAACCTAAATCTTTCATCGCCTCAGGCAACACCGATTTAACTGTTGCTTTAGTCCCGACCGGGATAAATGCTGGAGTTTGAATATCGCCGTGCGGGGTTGAGATTGTGCCGACGCGAGCCAGCCCAGTTTCAGCGCTGTGCTTTATCTCAAATGCGAAGCTTTTTGAACTTTGGCTGGACACAAGTGTTATTGTCGCAGATTGCGATTACGTTGAATCTCGCGTAATTACCAGATCTCAATCCCTTTGCTCGATCTGTCACCAGATCTCGACGCGCTCGCTCTCCGCCAGCCACAACTTGTCGCCCTCAGTTAGATCAAAGGCGTTGTAGAAGTCAGTGATATTGCGAACGATGGCGTTGCAACGGAACTCATATGGTGAATGCGGATCAGTTGCGATTCGACGACGCAGCTCTTCAGCGCGCACCTTGCCACGCCATGCTTGCGCCCAAGATAGGAAGAAACGTTGTTCTCCACTTAAACCATCAATTACAGGGGCCTCGGCGCCCTTTAAAGCCAATTTATAGGCTTTAAATCCAATTGCTAAGCCACCAAGGTCTCCGATGTTCTCACCGACTGTGAGCGCCC
>JBIIPL010000124.1:0-3420 GCA_044342645.1 Candidatus Planktophila sp. | reverse complement strand
TTTGATACCAACAAAAGTTGTTATTGACGCACCTACTCAGATCAGTTTGGGTTCTGATGGAAAGGCTTCTGTTCAGATATATGCCTACGTTCAACCAACAGACTTAACAAAGCTACCTCCGGGCAGGTCGAGCTTGGATGTAGATCTTGTGTTTAAAGGATCTGGGGGGAGTGGCTGTCCTACACAACCGGTTGAAAGTATAAGCACTCTAAAAGAAGGTTATAAGTTTTTCATTTTGAATTACTCATTATCAACGCAAGGAAGCTGTAGTGGAACTTTTCAATTTTATGGTGATTCGGTGTTTGAGAAAACAAATTATCCAACTTTCACATTTAATGTCGTGCCATATTTTGATGTAAAAGCAATTTCAATAAGTGATGTTTCACTTTACAGTCAGTCTGTATCTCCTGGTGGCACTGCAACAATTTATTATTTGGTTCGAAATGCTGGGAGTAAGCCAACCGCTGGACTGGGAGCTGGAATTGGTGATTTTGGAGTAGACCCCGGACCATTTGGTGAAGAGTATTCATCAATCGGCTGGACGCTAGGAATCGTAAAGGGTGATTCATCCAGCGGATTATATAAATCAAATATTTCTATACCTGTTACCGCAAAGCCAGGCGTTTATAGCACTTGGGTATTTTGGAAAGGTGTCACAGGACCAATCTATGGACCGAAAATAACCATTTTGGGAACAGACACTAGTCAAAGTGATCAGGTCAAATCGTTTACTGTGTTTGCGCAAGAGGCAAAGGATGCCTTTTCTGATTTAGTAATTCAGGCGGTTTGGGCAAAATTTGGTGATGGTGGGGGATATCAATATATAAAACTACGCCCCGAGCCACCCGCAGAATATTTCGCAAACCCGAAACCCGAAAATTTTGGATTATATAAAGCCACGCTTGCCGCGTGGGCAGAATATGAAATTTCAAACATGAGGATGGAAAATTATATTAAACCTCAGAATAATCAGGTCAAACCGTTTGCTGTGTTTGTGCAAGAGGCACAGGCCGCCTTTTCTGATTTAGTTAATGAGGCGGTTCAGGCAAAATTTGGTGATGGCGGCGGATATCGATACATAAAATTACGCCCTGAGCCACCTGCTGAGTATTTCGCAAATCCTATTTCAGAATATTTCGGATTTTATAAGGCCACACTTGCCGCGTGGGCAGAATATGAAATTTCAAATATGAGGATTGAAAACTACACTAAACCCGAAGTTGACTCTTCTTCTTTTGATCTACAAAATTTTTGTGTAAATCAATCTCAAAGCACGGCACTATCATTGAAAGAAAGTGACAATCAACTCGCAAATATTAAAGCACGAGTAAATAATTTTCAGTCACTTAATCAGCAACAGAAGCAAGTGGAATATAATGCAATCACAGCAGAACTGAAGTCGATAGCAGCCAATTTAAACATTTGGATAGAGAAATTGCCTTACTATCTAACTGTTAATAAAGAGTGTATGAGTTTTTCTAATTTATTGGACAATGCAAACTCGTTACTCGACATTACGAATTCTCTATTGGATAATTTGAAAAATCTTTCAATTTACATACCTGAATCCACAGCCCCCACAACTAATCCTTCGACAACCCCCACAACTAATCCTTCGACAACCCCCACCACTAATCCTTCGACAACCCCCACCACTAATCCAAAACCAGTTCCACCAGCTCTTGAAGTTGATGGAGTGGAAGAAGACTTCTATGCAATTCTGAAGGTTTCAAAAAGAACCGATGGTAAGTACAGACTTGAACTCAGTTCAAATATTGTGGAAGAGCAGTTGATTATTACTGCAACAAAGAAAGGTTCTAAATCGATAGTTTACAAAGCTGAAACAAGTGAATTTGGAGATGTTTCGATCATAACTTCTCGGAAACTGGCTGGCTTTACCCTCACCGTCAGATTTGATGGAGAGAGATTAACAAGCGTTAAGGCTAAATAGCCCACCTCTCCTAAGTGGAGGGTTTGATTGCACTAAAACAGACCCCCGGTTGCTCCCAAAATGAGCGTCAAAACGCTTTCAAATGAAATTCTCAGGAAAATACCTTTAGATTTGTACTACTTAACCCGTCCCCAAAAGGGCGGATTTCCTAGAAAGGGAAATTAGTGCGCAGTTCAAATCCAGTACTAACTCGTTCGAACCGTGGTTTTGCACAGATGGATGCAACACGTCTTGAAAACGATTCACTAGAAACAACTTACGCAGCTCCAGCAGCGTCATCACTTCGCACCGGTCGTGTGACTATGGACGATGTTGTGATGCGCACTGCTACTTTGTTTGCGGTCTTGGTCGCAGTCGGTGCATTTGCTTGGGGTGCTAACAGCCCAGGTCTTGCACTAGTTGGTTTCGTTGGCGGTTTTGTTCTTGCAATGGTAAATATTTTTTCAAAGAAAGTTCGAGTTCCTCTAGTAATTGCATATGCAGCTGCACAAGGACTTGCACTCGGAACAATTAGCCGTATCTACAACGAGGCTTATTCAGGCATTGTTGGCCAGGCTGTAATCGGAACACTATGTGCTTTCGGCGGAATCTTGGTTGCCTACCGCAGTGGAAAAATTCGCGTAACTCCAAAGTTCACTCGCATCATGCTTGGTGCGTTGATGGGTTACTTAGTTTTCTCTCTCATCACCGTGTTTACCGGACGTCCAGGTGGAGCAACAGGCTTACTAGTAGCCGTAGCAGCTGTTGCACTTGCAACATTCTTCTTGGTACTTGATTTCGATCAGATTGAACGCACTATCGCCGCTGGCGCTCCACAACAGGAGTCATGGCGTATGGCATTTGGTTTGATGGTGACAATTGTCTGGTTGTATATGGAAGTTTTGAGATTGCTCTCAATCCTTCGTAGCAATGACTAAATAAAATCAGCTAGATATTAGCGAGATTGCCCGAGATGCGAAGCCCGCGTCTCGGGCAATTTTGTTGCTACAAAAAATGCGAAAAACATTAAAGCGGCACTTACGGCAAATGCGGGACGGAAGCCGTAGTGATCAGCGATAAAGCCAAGTGCGATAGGTGCAATCATTGCTCCCGCATCACCGGACATTTGGAATACAGCAATTACTTGTCCGCCTTTGCCTTTCATAACATCGCCCACGATTGCCGCGGTTGATGCCAAGAAAATTGAACCAAAGGCGCCGATAACCATAGAGAGTAAGAACATCCAGGGTTTAACCGTTCCCACCAAAACTAGAACTGAAATTCCCAAAAGCGCGGTTCCCAAAAGGGCGGAGTATTTTCTGCCTCTTGTATCCGAGAGGCCGCCTGCTTTAAGAAGTAATACCCCCTGAATCACTGATGAAATAGTAAAGCCAAGCCCAAGGTATCCGGCAGTAGATTTCATATCTTCCACCATAAATAACGGCAAGATGGAACGTGACATTCCAAAGAGAATTGATGAACTGCAGAAA
>JBIIPL010000045.1:0-9770 GCA_044342645.1 Candidatus Planktophila sp. | reverse complement strand
ACGTATCTCTACCCATTTCGCTTCGGCACCAACTTCTGGATTTACCACACAAGAAATCGGTAGATTCTTTTCGACTCGACCGATGCACTCTTGATTACAAGCAATACAAGATGTTACTTCGGAATTGCGCCCGGAATTAAACTTATTTACTATCTCTGGATCTGCAATATGTGGCCGCGCCAGCCCAACCATATCTGCTTCATGATTATCGATTAATTCTGCAGCTGCAGTTATGTTATCTAATCTGCAAACAGCCAAAATGGGTGTATTTGGAAAAGCTAACTTAAACTTCGCGGCGTTATCCTTAAATGCAGCGTGCGGAAAGCTCATGTCTGCAATTTGCGTCGCAATTGTGTGGGAGCCGTGATACGCGGAGTGGCTTACGTGTATGAAATCTAATTTAAAGCTCTGGTTTAATTTTGCAACTATTTCTAGCATCGCCTCAGGATCAAGGCCGCTAGGCATAAATTCATCTGCGCTTATTCTAATTCCCACACACATATCAGGAACTCGTTTGAAGATTTCTGTCAGAACTTCAACGGTAAAGCGCATTCGATTCTCTAGAGATCCACCGTAAGCATCTTCGCGTTTGTTACTGGCGGGTGATAAAAACTGTTGAAGTAAATGACCATGCCCTAAGTGAACTTCTAATCCATCAAAATCTGATTCCTGCATCCGTCTTGCTGATTGACCAAATGCTTTAACCATCATGTTTATATCTGACTGGCTCATGTGATGCGGAATTTGTCCGCCTCTTGTCCAGGGGATTGTTGATGCAGACCACGCGGCAGTGTGTGTTGCATCGCCATTTGCTTGTCGTCCAGCATGCATTATCTGTGCGAAAATTTTTGCACCGTTGGCATGAACTGCTTTGGTAAGCATCTTGAAACTTGGTATACAACGATCATCGGATGAGCCAAGTGTGGAACTTCGTCCGGCGCTAGTTGGGTGAACTCGAATCGCTTCGGTTATTATTAAACCAACTCCACCTTGCGCTCTTGCAGCGAGGTAGTTGGCGTTGCGCTCTGTCGGTAAATTATTTAAGCCAAAATTTGTTGTGTGCCCAGGCAAGAAGACCCGATTTTTGATTTGAACTCCACCAATTTCAATTGGTGTCATTATTTGAGACATAGAATTGTCGCTCCTGAGCTCGGATTTCAGTATACACAGGCGGTTACAGAGCGCATCTTGGATTCAGGAATCTTGGAATTGGGGGATTGCTTGATTACCGCAACGCCTGATAACGATTGCAAGCCACAAAAAAAATAGTTATAACAAAAAGATATAGCCAAGCCCCTTAATTACTCTCTAGTAGACACCCCAAAAAGTGTTGACACTTGACGCTCAGACTCATAGATTTGCAAACTCCTTGGTGCCCTGACCGAAGGAAAAACAGTCTCTGAAAGGACTCCCTTGATGCACGACTCAAACACATTTACAAAAAGAAAAGTTAAAGTTGGATCATTAGTAGCAGTCTTAGCTTCAGCTCTGTTGCTATCAACTCTCGGCACTGTAAGTTCAAGCGCAGCACCTTCATCTGCAAAGATTGGCGCTGCTTGCCCTAAGGCAGGAGACCAAGCTTATCCTGCAGTAATTGGAATTCTTCTTTGTACTAAAGAAGGAAAGAAGCAAACTTGGCAGTACGCACCAGGCAACATCAGAATTGCAGTTGCATCAGCAACAATCCAAGCAAATAACGACGTTGCAATTCAAGGCGTTGCAAAAGGTATGGGTTACTTTGCAGCTGAGAAGCTAACTGCAACAAACCTATTAACTGGTGGATCAGCAGCTGCTGTACAGGCAGTTGGTAGCGGATCTGCAGATATAACTGGCGCAGATTTAGGTTCAGTAATGCAAGCAGTTGAAAAAGGCGTAAAGCTAAAGGTCGTTGGTAGTTTGGTAACAAACTGGCCATGGCGAATTGCAGTATTGCCTGGTAGCGCAATCAAGACTGGCGCTGACCTAAAGGGTAAGAAAATCGGAATCATTTCACTTGCATCCGGTAGCTACCCATTCGCAAAGGCTGTTGTCACAGGATCTGATATGGAAATCACTGATGCTCAGTACATTCCAGTCGGACTTGGAGCACCAGCAGCGAATGCACTTTCAACTGGCGCAGTAGATGCACTAGCTCTTTACACAGCTGTCTACGCTCAAATCGAATCTGCCGGAACAGCACTTCGTTACTTAGCGAACCCTGCAAGCATGGTTGGTGTTCAGTCACTTGTTTGGGTAACAACAGCAGATTTCGCTGAAAAGAATCCTCAAATTATTGAGCGTTTCATGAGAGCTGCATACAAGGCACTTACATTCTCCGGAACAAGTCCTGAGAAGGCTATGTACCTTGGATATCAGCAGTACGACACTTTGTTGGCTGGATCTACAAAGGCTGATCGAATCGGACCTGATACAAAGGCAATAACTGTGTGGCTTGAATCTGCTGGTATCAGCAAGACTGGTACAACAGAAGGCTGGCCAAAGACTTGGGGCGGAATCTCAACTCAAGCTTGGTTACGTACTCAGGCTTATGCACAAGCAGCAGGCAGCATTAAGCGCGCTATCACGATTGAAGATATTTGGATGCCTCGCTTCTTAGCAGCAGCTAATAACTTCGATCGCAAGGCGATCATCGCTCAAGCTAAGAAGTACAAGCCTGTAACTTCATAAAGAAACGGTCTATCCATCCCTTAGAGAACGGTTAGAACAACATAATGAGATCTGATTCAAATGAATCTAGATCCTCTGATCTAATCCAAGACGCACCAAATGGTGCGTCTTGGATTAGTGTTGGGGATTTAAATAAAGTTTATTTTCCAAAGAAGTCTGAACCAACGCATGCTCTCTCTGATATTAATTTCTCCATTAAACAAGGAGAGTTCATATCTATTGTTGGTCCATCAGGCTGCGGAAAGACAACCCTTTTAAACATTCTGGCCGGGTTAATCCCAAAGACTTCTGGATCTGCAAAAATCGCAGGACACGAGGTAGTAAAGCCACTGAAGGAAGTTGGAATGGTCTTTCAGGCACCAACTCTCTTGCCATGGCGCACAATCAAAGAGAACATCATGATTCCAGTTGAAGTTCAGAAGCTGGATAAGAAAGCGCATCTTCAGCGAGCTGATGAGCTAATCAAGCTGGTTGGTCTCGAAGGTTTTGAATCTAAGTATCCAAATGAGCTCAGCGGTGGAATGCAGCAACGCGCAGGAATCTGCCGCGCACTTGTTCACTCACCAGCGGTGCTGTTGATGGATGAGCCTTTCGGCGCGCTCGATGCAATGACACGTGAATATATGAACCTTGAGTTAATTCGCATCTGGCAAGAAAGTAAGCAAACCATCGTCTTCGTCACTCACTCTATTTCGGAAGCGGTCTTTTTATCTGATCGCGTAATCGTCTTGAGCCCACGGCCAGGCCGAATAGCCGAAATTATCGACATCAACATCCCGCGTACAAGAGATCTGGCAATCATGGCAAGTGATGAAGCCGGTGTCTACGTACAGCGAATTAGAAAATATTTTAGCGCCTCAAGTGTGATCGAATAATCTGCGGAAGAGAGAATCATTATGACAAATTTAGAGACAAGCACCACTGCAACTAAAGAGTCACTGCTGCAGCCAAAAGCGCCTACTTCCTCTGAGAAAGCGTTAGAAAAGCTAAGAGGTTCATCGGTTCTTCTAGTCGGAATTGCTGGATTATTTCTCTGGCATTATGGAGTAATTTGGAGCGGAGTTGACGACTTCATTCTGCCTGGTCCAATAGATGTTTTTGCTGGCTTAAGAATGCAGCTGGCCGATCCAATTTTCTATTCACACCTTTGGGTAACAACGCAGGAAGCTTTAGCTGGCTTTTTTATTGCAGCGATGATTGCCTTGTCTTTAGGCACAGCGGTTTCACAAATTCGCGTTGTAGAAAAAACGGTTATGCCATATGTAGCCGCGATCCAAACTATTCCTAAGGTAGCTCTAGCACCACTCTTTGTGATCTGGTTTGGATACGGTCTTTCCAGCAAAATTGTGATGGCAGCCGTTATTTGCTTCTTCCCGATGTTGATCAACGTTATTGAAGGCTTGAACTCGGCAGATGCCGAGAGAATTCGCATGCTCACTGTTTTTGGGGCTAGCAAAGGTCAAATTTTCAAGAAAGTTAAATTCCCAAGCGCGCTTCCATTTGTTTTCGCTGGCTTAGATATCGGTATTGTCTTCGCTATTTTGGGCGCAGTTGTTGGAGAATTTCTTGGAGCACAACGAGGACTCGGAACACTATTGCTGCAAACTCAATACAACTTTGATATTGCAGGCATGTTCGCGGTCTTAATTGTTCTTTCGGTAATGGGTTTCATCGGACACTCCACAGTTATGGCACTAAAGAGGAAATTTGCCTTCTGGTCTGTTTCTCAGTAACCGAAACTTAGAATCCTGGTGAGCACTTTGAAAACTCAACTCTCCACATCAAACACGGTCGTTCTCATGATCGATATGCAGAATGAGTTTGTAAAGGTTGGCGCCTGTATGGCGGTGCCGGGCGCTGAAGAGCTTTCGGTGAAGATGAATAGCTTTGCCGAGCAGATGCGCACCAAAGGATTTCAAATAATCTGGGTGAGATTTGCCGTACCAAAACCGGTTCCGTATGGGCGTACAACTCAAAAATTAAACATGACAGATATTCATCATGGCGAGAATATGGAGCTATTTTCAGCAATTAAGACCGATGACAGCGATCTAATTGTAGACAAGATGCGCAGCAGCGCTTTTTACGGAACAAATTTAGAAGTGATGCTGCGTTCACTTAAGACTGAGAACATAATTATTGGTGGAGTAACCACTCATATGTGTGTTCTCTCTACTTGCTTTGATGCTGTTTTCCGTGATTTTGATATTTATGTTCTCTCTGACCTGACTGCCTGCCTCGAATTTAAGCGTGATAATAAAGTGATTCGGACCGCGCAAGAGATGCACGATTTTGCCTTGGATTTGATTTCATATGGATTGGGTAAGGTAATAACAACTGGCGAGCTAATATGATGACTGCGCACTCAGCAAGTTCATCCAAAGAGAAATCAGATGATCTAAGTTTTCTATCGCCCGAAGCAATAAATTCGCTGCAGAATGAGAAGTTGCTCAAGCAATTCGAGCTCATTGCTCAATATCATCCCTTTTACAAAGATAGATCCCAGAAGTTAGGGATAAAGCTAGGTTCGTTAAATCTCTCAAAGTTAGATGACTTTCCCGTGACTTCTAAAGCGGATTTGGCTGAAAATTTTGATGACTTTCAGTTGCAGCTACCTGATGAATTTGCCGATCCGATTTGGGATATTGCATATACATCAGGTTCAACATCCAAGCCGATTCCCATTTACCAAACATCTCGTGATTTCAGAACAATCTTGTTAACACAGCGCCGAATGGCGGAAATAAGGGGTATGAATTCTGAGGATCGAATTCTCAATCTATTCCCGTTAACGCAATATCCACACGGTGCATGGACGCGCGCCAATCACGCAGCCGCAACCTTGGGTGCTTATGTGGCTTGCGGTATGAGCGGTAGCGCTGATGGAGAATTTGGAGCCACCAGAAGTTTGAGCGAGGTTGCCCATCTTGCAGCGCGTATTGAAGCAACCGTTTTTTGGGGTGTTCCTTCATATGTAAAGAAAGTCTTAGATCAGATTGCAAAAGAGAAATTGACTATTCCAAAGCTGCGAATGATTGCTGTGAGCGGTGAAGCGTGCACAACTCAGATGAAGAGTTCACTGATTGAACTTGCGGCACTAATTGGCGCAGATGTACAAATTTCTAACAGCCTCGGGGCATCTGAATTACAGTGCGGCCTGGTTGAATGTAAAGATGGCGCTGGTTTTCACAATCCAGCCCCTGAACTTTTCTACTTCTCTGTTCTAGATGAGGCCGGCAGGCAAGTAAGCGAAGATACTTTTGGCACACTTGCGGTTACTCATCTTGATCGTCGCGGAACTACTTTGATCAAATATCTGCTTGGGGATCAAGTGCGCTTGACGCGCTCTGCTTGCCCTGAATGCGGAAGATCCGGTGGTCGAATAATCGCGCATCAAGGAAGAGCCGGAACACTAATCAAAATTCGTGGCCAGCTCGTTGACCGCGCCGTTTTGGAACGTTGTGTAAGTGAGTTTCCAGGAGTGCTTGATTACATGATCTTGATTAGCAAGGAAAATCCACTTGATGGACTTTCAGAGGATCAATTAAATATCGAGGTCGCCACAAAAGATGGTGAAAAATCAGATGTTGTTGCTATCGCCTTGGCAGCGCAAATTAAAAAGGAAATTAACGTCTCACCTAAAATTACTTCAGTAGAGATCGGTAATTTGCACGTAGAAAACGTTAGTATTAAAACTACAAAATTTAGGGATGAGCGATCATGAGCAAAAAGTATGGTGATGACTGGGCAATCGATGCCGTCTGCAATCTATTCACACCGGAGGTAGTTGCCTCAAGACCTGCTTGGTCAAGAGAATTTCTCGGCGACAAAATTGGTTCCGCGCCTAAGTTGTTACAAGGTGTCAGCGTAAAGGGACATCTCGAGTTAATGGATGAAGCAAAGATTGAGCGAGCATTTCTGCTTGCGCCAAAGATGGGCCGAGTAGGTTTGCCACAATCTTGGTTGCTGGATCCAAAAATTGTTTATGACACTGTGCAAAGCCACCCAGATCGATTCTCAGGAATCATTGGCATCGATCCATACACAGGAATGCGCGGAGTCCGCGAATTAGAGCTAATGGTTAAAGAGTATGGATTCATTGGCGCACATAGCTATCCGCACTGGTTTGAGATGTCACCTGATGATGCGCGCTTCTATCCGTTCTATGCCAAATGCGCTGAACTAGATATTCCAATTCAGATGCAGGTTGGTCATTGCCTGAGGTACAGCAATGAGAATCCACTCCCATCAGTTGGTAAGCCATCGACGCTCGACACCATCGCCTGTCACTTTCCAGAGTTAAAGATAATTGGTATCCATATTGGTTGGCCGTGGACTGAAGAGATGATCGCAGTTGCCTACAAGCATCCAAATGTTTATATCGGCACCGATGCTTACGCACCTAAGTATTGGGATGAAAAGTTGATTCACTTCATTAACACTTTTGGCCAAGATAAAGTCATCTTCGGAACAGATTTCCCGGTTATCCCGCACTTAAGGGCGCGCAATGAAATTACTGAGTTAGCGCTAAAACCTGCGGCAGAGAAGAAGTTGCTGCGCGATAATACTGTTTCACTCTATGGGCTAAAAGCTTAAGATGAAAAAGGGATATCAGAACCACGACCATGGTCAGGTTCATTATCTAAGCGCCGGAGATAAAGGCCCAAGAATTGTTCTGTTGCACGAGAGCCCGCTATCTAATCGCGTCTTTGAAAAGTGCATTCCTGCCCTAACTAAGTGGAGTCAAGTCTTTGCACCAGATACTCCGGGATATGGAAACTCAGATTCACTTAGCAAGAGTTCAACTATGGCTGACTATGCGCTAGTAATAGGTGAATCAATAAAGCGCTGGGCAGGAGATAACCAAGTTCTCATCTGCGGAACACATACAGGAGCCAGCCTGGCAATTGAAGTCGTAAATCAATTCCCAGATATTGCATCAGGGCTATTCCTAATTGGCGTTCCTTTCTATACAGAAGCGGAAAGCGCTGATCGCATCGCCAATTGGTGTCCAGATATTGAAATAACTGAAGATGGCGAACACCTAAATTGGGCCTGGCGCAGATACCAAAAGATCTGGCCTACCGCACCAATGCTTGATCGCAATATGGCGGTGCTGGAAATGCTCTCGGTTTCAGATAAATACAATTGGGGTTATCTGCAAGCATTTAAATACGCTGTTGCAGAGCGAATCAAGAACGTTAAGTGCGCGCTTCGAATTTCTGCCGCTGAAAATGAATTTCTCTTTGCAGGATCTAAGAAATTAGCAGCTCAAATTAACGCAGAGTTCACGGCATTCGAAGGCCTTGATGGGCAAGTGCCATTGCGCGCCCCAGATTTGTTTTCTAGTGAGTTAAAGAAATTCTACGAATCAACGATTGGAAGTTCTAAATGACTCACCAATTATTTACTCCTATGAGCATTGCCAATAAAACTTTTAAGAACCGAGTTGTTTGCGCTCCACATTGGACGAGTTTTAACCCCAGCGCTAGTTATACCCAGCGATATATCGATTACTTATCTGCGCGCGCCGAAGGCGGTGCCGGTTGGGTGGTAACCGAACCTATGGGCACAACACAGAATTCACGCGCTGAGATTGTCGAAGGTTTGCGCGGATGGGATCCAGAAGTTATTCCAAATTGGCAGCAATTGACCGATCGAATCCATAGTTTTGGTTCAAAAATTAGTATGACTATTGGACATGCCGGTCGAAATGCTAGTTGGACCGAAACCGGTCAGCCATCTTGGGCGCCTTCAGCCGATCCATCAGTAATTTCGCGCGAGATACCGAAAGAGATTTCGCATAAGGAGATTGCTCTACTGAGCGAACGCATTAGCGTAATTGCACAAAATGCCATGCGCGCTGGTTTTGATGCAATAGAAATTCAAGTTACCGCTGACTACCTCTTTGGCTCATTTCTCTCACCGCTAACAAATTATCGCACTGATCAATATGGTGGTTCATTAGAAAATCGTATGAGAGCGCTGCAAGAAGCGCTGACATTAGTCCGTGAAAAAGTGGGCGATAAAGTACTTATTGGATTTCGAATCAGCGCAGATCACATGGTCAAGGGTGGGCTGACTAAAGAAGAGTCTGCACAAGTAATTAAAAAGTTAAAAGAAGCGGGAATTCTAGATTTCGTCAGCATAATTGTTGGTTCTTATTACAGCCTTTCTGCGATCACTCCTGCAATGGGCGGACCAATTGGTCTGGCAGTCGATGCCGCTAAATATGTGAGAGATGTTGCTGGTCTGCCAGTAGTCGTTGCGGGAAGAATTCCTACACCTGAGCACGCTGAAGAAGTAATCGCGGGTAAAAACGCCGACTTCGTTGCATTCGCCAGACCCTTTATCGCAGATCCAAATTGGCCAAATAAGTTCTTAGCTGGAAAATCTGAAACTATTTATCCCTGCCTATATTGCAATCAGCAGTGCGTAACCAGGCTCTCGCAGAAATTACCACTTAGCTGCGTTCAAAATCCAAGTGCTGGTAAGGAAAGACTCTTAGAAATCACGCACGTCAGCTCATTAAGTAAAAAGCATATCTGTGTGGTCGGGGGAGGCCCTGCAGGAATTGAGGCTGCTATCTCGTTAAGGACAGCAGGCTTTGCAGTTACCCTGATTGAGCAGAGTGAAAAACTTGGCGGCAGATTGTTATTAGCCGCTGGGATTCCGGGAAGAGAAGAGTGGCTAAATGTAATCAAACCAAGAATTGTAGTTTTAGAAGAACTTAAAGCAGAAGTGCGCCTTAGTACTAAAGCTGATTCTAAATTATTGGATGAGATAAACCCCGATGGCGTTGTATTTGCAGTGGGGGCTACACCTTGGAATTTGCCACAATATCGCGGGGAAATGAACGCTGGGCTGTTTTCAAAATTAGATAGCAAAGACTTTTCAACGGTAGATGACCTGATTGATTCCCCTCCGCGCAATAAAACAATTGCGTTAATTGACGAGACCGGAAGAAGGTCCGTCGTTGCGCTAGTCGATTGGCTACTGGGAATGGGAAATAAAGTGTCTGTAGTTACCTCTTTTCCATACCTTGGCTACCCAGCGATGCTCTTGAGTCAGGAATGGGCGATTGCCAGAGACACCTTTAAGAA
>JBIIPL010000044.1:0-9781 GCA_044342645.1 Candidatus Planktophila sp. | reverse complement strand
GTCGCTGACGTATTGGCAAAGTGCGTATTCGGTCTAACAATCTTCAAGATCGCACGCATGAAGTCAATGGCAGAAGGAATGAAGGACGATCACTAATCGTCTTATAAATAGTTAAAGTTAAAGGGGCGTCGGGAAACCGGCGCCCCTTTAATATTTGTAGGATAGGGATATGACAGAAGAGAAGATAAGTAAGTACGCGCTAAACAATTACCGTATGGCTAGTTATTTACTGCTAGCAATCAGCTTAATCAATCTTCGCTATCAAACCGGCAAAGATGAAGTCTTTAATAACTCCCTCGCAATCTTCGCTCCTGGAATTTTGATGCTACTTGTCACCTTTGTAAAGCCAGCGCATAGCCTGCTGGCGCGCCGCGAAGTTATGGCACTCCTGGCAATTGCAGGTACAGCACTTGTGATCTGGGCAATTACCAATTAACAGATAAAGACTGCTTCGTCATTTACGAAAAGAAATATCACTCTTCTTCATCGCGGTAATCAAGATTCGAATCGCATTTGGACCCATGCCGTGCAGATCTTTAATGGCATCTAAAGAGTATTTTCTTAAATCGCTGACCTTATAAAGTCCTTCATCAATTAGCGCTCTACGCGCAGGTGCCGATAATCCAAGTTCTACCCAAGCTCCATCGACTGCAGCGTATGCATCTAAATCAACTTCTTCGCGATTTATCGAGTACTTTGAATCTCGTTTGGCTTCACGACGTTGCGCTGCTTCGCGCGCAATTTTGGCTTGCGTCATCTTGATCTTTGCACGAGATGGTTTAGCCATACTTAAATATTAACTTGCTGGTGCGGGAGGCGGGACTTGAACCCGCACGCCGGAGCACAAGTTCCTAAGACTTGCGTGTCTGCCATTTCACCACTCCCGCTGGAGCGTCTTGAGAAATTTAAGTTTCTCACGTTCTGGTACATAGGTTAGAGGTAAGTCCTGCTTATGCAAAATTCCCGCTGGGGTAACCTTGCCTGATGAGTTCGCATTCTGATTTATTAGCAGCCCAGATTCAGGGTGCGATAGCGCGCGCGATTGAACGCGGCGACTTGGTTGGTTCGGTACCAGCCAATATTCCACTGGAACGCCCCAAGAATCGCGATCACGGAGATTATGCATCTTCTATTGCACTGCAATTAGCCAAACCCGCAGGAAAGAATCCACGTGAAGTTGCGGAGCTTTTAAAGAAAGATTTGGAAAAACTTCCTGAAGTTTCAGCGGTAGATATCGCAGGGCCCGGCTTTATTAATATAACTTTGAACCGCGCCAGCCAAGCCGATTTAGTGCGCACGATTTTAACTGCGCAAGGTGGTTACGGACACGGCAGCGCATTGGCGGGCGTAAAGATAAACCTGGAATTTATTAGCGCAAACCCAACTGGTCCACTTCACTTGGGCCATACTCGTTGGGCAGCGGTGGGTGATGCGCTTGGTCGTGTGCTTAGTGCAGCTGGTGCAACAGTTACCCGAGAGTTTTACATAAATGATCGCGGCAATCAGATGGATCTCTTTGGACAATCCGTACAAGCTGCAGCGTTGGGCAAACCAATTCCAGAAGATGGATACCAAGGTGAATACATTCTTGACCTGGCAAAATCTGTTGTTGCGCACAATCCGGCTATAACCGCCCTGCCTGCGGCGGAAGGATTTATTGCATTTCGCGAAAGCGCATATCAATTACAACTTAAAGATCAACAGCGGGTACTCGATACCTTTAGAACTCATTTCGATACCTGGTTTTCAGAACGATCTTTACACGATGGCGGTAGCGTCGATCACGGTTTAGATAAGTTGCGCACACAAGGACACGTATTTGAAGTTGATGGAGCAACCTGGCTGCGCACAACTGATTTTGGCGATGATAAAGATCGCGTGCTGGTAAAAGCAAATGGCGAATTAACTTACTTCTCATCCGATACTGCTTATTACATCAATAAGCGCGAACGTGGATTTGATATCTGTATCTATATGTTGGGCGCTGATCATCACGGCTATATCCATCGTTTAAAGGCTATTTCTGCCTGCGCCGGTGATGATCCCGAATACAACATCCAAATTTTGATCGGGCAACTTGTGAAAATCATGGAAGGTGGGGAAGAGGTAAAACTCTCTAAGCGCGCCGGCACAATCATCACCCTTGAAGAGTTAGTTGAAAAAGTTGGGGTCGATGCTGCGCGCTACACGCTAATTCGTTATCCAGTTGATACCCCGATGGTGATGGATATTGATGTTTTAAAGCGGAATTCAAATGAGAATCCGGTTTATTACGTGCAGTATGCACACGCACGGATCGCTGCGGTATTGCGCAATGCAGCAGAGTTAAAGATTCCATCAGGGTTAGAAAACTTTGATCCCGCACAACTTAGCCATGACCGTGAAAATGAACTTTTAGGTTCACTCGCCGAATTTCCAAGAGTCGTTGCCGGCGCAGCTGAACTGCGCGAACCGCATCGCATCGCGCGCTATCTTGAGGAGTTAGCCGGGGTTTATCACGGTTTCTACGCTGATTGCCGCGTGCTGCCTATGGGAGATGAGCCGATTACATCGCTACACAGCGCTCGAATTAATTTATGTGCAGCAACTCTGCAAGTACTGAAGAATGGTCTTGAGTTACTAGGCGTCAGCGCACCGGAAAGGATGTAAACCATGTGGTCGAGAAATATCTCATTCACCAATGGTGAACTACACCTGTCTGGAATTTCTGCCTCGAAGTTGGCCAATGATTTTGGTACACCAGCATTTTTTATCGATGAAGCAGATTTCCGGGAACGCGCAATCGGATGGAATAACGCGCTGCGCGATGAATTTGGATCTCACGCCGGAACTGTTTATTACGCGGCAAAGGCTTTTATCTCTGTTGCACTTGCACAGTGGATTAAAGATTGTGGAATCGGAATTGATGTCTGCACCGGGGGAGAGTTAGCAGTAGCCCTGGCTGGTGGTATTGATCCAGCGAAGATTGAAGTGCACGGTAATAACAAATCATTATCAGAGATAGATAAAGCGGTTTCTGTTGGCGTTAAAACTATTGTTATGGACTCACTACACGAAATAGATCGTGTGGCGGCGATGGCGCGTAAACACAACAAGGTGCAAGGAGTTATGTTGCGCTTGACTCCCGGAATTCAAGCTCATACTCACGAGTCAATTTCAACAGCGCATGAAGATGTGAAATTTGGATTTTCGATTGCAAGTGGCGCTGCTTGGGTAGCCGTTGAAGCAGTACTTGCTCACCCAGAACTTGAACTACGTGGATTTCATTCACATATCGGGTCGCAAATATTTGGTACTGAATCATTTCAGCTAGCCGCAGATCGCCTGATCTCACTTCTTGCTAAATATCGCGATGCCTACGGCAAAGAGTTACCTGAGCTAGATCTTGGTGGCGGTTATGGAATTGCTTATCTTCCTGAAGATGAAACTTTAGAACCGTGCGAAGTTATGCCCGCCCTGCGTAGCGCCGTCACTGCAGCCTGTGAAAAACACAAATTAAGTATTCCGATGATTTCAATCGAACCGGGCCGCGCGATCGTCGGACCCACAACATTTACATTGTATGAAGTTGGAACAACAAAAGATGTTGTTCTAGAAGATGGTGCGACCCGACGTTACATATCTGTCGATGGTGGAATGAGTGACAATATCCGCCCATCTTTATATGACGCGCAATATCACGCAGTCATTGCCCAACGCACGTCAACATCGAAATCAATTTCTTCGCGTGTGGTTGGTAAGCATTGCGAAACCGGCGACATTGTTATTCGCGATATTTCACTTCCAGCAGATATTGCCCCTGGCGATTTGATAGCAATTCCTGCAACTGGTGCATATGGGCGCAGCATGGCAAGTAATTACAACCACGTGCCCCGCCCCCCAGTAATTGCAGTAAATAATGGAAAAGCCCGCGTAATAGTTCGTCGCGAAAATGAGGCAGATCTGCTCGCACTTGATGTGAAAGAATAGGCAGATGAGCCCAGCAGATAAGCCTGTACGTATCGGCATGCTCGGTTGTGGCGTTGTCGGCAGTTCAGTCGCGCGCCTTTTATTGGCAGATACAGCAGAGCTTTCAACTCGTGCGGGCGTAAAGATTGAATTAGCGCGCATTGCAGTGCGCACAATTAAGCCTTATGAAGGAATCAACCCAGCGCTCTTTACTACCGATCCTTTTTCGGTTGTGAATGATCCAGAGATCGATTTAATTATTGAAGTAATTGGTGGCATCGAACCAGCGCGTGAATTGATTATGACTGCGATCGAAAACCGCAAATCTGTTGTTACTGCAAATAAAGCACTCTTGGCGAGCCACGGAGCTGAAATGTTTACCGCTGCATATGCCAAGGGTGAAGATATTTACTACGAAGCATCAGTTGCCGGAGCTATCCCAATTATTCGCCCAATGCGAGACTCACTTGCTGGTGATTTCGTAACTCGTTTGATGGGCATCGTAAATGGCACAACAAATTACATCTTGACCAAGATGCATGAAGATAACCGTGAATTTGCCGATGTCTTGAAGGAAGCACAAGCGTTGGGCTATGCAGAAGCGGATCCAACTGCCGACATAGAAGGCTTTGATGCGGCGGCTAAAGCGGCAATCTTGTCTGGCCTTGCCTTTCACACACGCGTAACTGTTGATGATGTTTACCGAGAAGGTATTTCTAAAATCACCTTGGAAGATGTCAATATTGCTAAATCAATGGATCACGTCATTAAACTCTTGGCGATTTCAGAGTTAACACCCGCTGATGAAATTTCAGTGCGCGTGCATCCTGTTATGTTGCATAAGAGCCATCCGCTTGCTTCAGTTCGCGATGCTTACAACGCAGTATTTGTTGAAGCAGAATCAGCTGGATCGCTGATGTTCTATGGTCGTGGAGCCGGTGGTGCGCCGACAGCATCTGCAATTTTGGGCGATGTCGTTGCGGTTGCGCGCCACATCGCACTTAACTCAGTTGGCCAACGAGAGACAGATTATGCCGATCGCGATATTGCGCCGATTGAAAGTACAAAAACTAAGTTCTTAATTCGCCTTGAAGTAGCCGATAAAGCAGGTGTTTTAGCGGCAATCGCTACTGTATTTGCCAATCACGGCGTATCAATTCAGACAGTTAACCAAGCTGGGCGAAATAACGATGCAGAAGTAACAATCGTTACCCACCGCGCAACTGAAGGCGAGCTCAAAGCAACTGTTGCATCGCTTAAAGCAATGGATATGGTTAACAAGATTTCAAGTGTGATCCGCGTTGAAGGAGCGATGCCAGCATGAGTTTATTTAAAGCCAAGAAATCTGGAGCGCATCAATGGCGTGGAGTAATTGAGGAATATCGCGATCGCTTGCCAGTAAGTGCTAAGACTCCGATTGTCTCTTTGCGTGAAGGTGGCACTCCACTAATTTATGCTTGCTATCTCTCTGAGCTTCTCGGAAATGATGTTTGGCTAAAGTACGAAGGCACTAACCCGACGGGTTCATTTAAAGATCGCGGAATGACAATGGCGATTTCTAAAGCTGCTGAAGATGGTGCCAAGGCTGTTATCTGTGCATCCACCGGAAATACTTCAGCAAGTGCTGCAGCATATGCAACTAAAGCAGGAATGATTTCTGCAGTGTTGATTCCGGCAGGAAAGATTGCAACCGGAAAACTTGCACAAGCAGTCATTCATGGCGCACAAATTTTGCAGGTCGCAGGTAACTTTGATGATTGCTTAACTCTGGCGCGTGATTTATCTGAAAATTACCCAGTCGCACTTGTTAACTCGGTAAATCCATACCGAATTGAAGGCCAGAAAACTGCAGCCTTTGAAGTAATCGATATGTTGGGGTTTGCTCCAGATATTCACGCACTTCCAGTCGGCAATGCTGGAAATATCACTGCTTACTGGAAGGGCTATAACGAATACCGCAAAGATGGTATTTCTAATTCCCTTCCACAAATGTTTGGATTCCAAGCAGCCGGTGCTGCGCCCCTTGTTAAAGGCAAGCCAGTTTTGAAACCAGAGACAATTGCGACAGCGATCCGTATCGGCAATCCAGCATCTTGGGACCAAGCGATTGAAGCGCGTGATAAATCAGGCGGAGTAATTGACTCGGTTACTGATAAAGAAATTTTGGCGGCTTACGCACTAGTTGCTGGCAAAGAAGGCGTCTTTGTTGAACCTTCATCTGCTGCGGGTATTGCAGGGCTAATTAAGTATAAGAAGGCGGGCAAGTTACCTAAAGGCAAGAAAATTGTCATCACTGTTACTGGCCACGGATTAAAAGATATTTCTTGGGCACTTGAGAAATTTGCTAAGCCAAAGATTGTAAAAGTTAACGCAGTCGCTGCCGCAAAGGCGTTGGGTCTAAAGTAATAGCTATGGCTAAACCAACATTTAAAGCCAATCCAATCCAAGTTCAGGTCCCGGCGTCTAGCGCCAATTTAGGTCCTGGCTTTGATTCATTTGGTTTAGCGCTCGGTATGCACGATCGATATGTCGCGCAGATTTTAGATGATGCTGGCTTAGATATTGATGTAACCGGTGAAGGCGCAGATGAAGTTCCACGCACTGATAAAAATTTACTTGTTAAAGCGCTGTATAAAGGTTTCGATTTCCTTGGTGGCAAGCCGAAAGGAATTGCGGTTCGCGCCTTAAATGTAATTCCACATGGTCGCGGACTTGGTTCTTCGGCAAGTGCGATAGTCGGCGGTTTATCGCTAGCGCGCGCATTAGTTTTAACCGGACTAGATAAGATGAATGATGAAAAATTATTACAACTGGCAACTGAGATGGAAGGCCATCCCGATAATGTGGCCGCTGCTCTTTATGGAAACGCAGTTGTTGCTTGGCAAGAAGATCAGCACGGAAAGAGCGTTGCGCAGGCAATTTCATTAAGCGTTGATACTCGCATCCGCGCGGTCGCATTTATTCCCTCCACTGCAGTTGCAACAGCAAAGGCGCGCAAGATGTTGCCTGAGACAATTCCCCATCGCGATGCTGCGCAAAATTCTGCTAACTCTGCGCTCTTGGTACACGCCCTTACTTTGCGCCCCGATTTACTTTTTAGAGCGACTGAAGATTTCTTGCATCAGTCTTATCGCAGTGAAGCGATGCCAGCATCATTTGCGCTGCTAAATAAATTGCGTGGAGCAGGCGTTGCCGCATTTATCTCAGGGGCTGGTCCAACTGTTCTTGCCTTACACACAGGTAGCGAATCTGATGTAGCCGAATTGATTCGCGCTGCAGGCAGTAAATTTGAAGCTAAATCCCTTGAGATTTCTCGCAGCGGAGCCGAACTTCTGTAATTGCCGTTGGGGTGCTATGGTTACTTCACTTGCTCAGCCGGAAGTTACGGTGAAAGTCGGCAGGTAATCAATTCCAAATAACCAGGCTTAGCGCTTTTATGGCCCTCAAGGTCATAGACGAAGCCCCAACTGAAAAGATAGAGATGACAGATCAAGATCAAGTCAAGGACGCAGAACCAATTCGTTCAAATAGTCCTGAGCTAGCTGCAATGAGCCTTCCGAAGTTAAAGGAAGTTGCCGCGCAACTAGGTATCGATGGCGCAACAAAGCTAAAGAAGGATGCACTTGTAACTGCGATTGCAGATTTACAGGCCGCAAACCGCGAAGCCGCAAAGGCTGAACGTGAAGCTCGCCGCGAAGCACGTAATGCAAAGAAGAATTCCAACCGCGAAAACTCACAGAGTAATTCAAGTGATGATGACGGCGATGATGAAGGTCCAAATGATGGTAACGACAATGGCCCACGCGATAACGACCGCAACTTTGCTGGTCGCGACCGTGGACGTGGACGTGATCGCAACCGTGGTCGTGATCGCAACCGCGATCGTGGACCACGTGAAGAGCGTGAGCCTGTAGTTGGTGAAGATGATGTATTGGTTCCAGTTGGCGGTCTCGTTGACATTATGGATAACTATTCATTTATCCGCACTGGTGGTTATCTACCAGGACCAAACGATGTTTATGTTTCACAGCAACAGGTGCGCAAGTACGGACTTCGCAAAGGCGATGTAGTCACCGGACAAGTACGTCAGGCTCGCGAGGGAGAACAACGTCAGAAGTACAACCCGCTGATTACTCTCGAAACCATTAACGGAGTTACTCCTGATGAAGCGCGTGGTCGCGTGGAATTCGGCAAATTAGTTCCGTTATATCCGCAAGAGCGTTTGCGCCTTGAAACAGAGCCAAATATTTTGACAACACGCGTTATTGATTTGATTGCGCCAATTGGAAAGGGGCAGCGCGGACTTATTGTTTCGCCGCCAAAGGCTGGTAAGACAATGGTCTTGCAGGCAATCGCCAATGCGATCACAACTAACAACCCAGAGTGTCACTTGATGGTTGTACTAGTTGATGAGCGCCCTGAAGAAGTTACTGATATGCAGCGCTCTGTAAAGGGTGAAGTTATCGCATCAACATTTGATCGCCCGGCAGATGATCACACCACGATTGCAGAACTTGCAATTGAACGCGCAAAGCGCTTAGTTGAACTCGGTCACGACGTTGTCGTATTGCTCGATTCAATTACTCGCTTGGGTCGTGCATATAACATTGCAGCTCCTGCATCTGGCCGCATCCTTTCTGGTGGCGTTGACTCAGCAGCGTTGTATCCACCAAAGAAGTTCTTCGGTGCCGCACGTAATATTGAAGATGGTGGATCGCTAACAATTCTTGCGACCGCACTCGTTGATACCGGATCTCGTATGGATGAAGTTATCTTCGAAGAGTTTAAGGGCACCGGAAATATGGAGCTTATTCTCGATCGTCGCATGGCCGATAAGCGAATCTTCCCTGCGGTAAACGTAGTTGCATCAGGAACTCGTAAGGAAGAAATCCTTATGGGTAGTGAAGAGTTAAACATTGTCTGGAAGCTACGTCGCGTGCTTCACGCACTAGAACCTCAGGCAGCGCTAGAACTCTTGCTTGAGAAGATGAAGGGCACCAAGTCCAACGTCGAATTCTTGATGCAGATTCAGAAGACAACTTCTGGTCCAAACGAGGGTTAAGCCCAAAGTCCGCTAATCCCACCGTCTGACCGCAAGGCTTTCACAAAGTCTTCACAAGGTTGAGGCGCAATATCTCCTTATCAGCAAGCCACCCGGTGAGCTAAGAGGGAGATGAAAATGTCAGCTACTAAGAAGTTTCTAGCAACAGCAATTATCGCAACATCACTATTCGGCGGAGTTTCATCCGCATCTGCTGCAGATACTAAAGATGCAGCGATCGCTCGTGCCCAAGCACAAGCAGCTTTCCAATCTCAGATGAATACTTATCTCACTGCACATCGCGCAATTGTTGACACCCTCCGTGCCGCAAATGCAAAGGCGTTGGCAGATTTCCAAGTAGCGCTGGCAACTGTTACAACTGATGCGCAGTTGAAGGCCGCAAGAGATGTGCGCAAAGCAGCAGTTACTGCAGCAGCTGCAACTGCGAAGGCAGCAAAAGATGCTTTGGTAAAACCAAGTAAGCCAGCTAAGGCACCAAAAGCGCCAAAGGCTTAAATCTTTCTCGAGTTAGGGACAAGTAAGCCGCAAGATCTGTGCGTCCCCCGCACGGATTTTGCGGTTTTCTCTTTTCGCGAGAGGATAAGCACCTAGCCATATCCCATGGTGATGCCCTGGTTCACCGCTGAAATGCGGACCCAGACATAGAAAAGGAAAACGAATGAAGCCAGAGATCCACCCAGAATATAAAGAGACCCAAGTAACTTGTGGTTGCGGTGAAAAGTTTGTAACCCGCTCAACTGTTGCTAGCGGATCTATCTACGTTGAAGTTTG
>JBIIPL010000043.1:0-9782 GCA_044342645.1 Candidatus Planktophila sp. | reverse complement strand
AAGGTGGTCAACAAAATGGCTCGTTCTTACAAATAACGGGCTCAACCAAATCAAACTTCGCTGTACCGGGTCAGGCCTTTGATTTCGGAACCCTGCTTATAGCGCAAGCGATTGGTGATTTCCGAGCGCTCGGGGCAAGAAAATACCCGCTGCTTCGCCTGAACCTACTGGAACGAAGTGCGGGTATAACTCAACTTATAAGTGCTGCTAAAGCTCTTTAACTACTCGTCATCTCCACGAAGTTTGCGCAGAGCATCTTCGAGGATCTTCGCGCCTTCAGTATCGGTGCGACGCTCTTTTACATAAGCTAAATGTGTCTTATACGGAATATTAACGACTGCTTTTGGTGGATTGTTACGATCGCGACCAGCAGGTAATCCGCACTTTGGACAATCCCATTCGGCAGGAATTACAACGGTCTCTTCAACAGCAAATGAGGGGCGAACTTCGTGTCCCTTGCTGCACCAATATGAAACAGTGGCGCGTTCAATCTGATCTCCGCGTTCAGCCTCGCCCATTGGGCCAGCGCCGACACGACTTCCGCGAATTGCACTTGCCATTTATTAACCCTTCAAAACAAGACTTAGCGCGACAACGCCGCCGAACCAAATACCACCAACTACAATTGTGATGCGATCTAGGTTTCGCTCAACTACAGATGAGCCACCGTAATTCGAAGAGATTCCGCCACCAAAAAGATCAGATAGGCCAGAGCCTTTTCCTTTATGGAGCAGAACGAGCAAGATCATCAAAAGTGATGTGATGACCAACAAGATTGAGAGAGCTAGAGCCACGATGAACAACCCCTAATGTTTTTGGTAGAAGGTAAGGATACTAGATGCCCGGCGGGCCTTAAGCGCTTTCTGCCGCGTAGAACTTGGCGATCTTCGCCAATTCTTCAGGATCTAGGCTCGCTCCCCCGATAAGTGCGCCATCAACATCAGCCTGTTTCATAATTTCGGAGATATTGGAAGATTTAACAGATCCGCCGTACAGAATTCGCATGTTCGATGCAATTTCAGCAGATCCGATTGAGCCAACTTCTTCACGAATTGCTGCGCA
Organism: Candidatus Planktophila sp.; assembly: GCA_044342645.1. Classification (GTDB taxonomy): domain Bacteria; phylum Actinomycetota; class Actinomycetes; order Nanopelagicales; family Nanopelagicaceae; genus Planktophila. The sequence goes on along the minus strand of JBIIPL010000043.1, from coordinate 8,720 downwards.
GACTTCCTGAGCATCTTCCGGAGTTGCAGTCTTTCCAGTGCCAATCGCCCAAACAGGTTCGTAGGCGATCACGATCTTTTTGAGATCTGGTTTTGTAAATCCTTCCAAACCTGCGCGAACCTGGCGGATAACGTGCGAAACATGCGCACCTGATTCGCGAATTGATAGTTCTTCACCGACGCAGAAAATCGGCGTCAACTCATTTGCCAGTGCAGCCTTTATCTTGCGGTTAACTAGCGCATCATCTTCTTTATGGATAGCACGTCGTTCCGAGTGGCCGATTACTACAAAGGTGCAACCTAACTTGGCCAACATATGACCGGAGATGTCGCCAGTAAATGCGCCACTGGTCTCAGGTGAAAGATCTTGTGCACCATAGAGCAGGCGTAAACGGTCACCATCGATCAGGGTTTGAATCGAACGAATATCGGTAAATGGCGGAATTATCGCGATATCTACCGCGTCATAATCTTTATCGCCTAGTGAATAGACCAACTTTTGGGCAACTGCTATTGCTTCAAGATGATTTAGATTCATCTTCCAGTTACCTGCCATTAGCGGCTTACGCATGATCTGCTCCTTTAAATAGTTACTGCAACAATACTAAAGCCATTACGAATATGTTAAACGCTAGAGATCTAGGGCGGTTAGCCCTGGTAGTTCCTTACCTTCCAAGTATTCCAAGGAAGCGCCTCCGCCAGTTGAAATATATCCAAAGTCGCTATCTGCAAAACCAAGGGCACGAACCGCAGCCGCTGAATCTCCGCCTCCAACAACAGAAATGCCAGATACTTCAGTAAGCGCTTGTGCAACGACCTTAGTTCCGTTGGCAAATGCTGGGAATTCAAATACGCCCATTGGGCCATTCCAAAATACTGTTTTGCATTTCTTAATTGCCGCTGCAAATGCTTCTGCAGATTCTGGTCCAATATCTAGCCCCATCTGGTCTGAAGGGATTGCATCAGCGCTTACTAAAGTAGCGGGCGCATCTGCAGAAAACTTTGGAGCAACGACGATATCTGTTGGTAGAACTAAGGTGACTCCCGCAGCAGCTGCTTGTTTAATTAGACCTTGTACTGTTTCTATTAAATCTTTTTCAACCAGTGACGAGCCGATCTCTTTCCCTTGCGCTGCTAGAAAAGTGAAGACCATTCCCCCACCGATTGCCATAACATCTACCTTGCCGAGCAAGTTAGAGATAACGCCAATTTTGTCAGAAACTTTTGCGCCGCCAAGAACAACACCGTAAGGACGTTCCGGGTTTTGCGTTAACTTCTTAAGGACTTCGACCTCAGCGGCCACCAATGTGCCAGCGACGTGTGGAAGAAGTTTTGGTAGATCAAAGACTGAAGCGTGCTTGCGGTGCACTGCACCAAAGCCATCTCCTACATAAAGATCGGCTAGTTCTGCTAACTCTTTTGCAAATTCAGTTCGCTCTGATTCATCTTTAGATGTTTCAGCAGCAGAAAAGCGAATGTTCTCCAGCAAAAGAATTTCACCACTCTTTAAAGCCTGCGCCTCTGTTGTTACATCTGGTCCTGTTACTGCGCCAGCGAAGATCACATGAGTTCCGAGAAGTTCTGATAAACGTGCCGCAACAGGTGCTAAAGATAACTCTGGTTTTGCTTCACCTTTGGGGCGTCCTAAATGTGCGGCAATCACCAAACTTGCACCATTTGCTAGAAGCGTTTTGATAGTCGGCAAAGAGGCGCGAATGCGTCCATCATCAGTGATCTTTCCATCCTTTAACGGAACGTTCAGATCACAGCGAAGGAATACTCTTTGGCCGGCTACATCAAAACTTTGCAGTTTATTAATTGCAGAATCGCCCATCTAAATTAGAGAGATTTTCCGACAAGACCTACGAGGTCAACCAGACGGTTTGAGTAACCCCATTCGTTGTCATACCAACCAACAACCTTTACCTGATTTCCGATTACCTTGGTTAGTCCAGAGTCGAAGATACAAGATGAAGGATCGGTGACGATATCGGAGGAAACAATTGGATCTTCTGTGTATGAAAGGTAACCCTTTAGCGCGCCATTTGCGGCGGCCTTCATTGCCGCATTAATTTCTGCTGCGGTTGCTTCCTTTGCAAGTTCAACAGTTAGATCTGTTGCAGATCCAGTTGGGACTGGGACGCGCATTGCATATCCATCTAGCTTGCCCTTTAACTCTGGCATTACTAGAGAGATCGCCTTTGCAGCACCTGTAGATGTTGGGATCATATTTGTTGCTGCAGCACGTGAGCGGCGCAAATCTTTATGAGGGAAGTCAAGAATCACTTGATCATTTGTGTAGGCGTGAATAGTTGTCATTAAACCCTTAACAATTCCCCAGTTATCCTGAAGAACCTTAGCCATTGGTGCAAGACAGTTAGTTGTGCAAGATGCGTTAGAGATGACGTGATGGCTGGCTGGGTCGTATTTATCGTGATTTACGCCCATAACGATTGTGATGTCTTCATCAGATGCTGGAGCAGAAATGATTACCTTTTTTGCGCCTGCGGTTATGTGCTTCTTCGCATCGGCGGCTTTGGTGAAGTGTCCAGTAGATTCAATAACAATATCGGCCTTAACTGATGCCCAAGGAAGATTCGCTGGATCGCGATCTGCAAATACCTTCATCGTCTTTCCGCCAACAGTAATAGTGTCTTCGGTATATGTAACTTCAAGACCTAAGCGGCCCAAGATTGAGTCGTACTTTAAAAGGTGAGCCAAGGTAGCGTTATCGGTTAGATCGTTGATAGCTACGATATTTATATTCGGGTTAGTGAGTGCGGCGCGAAAGAAGTTGCGGCCAATTCGTCCAAATCCATTAATTCCAACATTAATCACGTGAAAACCTCGCTTTAGAAGTGTAAGGACCCTTTGCCACTGTAAGTAGCACTAGATAGGTATACGGCAATAAAACTGCCACATCATTGGGGTCGTGGCTAATGTTACCAGCCACGCGCGGTTACTTTTGCGTAGGAATTACGCTCAGAAAGATTAACTAATTGAGAAGATCTGGTGAAAGGCCCGCTTCAGTATCTGGAATACCTAGCTCGCCGGCGCGTTTATCAGCCATCGCTAAGAGGCGGCGAATTCGTCCGGCAATAGCATCTTTAGTCATAGGTGGCGTCGCGAGAGAACCGAGTTCTTCCAAACTTGCTTGGCCATGGCTAATTCGTAATTCCCCAGCTTCTTTTAAATGATCTGGGATCGTTGGTCCCAAAATTTCCATAGCGCGTTGCACTCGAGCGGCGGCTGCAACAGCAGCGCGCGCTGAACGTCGCAGATTTGCATCATCAAAATTTGCTAAGCGATTTGCAGTCGCACGAACTTCGCGCCGCATTCGTCGCTCTTCCCAGGCCAGAACGCTTTCGTGAGCGCCTAAGCGTGTCAGCAGTACTCCGATTGCATCGCCATCCCGAATAACAACACGATCAACCCCACGAACTTCGCGCGCTTTGGCGGTAATTCCTAGACGCCTCGCCGCACCAACTAGCGCCAGCGCTGCTTCTGGTCCCGGGCAAGTTATCTCAAGTGAGGATGATCTTCCTGGTTCAGTAAGTGAGCCGTGTGCAATAAATGCACCACGCCACGCTGCTTCAGCATCACAAATATTTGCAGCAACTACTTGTGGCGGAAGACCACGAACTGGTCGACCATTGCTGTCGATCAAACCAGTCTGACGAGCAAGTGCATCGCCTGCCTCAATAACTCTTACGACATACCGACTGCCTTTGCGGAGTCCACTCGATGAGAGAACAGCGAGATCGCTGTCGTGTCCATAAATATCTGCGATATCTTTCTTGAGCCTACGCGCGCTCTGCGAGGTATCAAGTTCCACTTCAATTACAACTTTTCCAGCTGCAATATGTAAACCACCGGCAAAACGCAGAAGTGAAGAAACTTCGGCTTTGCGGCAGCAAGGCTTAGTTACTGAAAGACGGCTGAGTTCGTCTTTGACTGCTGCGGTCATTGCCATGGGCTTATCCAAGCAGGGTTTCGCTGGCAATGTGTGCGAAAAGCGAGGTCAATTTTTTCGAGCTGTGATGAATCAATGTGGCGTTATCGCGCAGATCCGCCACCAATAACTCTCCACCTGTACTTGAAAGATGATTGTGAATCTTATCTCCTTGCAAATCAAGGCTCTCATCTGCAATCAGATAATCAAAGCGTAGGCCAGGAGCATATTCCTGCAAGATTTCGATATGTTCGAGCGGAGTGTAGCCCGCGAATTCACCTGTACTAAAAGCTTGACCATTAGCGCTAGCAGAATCCAGATTTAGAATTAGAAATTTCTTAGCTGATGAGTTAATGATTGCTTGGCGTTGTTCGGGAACCAGTAAATGTGGCAGGACGCTAGAGAACCAAGAACCTGGCCCCATAACTATCCAATCAGCTTCTTCTATCGCCTTGAGCGACTCTTCGCGTACGGCAGGATTTTCTGGTTGCAGCCGCAAAGATTCCAAGCGACCTTTCGCTGTTGCCACTTCGACTTGGCCTTTTACTATAAATCTTCCAGTCGAATTGGTAAAAGTTGCCTCAATATCTAAAGGATCTTTCGACATTGGCAGAACTCGACCAATTACTTTTAAGAGCGAACCAACACGATCAAGTCCGGCGACTGGATCTTCACCTTTATTCCAGAGCGCGGCCAATAAAAGATTTCCAACAGCGTGACCATCAAGTGGACCATCACTTTGAAATCGATATTGCATTATCTCGGCCCAACTGCGGCCCCATTCATCATCGGCGCAAAGTGCAGCCAAAGCCATGCGCAAATCACCAGGTGGGATGATTGCGAATTCATCACGTAAACGTCCACTTGATCCGCCGTTATCGGCGACCGTAACAATCGCGGTGATCTCTGAGGTAATTCCACGCAAAGCAGATAACGTGGCAGCTAAACCGTGTCCTCCACCTAATGCAACTACGCGAGGGCTACGACCACTCATTCACGACCAACATCACGATGAGTGGCGTGTGCTGAAATTTCAATATCTGTTGGATCCGATGAAAGTTGGCGGGCTATTTCAGCGGCAATTGCCACACTGCGATGTTTTCCACCTGTGCAGCCAATTGCGATGGTTACATACTTCTTTCCTTCGCGAAGATATCCCGGCATCATCTGGCGGATTACAGATACATAACTCTTGACGAATTCTGTAACGCCTTCGCTGCCTAAAACCTTATTGGAAACTTCGGTAGTCAACCCTGTGAGGGGGCGAAGTTCGGGAATCCAATGTGGATTGGGGATAAAGCGGCAATCAAGAACCAGATCAGCGTCAACTGGAATCCCGTACTTGTACCCAAAAGATAGAACGTTAATGCGAATCGCATCTAACATTCCTGCGGAGAAAATCTCGCCGACTCTCTTCTCTAGTTGGTGGACATTGAGGTTCGAGGTATCAATTACTGCATCGGCTTGCGAACGAAGCTCCTCAAGTTTGGTGCGCTCGCGTTCTATGCCATCGACTATGCGATCTTTGCCCTGCAGCGGATGTGGGCGACGTGTTGATTCAAAACGTTGCACCAGTGATTGATCGGTTGCATCTAAAAATAGTAAGCGATATGCAACGCCACTTGATTTAAGGGTTTGTAGCGCGTTATTTAAGGCATCAAAGAACTTGCCTCCACGAACATCGACTACGACTGCAAGGGATGCGATTTCAGAACTCTTAGTTTGCGTCGCGAGTTCTGGCAACAGTGCAGGAGGCAAATTATCAACAACATACCAACCTAGATCTTCCAGAGCATGGGCGACCGTGGATCTTCCGGCGCCAGACATTCCGGTTACGATCAATAACTCTTTATTGGCCATGGCTACATTGTGCCTGCACTGTCAAGGAACTCTAAATTCATAGGATCTCCCCCGTCTGCATATCTACGGCCTGCACTTCTGCGCCTTCACGTTGGCGCTGCAAATGTTCGTAGATGATTTCGGCGATTTTTTGGCCAATCCCTGGAGTAAGCGCTAATTCGTGCAAGCTCGCTTTACGTAATGCGGCGACTGATCCAAATTGATCTAACAATGCAGCGCGCCGGGAACGGCCCATCTGCGGAATCTCATCAAGGACAGATTCCAACATAACTTTCGAGCGTCGCGATCTGTGGAAGGTGATTGCAAAGCGATGCGCCTCATCGCGAATCCGTTGCAGTAAGTACATTCCTTCACTTGTGCGCGGCAGGATCAACGGATCAGAGTTGCTTGGCAGCCAGACTTCTTCTAAACGCTTGGCTAAACCACAGAGTGCAACATCGGTAATTCCTAATTCATCTAAGGCGCGTTGCGCCGCGGCAACCTGTGGCGCTCCACCGTCAACAACAATTAACTGAGGTGGGTATGAGAACTTACTTAACTTGCCACCAATTTCGGCGACATCAGATTCATCAGCTGCACGATCATTTAAGAGACGCTTCATTCTGCGAGTAACTACTTGGTGCATTGCGCGAGTGTCATCAGAGGCTGTGGTGGTATCGATAATGAAGCGACGATATTCACTCTTCTTCGCCAAACCGTCCTCAAATACGACCATCGATGCCACAACTGATGTTCCCGAGATATTTGAGATATCAAAGCACTCAATCCGTAACGGAGTTCTTTTCAACTGCAGCTGCTCTTCAATTTCCAGTAGCGCTTTACCGCTGACCGCTGCATCAGTGGCGCGCTTACTTAAGAATTGAATCAGGGCGTAATGTGCGTTGCGATCTACGGTCTGCAAAAGTTCAACTTTCTCGCCACGCTGCGGAACCTTGATCGCTACCTTCGCGCCGCGTAATTCACTCAGCCAACCTTCTAGCGCCAGCTGATCATTTGGTTCGCGATTCAAGTAAATCTCATTAGGGATATCGGCCGGTGCTGCCCCGTTGTAAATCGAAAAGAAGAGCGATGCGACTTGATCGTCTCCTTCTAGAGCCCTTTCTTGATCCACAATCCAAGATCTGGAGCCTTTGATTGATCCCCGGCGCACCATAAAGATTGACCCCGCTGCGTGCAGGCCTTCTTCATGAATGGAAATGAAATCACCATCTAGATCATCCGAGAGATTTCCTTGCGTAGATCTCTGCGCCTTTTCAAAAGATTCAATCTGATCGCGAATTCGTGCGGCTCGTTCGAACTCTTCACGGCCGGAAGCCATGTCCATCTCATCGCGTAACTTAGGAAGAATATCTTCCATACCTGCTTCCATAAAGGAATCTAACTTAACTGCGATTTCGCGATGTTCTTCTGGAGTGACCCACCCAACGCAAGGTGCAGCGCACTTGCCGATATCCCCGAGTAAACATTGACGCTTACTGCGTTGGGCCCGTTTAAAATTACCTTCACTGCAAGAGCGAACTGGGAAGACTTTTAGGAGTACCTCATAAGTATTTCGTAGCGCCCAAGCATTTGTGTAAGGACCAAAATACTTAAGTCCTTTTCGTTTCTCTTTTCGGGTAATAAAAATGCGGGGAAACTCATCTTCCATACTTATTGCCAGGTATGGATAAGACTTGTCATCCTTGAATTGAACGTTATAGGTAGGTTGATATTGCTTGATCCAGGAGAATTCAAGGGCAAGAGCTTCTAGCTCGGTACCAACGATTGTCCAATCAACTCGAACGGCCTCGTGCACCATGCGATGGGTCTTGCGCGCTAGATTGGCACCGAAATATGTAGTCAATCGATTCTTTAGATTCTTCGCCTTACCAACGTAAATGACCTTATCTTTACCATTATAAAAACGGTAGACACCAGGGAGTTCAGGAATCTCCTTCGGGCGATAACTTGCAGGATCGGACATCTATTTCACGGCAGCTTTTTTCTTCGCTGGCGCGTGATTGCTCGCCAATATCTCTCCCAAGTAATGGCCGGTGTAACTCTCTTTAACCATTGCAACATCTTCCGGCGTTCCCTCTGCAATTACCTTGCCTCCGCGGAAACCACCTTCTGGTCCCATATCGATCACCCAGTCTGAACATTTAATTACATCAAGGTTGTGTTCGATAACGACAACGGTATTTCCGGTATCTACCAAGCGATTGAGGACGGTCAGCAACTTATTGACATCTTCAAAATGCAGACCCGTAGTTGGTTCATCAAGTACATAAATCGTGCGGCCAGTTGATCTACGTTGTAGTTCTGTAGCCAGTTTTACGCGCTGCGCTTCCCCACCTGAAAGAGTCGGTGCCGATTGCCCTAATCGAACATATCCAAGTCCGACATCGCTGAGCGTCTTCAAGTAGCGTGCAATCGCTGGCACCGATTCAAAGAAGCCACTGGCTTCTTCGATCGGCATGTTGAGTACTTCGGCGATTGTCTTATTTTTGTAATGGACTTCTAGAGTTTCACGGTTATATCGCGCGCCGTGGCAAACTTCACAAGGCACATAAACATCAGGCAAGAAGTTCATCTCGATCGTGATGGTTCCATCGCCAGAACAATTTTCGCAGCGCCCACCTTTGACGTTAAATGAGAAACGACCTTGTTGGTATCCACGGATCTTGGCTTCAGTTGTCTCTGAAAATAGCGCACGAATCTTGTCGAATACACCGGTGTATGTAGCCGGATTTGAACGAGGGGTACGTCCGATTGGAGATTGATCAACATGAACAACTTTATCCAGTAACTCAATCCCCAAAATAGTGCGATGGCGACCTGGTACTAAGCGCGCTCCATTTAATTTATTAGCAAGGGTCGTATATAAAATATCGTTTATAAGTGTTGACTTACCCGATCCGCTAACACCT
>JBIIPL010000042.1:0-9795 GCA_044342645.1 Candidatus Planktophila sp. | reverse complement strand
AATATCAAATTGGCTAGTAGGAAGAATGCGATCGTCGGCTTCAATTGATAACAGGCCGGCCAGATAAGCGAGTTCAGCTACGAATGCAGCGCAGTTGGAATCGACTCCAAGGTGGTTTGAAATTATCTTTAAATCTCGAACGCCTAGCCCACCAGAACGCAGCGCATCTGCAGGTTCTTGGGCCCAGAAGTTGAGTATTTCTTCAGTCCAGCGTAAGAAAGTTGAAACATTAGCTATCGCTGCAAGTTGAACACTCTTGCCATCTCGCTTATCACTTACTAGCTCTGGTGTCTGAAGAAACAGTTCTCTATGTATTTTGCCACCCCGTAAATGGATCGCAACTTCGCGCGGCATCAAAACAGTATGAGAATTTGCTACAACTACAAAATCATTTTCCAGTAACCATTGAACTCCTGCGCCTGGTTTTTTTACATCAGCAACGGTTCCGCGTGGAGGCCCCCAAACCATGGCATCTAACGCTTTCTTTGCTGCCGGTGGTGCTTCTTCTAACTTCTTTAAATTTAGCTTTGCCATCGATTGTGGACCAAGTCCGGCAATATCGCTGCCAAGAACTTCGCGCACAGTTGTTGGCAGATAAAGTCCATCTTTTCCTGAGTAAATCAAGCCACGTTCGATTAAACCAGGGATAACAAAGAGCGCTGCTTTGTCAGTGAGTGAGGCAATATTTTTTTCATTAAATGGTTCAGCGACAACGGCGCAAGCTTCAAGCACTTGAAATTGCCAAGCATTTAACGCATCAATTGCCCGCGCCAAACTTGGCGCAGAAGTTGCACGCACAGCAAGTGATGCAACATCAGGCGGTACTGGCGTTACTAGATCCGGCCGATGAGAAAAGAGTGTAATTAGGGCAGCGTCATCCAAGGTACGTAAGTAATCTGCAAAGGAGCGCGTTTCCATAACTTGCCTACATTACTGGCAAGTGAGGTTGCAGCGCGAATTGGCTTTTAAACTCAGCGCTGTTTTCGGCGGGGGGTAAGTCTGGTTCCGAGCCAAGCGAGGCGAGAGACCATTGGCCCAAGTAAGCGATTTAGAAATCTCATTCGGCGGAAGTCGTGAATTGGCCAGCGCTCTTGCAAGGCACGAATCCGCAACTTTGCATCTGGGTTAATTGCAGATGGATTTCCCACAGTTAATAGAAGTGGTAAATCGTTGTGGCTATCTGAATATCCAAAACAATTTGCTAAATCAAATCCATTTTCTTTGGCCAGCTCTTGTATCGCAGTTGCTTTCTCGCGCCCGTGCAAGAGTGGTCCATTCATGGCACCTGTGTAATGACCATCTTCGATGGCTGCCTTACTTCCAATTGCGCCAGTAAATCCCAACCGTTCGGCGATTAGCGTTGCCATATCTTCAGGTGCGGCAGTTACCAACCAAACTTCAACGCCATCATTTAAGTGGCGCTGTGCAATTTCAATGGTTCCTTCCCACAAAGCTGGAGAGACGTATTCATCATAAATTTCTTGGGCTACTGCATTTATTTCAGAAACATTGTGCCCACCGATAAAATCTTGTGCTGATTTTTGAAATCTATTTATCTCATCTTGTTTTTCAGTTCCTGTTAAGCGAAATCTCAGATTTGCTAATACGAATCGCGAAATATCTGATTTTGTGAAAAAACCGCGCTGGTACATTCCGCGGCCAAGGAAGTAGATAGTTGAGCCCCGCACCAAGGTGTTATCGACGTCGAAGAAAGCCGCACGCCGCGGTGTGAGTGACATGTCACTACCCTAGCGATTAAGCGCGATATTGCCCTGCCGTGTGACGCTTTATGCTTATCACTATGAGTTCAACGGTCCACGTAGTACGCCACGGTGAAGTCGAGAATCCTCAGAAAATTCTCTACGGAAGACAACCTGGCTGGCGTTTATCTAATCGTGGGCAAGAGATGGCACAAGTACTGGGTGAATGGTCCAAGGCGATTGATTTGGGCGCATTACACGTTTCCCCACTTCAACGTGCACAAGAGACCGCTGCACCAATTGCGAAAGCGCATGGGATTTCAATTACAACTGATGATCGTTTAATTGAGGCGGCAAACATTTTTGAAGGTAAGAGTTTTGAACTTGGAAGCGGGGTACTGAAACACCCAAGTTCATGGCGCCATTTATACAACCCCTGGAAGCCATCTTGGGGTGAGCCTTATGAAGTACAAATCAATCGAATGCTTGCTGCGATATTCGCTGCCAATAAAGCAGCAAACGGCAAAGATGCAATTGTCGTTTCTCATCAATTACCAATTTGGATAACACGAAGTGCAATTGAGGGACGTTCAATGTTGCACGATCCACGTAAACGCGAGTGCACGTTAGCTTCAGTTACCAGCATTCACTTCGACGACGCCGGAGTGGTATCTGGTCTTACATATTCTGAACCAGCCGCACACTTGTTATCTCCTAAGAAGTAATGAATAAAATGCGTAAGCCAATTTCAATAATGGTACTTGCGCTATTTGCTGCGTTTTCTTTAACCGCTTGTGGCGGCGGAAGCTCATCTCCAGAAGAAAGTTTTATTGAAGGTAGCGGCGCAGTAACCAAAATTGATAGTGAAAAGCGAAATGCAGCGCCAGCTTTATCTGGAATGACGCTAAGTGGTAAAACTTTTATCTTCAATCCCGGTCAAGTTGCAGTTGTAAATGTCTGGGCATCTTGGTGTTCTCCATGCCGAGCCGAAATTCCAACCCTGATTGAACTTTCTAAGCAATATCCAGATGTGCAATTTATGGGGATTTTGACCCGCGATAACCCAGCAACTGCAGAAGCCTTTGCCCGAAGATTTGCTATGCCTTATCCAACCTTTATAGATGACTCACTTCTAATTGGTTTTAAAGGCTCATTGCCCGCTAATGCCATTCCCTCAACAGTATTAATTGATAAAAGCGGCAACGTTGCTGCACGCATTTCTGGGGAAGTAACTCTTATCTCGTTGAGTAAATTGATTAGAGAGCTTGAAGAAGAATGATTGATTTCTTGGTAGATCAACTATTTAGCGGTTTTCTATTGGTCGCCTTCCCGATTGCGATTCTTGCGGGGCTCATCTCCTTTCTATCTCCTTGCGTACTGCCATTAGTTCCGGGTTATTTATCTTTTGCCGCTGGTTACTCCAAAGCAAAAGGACGAGTATTTCTCGGCTCGATTCTCTTTGTTCTTGGTTTTAGCGCTCTCTTTATCTCTTACGGTGCACTCTTTGGTGGAATTGGATCTCGTATTGCAACTAACGATGAGACCATCACACGTATCTTGGGAGTTATAACAATTCTGCTGGGCCTTATCTTTATGGGGAGCTTTCCCATGATGCGCACTTTCTCACCAAAGGTTGCGACAAACGGTGGATTAATTGGTGCGCCACTTCTAGGTTTTCTATTTGGTATTGGCTGGACACCTTGCATTGGTCCGGCGTTAGCGACGGTTCAAACGCTCGCCTTTCAAGAGTCAAGTGCAGCCCGTGGTGCAATTCTTTCATTTGGATATTGCATTGGGCTAGGCGTACCGTTTATCGCATCGGGACTTTACTTAGATAAATCTGAACGTCTGCGAAAGTATTTAACCAAGCGTGGAGATTTGATAAGTAAAATCGGTGGAGTTCTCTTGATTCTTATTGGTATCGCTCAATTGCTCGGTTTTTGGACTGACTTAATGATTTCACTTCGCTCTATGATTTCAGCATTTACGCCGGTGATTTGATGAGTACAGAAACAACTCTTCCCGAATTAGGAGCAACTGGTCTGCTCCGCTTTATGTGGCGCCAGCTAACCAGCATGCGCACCGCTCTAATTCTTTTGATGTTGTTGGGTATTGCTGCGATCCCTGGATCATTTATTCCGCAAAGAGCTCAGAACCCAATGGCAGTGCGGCAATATTATTTAGATAGCCCCGAATTAGCTCGCTGGATTGAACGTTTTTCAGGATTCACCGTCTATTCATCACCTTGGTTTAGCGCGATATATATCTTGCTATTCATCTCACTAATTGGTTGCGTTCTGCCGCGAACTTTTGAACATTTCCAAGCGATGCGCGCTTTGCCACCGATGACTCCTCGCAATTTATCTCGCATGGAATCTTTCCAACAATTTGCAGGTGATGGATCAGAACTTGCTAAAGCGCAAAGCTGGTTTAAAAAAGAACGTTTTCGAGTACGCAGCGAAGAAGGCGCAATTTCTGCTGAAAAAGGTTATTTGCGCGAGACTGGCAATCTGCTCTTCCATCTCTCACTCATTTTGATTCTCATCGGTGTAAGCGTTGGTTCACTATTTGGAATGCGCGGTGAAGCAATCGTTAATAAAGGTGAGCGTTTCATTAGCCTTCCAACTTCATATGACAATCTCTCATTCGGAAAGCTAGTCAATGAAGATTCACTGCAGCCTTTTATTATTGAAGTTATTGATTTCGTAGCCAAATATGATCCAGTAACCAATGCTCCTCAGGATTACACCGCCACGGTGCGAGTTACTAATCCCGGTGAAAGAAATTCAACCATTAAAACTATCAAGGTGAATAGTCCACTTACCTTTGGAAATACTCGCGTTTACCTTCAGGCCAATGGTTACTCACCGATAGTTACAGTGCGTGATTCAAGTGGCCAAGTTGCTTTACAAGGGCCTATTCCATTCCTGCCACAAGATGGAAATTTGCGCTCTATCGGATCGATAAAAGTTCCTGATGCTAATCCGCAAATTGGTTTCGTAGCCAGCTTCTACCCAACATTTGCGCGCGAAGGTGGCGAGGGTGGAATTTCAGTATTCCCAGAAGCGCTAGATCCAAAGTTGCTCTTCTCGATTTGGGAAGGAGATCTCGGTTTAGATTCTGGTATTCCACAATCTGTTTATCGAATTGATACTTCTAAGATGAAGCGAATTGCCCTTGAATCACTTAAGCCAGGAGAGAGTTACGAATACCCGCAAGGCTCAATAAAATTTGAAACTTTTGTACCTTGGATTAATCTGCAAATTGTCGATGATCCCGGCAAGGAATACTCCTTATACGGTGCAATCGCAGCGATTCTTGGCTTACTTGCCTCACTCTTTGGAAGACGGCGCCGTATATGGATAAGGATCACATCAACTGGAGTTGTAGAAGTCGCTGGTCTGGCTAAGAATGGTGCACCGGGGCTAGACGCGGAAATCGAACGTTTTGTTACGCACTTGAAAAAGGAGATGTAGATGCAGACCACTTGGGCCTATATCTCTAATTACTTTGTCTACTCAGCAATGGGGATCTTCGCCTTATCTTTCTTAGCACATGCTTTCGAAACCGCTTGGGCGGTAAAGGCTCCCCAACAAGTTACAAATGAATCTGGAAGTGTCTTAACTAAGACCTTGGATTACACACGCACTGAACGCGCAGCGCGTATTGCAACAGCGATGATGATCTTAGGATTTTTACTTCTTCTTGGCGGCGTAATCGCACGCGGTATATCTGCAAAGCATGTTCCTTGGGGCAACATGTATGAGTTTTCAATTACTGGAGCGCTGGCTTTAACGGGAGCATACCTATTAGCACTTCGTAAACATGATCTGCGTTGGCTGGGATTGTTTATTTCGATTTCAGTTTTACTCACCCTCGGAACCGCAGTTACTTTGCTCTATCGCGAAAGCGCACCACTTGTCCCAGCGCTAAATTCACCGTGGCTAGTAATTCACGTAATCGCTGCAATTATCTCAGGCGGAGTTTTCTTACTCTCAAATGTCATCGCCGGTGCTTACCTTTATTTAGATGCGATGGAGTCAAAAGGCGAACGCAAGCCGTGGGCTAAACGTTTGCCAGATTTGGAAACTCTTGATCAACTTTCCTATCGCTTAGTTGCCTTTGTATTTCCACTTTGGACTTTTGCAGTTATCGCCGGTGCAATTTGGGCAGAGGCAGCCTGGGGTAGATATTGGGGTTGGGATCCAAAAGAGACTTGGGCGTTTATTACTTGGGTTGCCTATGCAGCTTATTTACATGCGCGAGTAACAATTGGTTGGCGCGGCAAGCGCGCAGCGTGGCTCTGCTTATTTGCGGGATCTACATTCTTATTTAACTATGTGTATGTAAATGTCTGGGGAACCGGCAAGCACACATATAGCGGCCTTTAATAGCTAGTTAAAGTTTACGTAGAAAATCTGGGTCATCATCTGGCGGCAAAATACGTCGCTTAGGTGGGCGTGGGCCTCTTTCGCCACGAACGCGTCCAATAATTAAAAAAGCAATTGCTCCAAATGGTGAGAGCAAAACAATTAGCAAGAGCCAACCCCACTTGGGTAATTTATTAATTTGAGAATCATCGCGCCGAGCGCAATCAATAAATGTATATAAAGTTAAAGCAAGGGAGGCTAAAAAGATTATGGCTTGCAACTTGATCATTCTCCTATTCTAGCGAAAGTTAGATAATTAAGCCGAGCGCAAAAAGGATGGCAAAGACCAGTTGTAACTTGCCTGTTTTGGCCAAATACGGGATCAATTCAGCGCTTGATACTCCACTGGCAACGCCGCGGGCTAACTTCCAAGTCAGGGGAGTGGCGATCAGCGTTAAGAGAACCGCTGGCTTAAACGTTAGTAGCGCGAAGAGGTGAGCGGAAAGCAAGAGCGCAATATAAAGCTTGCGGGCACCGCTTTCGCCTAAGCGAACCGCTAAGGTTTTTTTGCCAACAAGTTGATCTTGGGCGCGATCGCGCAAATTGTTGATTGCCAAGATGGCACAAGCAAGCGAACCCATCGGGATGGCAACTATAAAGATCTGCAGATTTAACTCTTCGGTCTGCACGTAGTAACTACCAACGGTTGCAACAATTCCGAAAAATAAGAAGACGGAAATTTCTCCAAGGCCTACATAGCCATAGGGCTTAGCGCCACCGGTGTAACCCCAAGCAGCATTGATCGCAAGTGCACCAACTAAAATGACCCACCAAGAAGTTGAAGCAGCCAGTGTTAACCCGACGAGAGCGGCAAAGAGAAATGAAATTATCGCAGCGGTACGAACTGATTTAGGTGTTGCTAAACCAGATGCGGTAAGTCGCACAGGACCGATGCGCGAATCATCTGTTCCGCGTATTCCATCTGAATAATCATTGGCGTAGTTCACGCCAATTTGTAGCGCCAGACTTACTAAAAGGGCAGATAGTGCACGGATAGGTTCCCAGTTACTTCCCGCGTACGCAGTAGCAACTAAAACAGGTGCAATGGCAGCAGGCAAAGTGCGCGGTCGAGCACCGATAATCCATTTATTCATAGATTTCACTCACCTTCCTTCAGCGCAAGGCTAGCCAACTCTTGTCGGTTAACTTTACCCAAAGCAGTCTTTGGCAATTGATCTAAATAGATAGCGCGCTTTATCTTGGCGGCTGCCGATATTTTTGATGAAAGTGATTGGTTAATGGCAGAAAGTTCTGGTTTTACTTCGCCTGCAATCGCTAAGTGCAGTGCTTGTCCCCACTGTTGATCTGCAACAGCAAAGGCAGCGCATTCGATACCTGCAAACGCGCCTCGGATTACTTCTTCAACTTTAGTCAAAGAGATATTTTCTCCACCCGTGACGATTACATCATCGGCGCGGCCAGTAACCCTTAACTTGCCGTTGTTGATTTCACCTAAATCAGATGTAAGGAAGTTCCCATTTTCTAATTTAGAACTCCACCCAGGGGGATCATTTAAATATGTTGTTGCCAACGAAGCGGTAGAAATCTTGATCAGCCCATCTTTATTTATCTCAACTGATGTATCACCAATTGGCAGACCGTCGTAAACGCACCCGCCGCAGGTTTCAGTCATTCCATAACTTTCGATCACATTGATTCCGGCAGCGCGTGCTTGTTCGGCTAACTTTTTATCCAACGCTGCCCCACCGACTAAAACCGACTTTGCCACAAGTAAATGCGCAAGTAAATCTGAATCACCGTTTAACGCACGGAAAAGCTGGGTGGGAACAATTGCTGTGTAATCTGCATCTGAATATTTGCCGGTTATTCCACGTGCATCAATTGCAATTGTGCCGAGTTCAAGAGCGCGTACAAGTACGTTAATTCCTGCAATGTGCGTCAGTGGCAACAACAATGACCAGGTTTGACCTTTACTGGCTCCAAAAAATTTGTTTGTGGCTTTAGCGCTAGCTAAGAGCGCTGCAGCAGAAAGTCCTACTTCTTTTGCATCTCCAGTTGATCCACTGGTCGATACGACAATTGCAATTTGGGATGGGACCACTTCAACCGAAATTGGCCCCAATGAGATTGCAGGACCGTCACCGGCCAAGGATTTGGCTAGGCGCGCAGTTATATCGGCGATGGTCCACGTGGGATCTATCGCACGAATCTCTCGTTGTGACGTCTGCTCCATTGCACGCGTAGGCTATCGCTCGTAGTCGTCGATGGAGGAATCGTGAGCAAGCCGATCAAGCGTGAATTTGGTAACCGTGCCATCCCTGCCTGGGTAACGGGTGCCGGTGGAGAAAAATTTACAGATATCACCTACCAAGTTGGCGATGGCATGGCCAAGATTGCAATTAATCGTCCAGAAGTTCGCAATGCATTTCGACCACAAACAATTATTGAATTACAAGAAGCATTTTCATTAGCTCGTGATAATTCTGAAGTTGGCGTAATAATCTTTACCGGAACTGGTGATGAAGCATTTTGTTCTGGTGGCGACATCAGTGTTCGTGGTGATGATGGATACCTTGGCGATGATCCGCTGGCGCAAAAAGGTATCGGTCGATTAAATGTTTTAGATCTACAAATTCAAATTCGTCGCACGCCAAAGCCAGTTGTTGCAATGGTTGCAGGTTGGGCAATTGGCGGCGGACATGTTCTGCACGTGGTCTGTGATTTAACAATCGCTGCCGATAACGCGAAGTTTGGTCAGACCGGTCCAATGGTTGGTTCATTCGATGGTGGTTATGGTTCAGGTTTACTTGCGGCAAGTGTTGGGCAGAAAAAGGCGCGCGAGATCTGGTTTATGACTCGCCAATATGATGCGCAAGAAGCGCTCGCAATGGGACTTGTTAACACCGTTGTTCCTCTTAAAGAGCTAGAAGCAGAAACAGTTTCTTGGTGTCGCGAGATGTTGCGCAATTCTCCACTTGCACTTCGCTTGCTTAAATCTTCAATGAACGCCGCTGATGACGGCTTAGCCGGAATTCAACAACTTGCAGGAGATGCCACACTGCTCTTTTACTTAAGCGAAGAAGGCCAAGAAGGTCGCGATGCATACAAAGAAAAGCGCGCTCCTGACTTTGGTAAATTTCCAAAGCGTCCTTAATTCTTATGCTTGATGACCTCCTTGCAACACTTCGTGTAATCACTCTTCCTACGCGCACCAATTTTCGTGGCGTAACGTTTCGCGAAGTTGCACTGATGCAGGGCCCACAAGGATGGGGGGAGTTCTCACCATTTCTGGAATACGACGATAACGAATGTCGGCCTTGGCTAGCTAGCGCAATAGAAGCAGCGACAGTTGCGCGCCCTGCGCGATATCGAGATGCCATTGCAGTCAATGGCACTATTCCAGAGCTCAACGATAAAAAAGAGATTGAATCTCTAATGCGCACATATGCAGGTGCAAAAACTTTTAAAGTAAAGGTGGGGCGCAATCTCACCGAAGATGTCATCCGAGTTGCTCGAGTCTTTTCCAATGCACCAAAGGCTTCAATTCGTGTTGATGTAAATGGACTCTGGTCAGTAGATGAAGCACTCACCCATCTCTACGCTTATTACGAAGAGATCGGTCCCCTTGAATATGTTGAACAACCTTGTGCCACAGTTGAAGAGCTGCGCGAACTCAAGATCAAGATAAACATTCCACTTCGCAT
>JBIIPL010000123.1:0-3442 GCA_044342645.1 Candidatus Planktophila sp. | reverse complement strand
TCATCGAAGGCAAAGTCAAATTGAGAAATAAAATCGGTGGTCACTTGATGTTTACTGCGAGACTTCGCCGCGGCAAATTTAGCGGCGGGAGTAGTCATGGGGTCCACGATAGTCCAGCGCCCGCTATACATTCAGCGCGAACTGGAAGACCACCGATTCTTTCTCCATCAGCGTATGCGATCGCCGGTGCTTGCAGGGATACCCGCTTGCTCCGATAAACATCAACTTGTTTATGGTGAACATGCTTGCCGCTAAAAACTGTTGGAAAGACCCTAACAAATTCAACTTTACTCACCGGACGAAGCACCATTACATCAAAGAGACCATCAGTCATAACAGCATCGGGGCAAACCTTCATTCCACCACCGTAGCTTCCACCATTTCCAACAGCGATAAGCATTGCCTCAGTCTCAATTACCTGATTATCCAATTCAATTACATATTTCAGCGCTTTGAACTTGGGTAACTCCATCGCAATGGCAAAATTGTATTTCATTGGACCTTTCGGCCATTTCAAAGTATTTGCCTTTTCATTAACTACGGAATCAAAACCAGTTGATAACACCGCTCCAAACCACTCTGAATCAACTAACCCCAAGTCTATTGCAGATGGTGGTGTTGATACGACTGCGCTTAATTGATCTTTAATCTGATCCAGGTCCCAACCAAGAGCACGTACAAAATCATTTCCAGTCCCCGCCGGAATGGTTGCAAACGGAATCTTGCGCGGTACAACCAGTTGTAGAACTAAATGAACTAGTCCATCTCCCCCAACGGCAATTACGCCTGCTATTGCACCGAGATTACTATCTAAAAAATTTGCGAGGTTAGCCCTTAATTTCTCAGCAGATGTCGCAGTTATGATTTGATATGGCAATCCTTTTTCGGCAAAGAAACCTGCCGTCTCTGCTCCTAGAATCGCACCTTTACCCGCTCCTGATACAGGATTGATCACAACCGCCCACATAGTTTTATATTGACTCAGAGAGGGTGTTTTTTTTCGCACGGCGACGATCATTTAACAGAGCGATACATCCTGCGAGTAAATAAAAACCAATTAAAGGAAGCGCTAGTGCAGCCATTGAAAGTGGATCAGCGCTGGGGGTGAAACCGGCAACGAAGAGCGTTATGGCAAATACCCAAATTCGCCAAGGTTTTAGAATCGCCATACCGCTTAAAAAACCGATTAGGTTGAAAGTGACCAGGAAGACCGGCAGTTCGAAGGCGATACCGAAGAGGAGAATGGCGCGCATGACAAAATCTAGATAATCGTCGAACTTGACCAGGTTATTTAGCGCATCTGGAGTGAAGCCAAATAAAACACGAACTGCCACTGGAAGTATCGAGTATCCAAGATATGTTCCTGCTGCGAAGAAAGGTGTTGCTGCGATAAGAAAGAAAACTGAGTATTTCTTTTCTCGTCGATGCAGTGCTGGCGCAATAAATGCCCAAAGCTGATAAAGCCAGATCGGTGCGGTCATAATCAAGCCAGCCAGAATTGCAACCTTGATTTGCAGATTAAGTGGACCTAAGACTCCACTGATATAGAGAGCCCCACAATTATCTGCTCCACTGGCTTGTGCAGCTCTAAGATCACAAACCGGTTCAGCCAATTTAGTAATTATCTCGTTATAGAAAAACCACCCAATAATCGAACCAAGAGATATTGCAAATGCAGAGCGAACAACTCGCTTACGAAATTCTCGGAGATGTTCTACAAGCGGCATACGACCGCCGACGGAGGTCGTCATAACGGTTAACGAGCGGCAGAGCCGTCAGTGTCGTCCTTATTCTCTTTTTTATCATCGTTCTTCATATCCTTCATCTCGCCCTTAAAGATACGAAGAGAACGACCTAGTGATCGCGCTGAATCTGGAAGTCGCTTAGCGCCAAAGAGAAGGATGACAACGATCAGAAGTATGAGAATGTGACTCGGTTCGCGTAGGAAAGGCATGGCTAAAAGGTAGCGCATAGGCCTGCCTCAGCGCATCACCACTAGTTAGGAAAGGCCCAATTTTCATACAACTCTAAAGATTGCTGGCACTTCTGCGCAATCAGCGATCTCGCCGAGATAGGCAGCTGAACCTCAACCGATGCCAGAGTGCTCATGGCATTTCTCAACAACCAATCTTGGCTGAAGGAGTTGACGGTAATTTGCTCCCCCGAAGTAGTCTCGCGCGGCTTGTAGGTGGACCTAAATCTCTCCGATGATGTGCGAAAGCGAGAGCTAATTAGTAACTGCCATTGGTAATCAGAAGTACCAAGTGGTTCCGGAACGCTAACCGAAGATCCTGCCACCGCTACCGATCTCATATTATCCAAACGAAAAGTTCGAAATCCTTCAGCGCTCTGGCAGTAGGCATTCAATATTTCGAATCCATGATCAAGTGATAACTCAAGCGGGGTGATGACTCGTTCAGTAACGGTATCTCGGATCGTGGAATGGTACTTGATTGTTAGATCCATTCTGCTGGCTATAGCCTGCGTGATTATAGCGCGATGAGCCGAATCAACTATTGGAGAAGCAGTGGCAACATTTCCAACTATCTCTTTGATTCTGCTGGTTAAACCAGAAATCGCTGCTTGTAAATCCGCGCGCTTTGGATCAAGTGAACTTCGCAAAATATCGAGACCCAAGAGAATGATTACCAACTCCTGCTTGGTAAGGAGACGAACTCTTTGTAAGACTTCGGCATTTCGGATACTTACATATCCTGATTCAAATTCGAGATCTATAAGTTCCAGCGGCGTGTAACCAGGTAGACCACACATCCATAAAGTATTTAGATCGCTAAGCAACTCACTCTCCGATAAATTAAACTCCTCTGCTAACTCACTTAGAGCGATGCCTTGATGAGTGGAAATAAATGGCACTAAGTCTAAAAGTCGCGCTGCTTTTTCCACAGGAGTGGACTGTGATTTAGCCATAAGTCGCCACCCCAGCTCGCAAATGGCTCAGGATTTCAGTTCGCAAATCCATTGGTTCTGAAACGATTACATCGTTGCCATACCAGAGAATTTCCTCAATGAAGCGCTCACGATCTCGATACTCCATCTTGAACTCTTGCCACCCAAGAGGTGCGCTTGTATTTGAACTTTGAAAACCGCGACTTCGCAAATTCAATCCACGTCCATCTCTAAGGAAAACGACTGCGGTGGCAAGCTCTGACGATTTTGCGAAGGCGTTATTTACATCGAGATCGGAGGGTATTTCAAAGGCAGCAGATTTTCCCTGCATCTTTAAGTCTCCCGATACCCGATCCAATCGGAAGAGACGATGGGCCTTGCGATCTAGATCATTTCCAAAAATGTACCAATGCCCATAACGCGAGGTCACCGCATATGGCTCTAATGCACGACTTTGTGGCTGCAACTCTTCATTTAAATAAGAGAAAGAGAGAACTGTCTTAGAGGTAATTGCTGAAATAGCGATCGCTAAATT
>JBIIPL010000122.1:0-3466 GCA_044342645.1 Candidatus Planktophila sp. | reverse complement strand
GCTGCAACATATGCCCGCGCACCAGCCGGCACCAAGTGAACGCCATCTGGTGCAAAGTATTCGGGATGACCCTCCGAAATTTGATCCCATCTAACGACAACGGTATTTGGATAGGTCGCCGCTATTTCGTTTATCAATTCATTATTGGTTTCGCGCCACGGCCTTGGAACAGCGGTGTTTACAACAATTCTTTGTGGAGCTGATTTCACCGCCTCAAACACTGCAATTACCTGCGCTCTTGTGAGCGCGTTGTTATTGCCGATATTAAACACAACCGGTGAGTTAAGCACCATCGGTCCATCGCGGAGCATCACTTCCAAAAGTTCAGGTGCCTGTCTTCCAACTCGAGCATTAATCAATGCGATGGGATGGTTCATTTCTAACACGTGGCGAATACCGAGAATCACAGAGTCACCAGTGACCCAAAGACCTGGATTGGCAGGGTTATCGATCGGAGTGACGATCGGCTTATCGGCATCCTTCAGGAGTTGTATAAGCTCTTGATTCTTCTTATCTACTCGCTTGACTGCATTTACACTCACCGATGCTGAAGTAATTAAGAGAAGAGAAACAGAAAGGGCAACGGCCAACTTCTGTTTTCTTCGTACGGCCTTAGTTCTATATTTGAGCCCGCCGAACCAATAGGCAACCGCGCCGCTGCGAATTGGAAGTTCAACTAAACGCAGAGAAATATCAGCCATTGCCAGGACTAGCAAAATTCTTAATGAGAAGAGCGCCCAATTTTCTCCATCAAGGTCAACTTGTGGGCGCGAGATTTGAAAAATTACCCAGTGCCACAAGTAAATTGCATATGAGCGTTCACCGATCCAGAGCAACACTTTGTTTCGCAGAAGTGGTGCAAATCGGGAAGCTGGATGAACTATAGAAATTAAGATGGCTGTGCCGAAAATTCCAGCGAGCGGAAAGGCTATTCGATAAAGCGTTGGTTTACTCTCATCAATTAGTGCAAAGGTAGCCAAGATCCCGATAAATCCAAATACACCAATGCCGTCAATAAAATCTTGGGCCCGACGCGTAACTTGCAGATTAAAGTTTTGGGGAATCCAACTAACCGCGAGGGCTGCTCCTAAGAAGAGCCCGATGCTATGGGTATCTGTTCCGAAGTAGATGTGGCTTACTTTTGAAGTATTTGTAACATCTAGTTGAAACGAGACCAGCATCAAGGCAACACCGGATATTGCTGCAATTATCAGTGCGGCTGCGGGAATTACTCTCTTTCCGAAATACTTTAAAATTACTAGAAGAATCAGCGGCCAGAGAAGATAAAACTGCGCTTCTACCGCTAGAGACCAAGTGTGTTGTAGAAGAGGTGGTCTCCCGCTACTTTCAAAGTAATCCTGTTGATTGAAGACCAGCCACCAATTCATTCCTCCAAAGATCGAAAATGGCGCATCCGTTAAGAATTTCTTAGTTGTATCTGGCGCCCAGATTCCAACTACGATCGAAGTTACAACGATCATAAAAACTAGTGGAGGAAGTAAACGTCGGATACGCGCCATATAAAAATCGCGGAGATCTAATCCGCCGCGCTCTTGGATTGAATCCAAAAGTAATCTGGTGATTACATAACCTGAGATAACAAAGAAGAGATCAACGCCAAGAAATCCGCCGGGAATCCAAGAAATTCCTAAGTGATAAAGGATGACAGCGATAACTGCGACTGCTCGCAGTCCATCTATGGCAGGGATGTATTGGATACCGCGCTTGGTAGCCACTGTAATTACCGACGCTTAGCAGGTTTTTTCTTTGCAACAGCTTTCTTCGCTGGAGCGGCAAGCGCTGGTTTGGTGCGTTGACTTACAACCTTCTTTGGTCCGGTATCAATCACAGAGTTATCAGACTTTAAATTATCAGTTACATTTTTATGTAATTCGGCTAAACGAGAATAGGCACTCTCTAGACGAGATCGACTCTGCGAAATTGCATTCTCTGCCGCATCAAGTGATTGGGTTTGAATTCTATATAAGCGTTCTGCTTCAGAGATAACTCCGCTTAACCATTGGCGATATTCTGCAACTTCACCGGTTGCTTCGGTGATTATTCTTTCGCCTTCACGACGAGCAGCTTGCGCCAGCGTTGCTGCCTCACGACGTTTATCTTCAAAGATTGATTGTGCTTCACGTTCTGCCTGTGAAACTCTCTCAGCAGCCTCAGCTTCTGCGACATTTAGATATTTACGCCCACGCGCTTCAGCGCCAGAGAGAATTGAACGCGCCTTTGTTTCCGCGCCTTCCAGGGCATCCTTTACTTGGCGAGATGCTTCTAAAGTGATTCGCTCTGATGCTGAAAGAGCTTTCGCCTCACGGCTTTGCGCAGATTTGATCATTGACATTGCGGTTTCAGTCGCCAAGATCTCAAACTCTTCTTTACTCAAAGTTGTGATATCGCGGCGAGAGCGCAGATCATTTAATTGAGATTCAAGTTCGCGGATACGGTCAACCGAGGATGGAGCAGCGCTTTCGCTCTCTTTAAATCCAACCCAATTTAGGAAATTCTTCTTCTCAGCCATGTGCCTAGATTAGGGCAAAGTGGCTAACTCCAAAAGTGGGTGATTTATTGGCGGTATATTGCGAAGGAAACGGCGAGATATTGGGAAATCCACGCTGCCAGCACGAAGATATGGAATAACTCGTGAAAGCCGAAGTATTTGGCGTTGCGGCCAGGTTTCTTTAGCGCGTAGAAAATGGCTCCGACTGAATACAAGAGGCCACCGATAATGATTGGGATTAAAACCCAGAATCCGCCTTCGTCGTAAAGCTGCGGCGTATAAACAACGGCGACCCAGCCCAGAAGCAAATAGTTGGCAACATATAACCAACGAGGAGCGTTGATCCAAAAGATGCGAAGTGCAACCCCTGCGAGTGCACCTACCCACACTACCGATAATAAAATTGTTCGATCGTTGCCGTGCAATAAGGCAACGGCAAATGGTGTGTATGAACCAGCAATTAATAAATTTATATTGGCATGATCCCAACGGCGCCAGATCTTCTTCTTTTCCGGCGACCAAGGAACGCGATGATAAATAGCAGAGACGCTAAAGAGCATGATTGCGCTAATTGAATAAAGGGCGACAGCGAATTTAAGAGAACTCTTACTTAAAATAAAGAGAACCAGTGAAGCAATGATGACAACCGGGGTCGCACCGAGGTGAAACCAGCCGCGCAACTTGGGCGGAGCGGCAGCTGCTTGCTTTTCGCGCTCGCTCGATTCTTTGCTCATCCTTGAACTCTACGGCGCCTGGACAATTCAAGCACCGTTGTGGGGTATTGATTTAGGGTGATAGCCCCAGCATGTGCGGGAAATGTCCGAATACCTCTGAAAAATCTTGAGAAATACCCGCCAGTTTTAGTGCAAATACCTCGCAAAAGGTTCACAATATTGCTTACTGGATGTAGTCAATGAGGTTCCTCGAGGATCTCATCGCCGTCATCTGGCTTTAGGG
>JBIIPL010000041.1:0-9906 GCA_044342645.1 Candidatus Planktophila sp. | reverse complement strand
GGCGTTAATTGGATCAGAGAAAGGTTTGCCGACAATAGTTGCATCGAATATCGCTGCCTCAACCTTATAAATACCTTCATACCTTGCCACTGATTCCTGCGCCATCGGGCCAAAGGTCACAATTCGGGTTACGGATGCAATTAAACCTTTCCGTTTTGCGCAGATAGATGCAGATACACGATTGCCCACCAAAGATGTTGTTGGAAGTGGATGGCGATATTTCTCAACTCGATCCTGCCCGGCGACGCCCAAGAAGGCGATCTCTAGATTTGATCGCCAAAGCGCTCTTGTGATTAGCCCTGCGACATCAATTTCTCGGTCAGCACTTTTCACTTCTTTCATCGCCTGACCCAGCGCAATAGCTGCATCTGAACAAATATCTTGAAAGCGCGCAATATCTTCGGCAATTAGCGAACCGCGAATAATTTCAATCTCTATGCCCAAATCAACTCTGTCACCGCCTGGTTGATCAGAGCCGATCTTCGCCCCCGCAGGCAGCAGAGGATCGCGTCCTTGTGACCACGGGATCGTCTTTACAACTATTTCACTAGGAAATTCTTCTGCAATTAAACGTGGTGCCTCAACGACATTGGTTATCGCGGTTACAGAATCTTGTGTGATAACTAAATCAAAACATGCAGCATCAATTGTGGTTGGAACATGAGCTCTTCCACCAATCGCCCAAGCCAAATTAGGGTTGCGGCGAAGTACCAGAGCCTCTAAACCTTTATCTTTCATTAGGTCTCGGATGGGTTGCATGCGGGTATTGAGTGCGCTCATAGTCGGGATGCTACAACTTGGTGAGCAGAAAAAACGAACCAATCGGGAAAATCTGATGGCTGGGTATCCTGCCGTGCGTAATTTAGGCTAGTAACCTGGTAAATCTTGCGGGAGTTCATGCTTGCACTTACCCTTAACCATCGCGATTTAAGGAGCTCAAGTGAAATACAAATCAGTAAAAGGTTTGCTTACTAATGACGAGTCCCTAATCCCATCTACCTTTATTGATAAACTCGAAGATATATTGCATGGATTCCTTGGAATCTTGTTATTCATCATTTCAATACTGGCTGCTGGTTACAGTCTGCAACGCCTGATCGAAACTCGGCCATTTTTTCCGGTAGGAATGATCCAAGCCATCAACGACATTCTCTTCGTGGTAATTATTCTAGAAATTATGCGAACCGTAATCGTTCGATTTACTGATGGTATTTTCCAACTAGATAACTTCTTAATTATCGGAGTTATTGCAGCAGTACGCCATATTCTTACTGTTGGTGCATCTCTTACGATGGAAAAGGAAAAGACAACCGAGTACTTCAATCGTGCCTTAATTGAAATGGGCGTTAACACCGGAATCGTTTTAGCTCTTGTCTTTGCGCTATTCCTATCTCGCGCAGCACGCAAAAATAAGGTCGCTAAGTAATTCTTTTGGTGGCGGGTGAAGGATTTGAACCTTCGAAGGCAGAGCCGGGGGATTTACAGTCCCCTCCCATTGGCCGCTCGGGCAACCCGCCAGGGTCATTCTTTTACGGCGGACGCAAGGCTACCTCAAATCATTATTGAGGGGTAATCGGCTACTTAGACTGTCTTTTCCATATAAAGAAGAGCAAGAGCCCTCCACCAATAACCAGAGTTGCGCTAATAATTAAATTGATTGAAATTTTATTCTCAGTTTCGCTTGAAGAAGCGCTCTCATCTTGAATGTTTGTGTCCGTAGCTGCAATCGCTTTTGGTGAAACAGTAAATTTATAGCCACCTGTGATGACGTGACCATCTGCGGCCACTGCTCGATAATCTACTTTGATCACGCCAGTAACTTCAGATCCATCTAATTTTACTGATAGAACTGCGCCAGAGACTTCAGGTTTTCCAGAAGCTAACTCTGTACCACTTTCATCAATTACTGATATCGAATTTGAATTTCCAATGCTGATTAACTCTTCTGCGAAGGTAAGCGAGAGAGTGGAAGGTAAAAGTTCGATCGTTGAGTCAACTGCCGGATCTGCGCTTACTATCGCAGTGTGCGCAGAGGCGGGTAGCGCGATTAAGGAAAAAGCCAAGAGTCCCGTAGCAAATAGGAACTTAGATAACTTCATGATTGCAGTCTATCCGCGTGAACTTCTTTATTTACCTTGGGCGCGATAACCTTGCTTCATACCGGGGTAATTGATTCCCGTTCGTAAAAGGAGGGCCAGCCATGGCTGATAGCAGTTTCGATGTAGTTTCTAAGATCGATCGTATGGAACTTGATAACGCGATCAACCAAGCGATCCGCGAGATTGATACCCGTTTTGACTTTAAAAATACTGGTGCCAAAATTGAGATGGCGGGCGAAAAGATAAGTATTGAAGCCGACACCGAAGAGCGCGCAAAGGCAACCCTAGATGTTGTAAAAGATAAGATGATTAAGCGCGGTGTTTCACTAAAGCATATTGACCCAGCCGAACCACAACTTTCTGGAAAGATCTACAAAATATCTTGTCCACTAAAAGAAGGTATCTCAACTGAGAATGCCAAGAAGATCGCTAAATTTTTACGTGATGAAGGTCCTAAATCAGTAAAGTCACAGATTCAAGGCGATGAACTTCGCGTTACCAGCAAGAGCCGCGATGATCTGCAAGCCACAATGGCAATGATCAAAGAAGGCAAGTGGGATTTTGCTGTTCAATTTGTGAATTTTCGTTAATTGAATAAACACAAACTCGGCCTCTTCTACGGAGTAGGCGCATATGTTCTGTGGGGTCTATTTCCGCTTTATTGGCCGTTGCTTCAACCAGCAAACCCACTTGAGATTGTTTCGCACCGTGCAGTTTGGACGATGGTTTTCTGCATCGTCGTTCTGGCAGTTACTCACGCACTTAAATCAACGCTTGCAACATTTAAGCGCCCAAAGGTTGCAGCTAAATTGTTTACCACAACAATTTTAATTTCAATTAACTGGCTAGTTTATGTTTGGGCTACCAACAATGGGCACGTGGTTGAAGCATCTCTGGGTTATTACATAAATCCTTTGATCATCATTGCTTTCGGCGTGATTTTGCTAAAAGAGAAGATGCGTAGTCTGCAATGGGTGGCGGTATCAATCGCGACAGTGGGCGTCATAATTCTCACCATTGATTACGGTCGCCTGCCTTGGATAGCCCTCGCTTTGGCTCTAACTTGGGGAACCTATGGTTTAGTAAAGAAACAACTTGGCTTAGGAGCACTTGAAGGTTTAGCGATCGAAACAATGATTGCATTTATTCCATATTGTGGTTATTTGATCTTTATCGGTGCTAAAAGTGAAGGACAATTTGGTAATGAAATCGGATTAACTGCCTTGCTGATTAGCGCAGGCGCGATTACCGCGATCCCTCTTTTATTATTTAACGGATCAACTAACCGACTTCCATATACAACCATCGGTTTACTGCAATACATAACTCCGACAATCCAGTTTTCAATAGGTGTTTGGGTAAATCATGAGGCTATGCCACCAGCGCGCTGGATCGGATTTTTAGTTATCTGGTTAGCGCTAATTACTCTGGCTGCTGATCTGGTTAAGTCAGGCAGAACGATCAACAACAGCATCGCATAGCGAAAAGAGCGCACCTGTTGCTGGGTTAACCGGCAAAGGACCAAGCGCGGCTCTGGCTTGTTTAGCAACTTGACCCAATTGCTCGCGCGCTTGACTCAAGCCATCGTGGTTGCGTAAGGCTCGCAATACTTGCTGAACTGTATCTTCATCATGAATTGGTGCGCTCAAAAGCCGTTGCAGCTCAGCATCTTCGCTCTTGCCCGAAGCAATAACATTTAGCGTTACTAAAGTTAAAACACCTTCGCGTAAATCTGTACCAGGGGTTTTACCTGATTGATTTGATTCACTGGCAATATCAATTACATCATCAGCTAATTGGAAGGCGATTCCTATTTGTTCTCCAAATTTTGTTAGCGTTTCAGTAATTTCACGTGGAGCTCCAGAAAGTAGCGCTCCAAAACGTGCACTTGTTGCTATTAGCGAACCGGTCTTATCCCCCACAACGCGCAAATAATGAGTAAGTGGATCTTCGCCGTTCTGAGGACCTTGCGTCTCCATAATTTGACCTATAACCAAGCGCTCAAATGTTCGCGCCTGTAAGCGAACTGCTTCTGGGCCAAGATCTGCAAGTAAATCTGATGCTTTCGAGAAAAGGTAATCACCGGTCAAAATTGCAATTGTATTTCCCCAGCGATTGTTGGCGCTCTCAACTCCACGACGAAGTGGCGCTTCATCCATTACATCATCGTGATACAGCGTTGCTAAATGTGTCAGTTCGCAAACTACAGCAGCCGGAATTATCTCTTTGCGAGTGCTATCGCCAAAGTGTGAAGAAATTAGAGTTAGGAGTGGGCGTAAACGTTTTCCGCCAGCAGCAACTAAATGGCGCGAAGTCTCTTCAACAAGTGGGTAATCACCTTTTATATGTTCGCGCAGCAACTCTTCCACACCTTGCATGCCAAGCGCTAGATCAGCCTCCAAAGAGGGATCTAGCTCTGGAATGCCGAAAGATGACATTAGCGAAGGAAACTGGCGGTGCTTTGAATGAAGTTAATCAAAGGCGTTGGATAAATTCCTAGTGCAAATGTCACAACGGAGGAAACAATGATTGTGAGCTGTGTGTAAACCGATGGAATAACCACGCTGGTTCCATCTTCCACTGGATCTTTAAAGAACATTAGAACTATTACGCGAATATAGAAGAAGGCCGCGATTGCAGAAGAAAGCACACCCGTGATCAAGATCGCGGTGGATCCACTTTCATAAGCAGCAGAGAAGATCGAGAACTTTCCAATAAATCCGCTGGTAAGTGGAATACCTGCGAAGGCGAGTAGGAACCCGGCAAATGCAGTTGCAACCCAAGGAGAGCGCTTGCCAAGACCGCTCCAACGATTTAAGTCGGTAACTTCACCTGCTGAATCTCGAACCAAAGTGACAACGCCAAAAGCGCCAACAGTGGCAACGCCGTAGGCGAAGAGATAGAAGATTGAGGCATCTAGCCCTGACTTATTCAGCGCGATAACTCCAGATAACAAGAAACCGGCGTGAGCAATTGATGAGTAAGCCAGCATTCGCTTTACATCGCGCTGTGCAATTGCAACAAGTGAACCAAAGACCATTGTAATTAACGCAATTGCGATTAACGCTGGACGCCATTGGTAAAGTGCTTCAGCGAATGAGACGTAGAAAATACGTAGCATTGCACCAAATGCAGCAACCTTTGTAGCCGCTGCCATAAATGCTGTAACCGCCGTCGGTGCACCTTGGTAAACATCTGGAGACCAAGCGTGGAAAGGCACAGCTCCGACTTTGAATAGCAATCCAATAGAGAGGAAGGCGATTCCTAACAAGAGATAAATATCGTTACCCGCTCCACCAACGACTGCGTCATGAAGGCCAGCAAAAGTTGTTGATGCAGAATAACCGTAAAGGTAAGCAACGCCCATAAGGAAGAATGCAGATGAGAATGCGCCAAGCAAGAAGTACTTAAGCGCTGCTTCTTGTGACATCAAACGGCGGCGGCGTGAAAGCCCTGCTAATAAGTAAAGTGGAAGCGAGAGCATTTCCAGTGCGACGAATAGAGTTATGAGATCAGTTGCTAGTGGGAAGAGCATCATTCCGGCTACCGCAAAAAGGGTAAGCGGATAAATCTCAGTGACTCTTAAATCTTTCTGCAAGGAAGTGCGCTCTTCATCTGATCCAGGAAGAGCTGATGCAAGTGCTGTGAAATTCTCCTGGTCGGCTAACAACAAGACGGCAATAATTGAAATGATCAGAATCGATGCTTGCAGCAACATGCCTGCGCCATCGAAAGTTACTGATTCCATTGCAGCAGTCGTTGAAGCGCTGTTTCGGACACGGATTAACGAAGCAAGTGAGAGAACAAGTGCGCTCAAGGTGATGAAGAGCTGTGAACTTGCTCGGGCTGAGCGAGGCGCAAAAGCTTCAATTAGTACGCCGATCAGCGCTCCGGCTAGAACAATAAGCATAGGAGCAAGAAGTGCGTATTCAAGAGTTGGCGATACAAAGTCAATCATTACTTGCCCTCACTATTGGTTGGAGCAGGATCGGTAAATCCTTGTTGTGAAATTATTGTGGTTGAAGCGGGATTAATAATATTTAGAAGAGGAGAAGGATAGAAACCTAGCGCCACGATTATCGCAATTACCGGTGCGATCGCAATTTTCTCTCGCAAAGTCAGATCAGGTAAGTTCTCATTTCCTGGAGTCGTTGGTCCGTGCAGTGCGCGCTGAACTGGAATCAAAATATAGAGCGCAGCCAGAACGATTCCGAATGTGGCAATTACTGCAGCAACTGGATAACGAGTAAAGGTTCCGACTAGAACTAAGAATTCACTAACGAAACTGGAAAGACCAGGAAGTGCCAGGCTGGACATTCCTGCAATAAAGAAGGACCAGGCCATTATTGGAGTCACTCGTTGCAAGCCACCAAAATCTGAAATGGTTGATGACTTGCGACGCAAGATCATAAAGCCGGCAACCAAGAAGAGCGCTGCAGTTGAGAAACCGTGGTTAAACATATAAAGAGTTGCCCCAGAAAGTCCCTGCGTAGTCATCGCGAAGATTCCCATTGTGATGAACCCAAAGTGGGAAATTGAGGTGTAGGCAATCAGGCGTTTAATATCTTTGGCACCGATCGCCAAGAACGCTCCGTAAAGAATTGAGATCACGGCAAGGGTAATAATTAATGGTGTAAAAGTTTTGCTCGCATCTGGAAATAGCGTTAAGCAGTAACGGATCATTCCAAATGTTCCTACTTTATCGAGCACACCAAGAAGCAATACCGATGTACCTGGGGTTGCTGACTTCGCTGCATCAGGAAGCCAGGTGTGCATTGGCCAAAGCGGAGCTTTAATAGCAAAGGCGATAAAGAAGCCAAGGAATAAGACGTTCTCCATCATTGGAGTAAGAACTGTGTGAAGGTTGGCAAGGGTAGTTATATCGAAGGTTCGGTTACCGTAACGCGTTGACATAACAAAGATGCCAACAATAGATGCCAACATTAAGAGACCACCGAAAAGGCTGTAGAGCAAGAATTTAACTGCCGCGGCGGCGCGTTCGCCAGAACCAAATCCACCGATTAGGAAGTAAACCGGAACCAACATCGCCTCAAAGAAGACGTAGAACAAGAAGACATCTGTGGATGCAAAGACACCAATCATCATTGTTTCTAGAACCAAAATTAGCGAGTAGAAAGTTTTAGCGCTCCATCGTCCGCCTTCGGATTCGTTCCAACCGGCAATTACGACTATTGGTGTTAAAAGTACTGACATCAGAATTAGAACAAGCGCGATTCCGTCTACGCCAAGTGCATAGTTAATGCCAAAAGCTGGAATCCAAGGGCGCGATTCCACAAACTGGAATCCAGGTGTATTGAAATCGAAGTTGATGGTCATCAGAATTCCAACGACAGCAACTAATACTGTGGTTGCAAGGGCAATCTGTTTAGTCAACAAAACATTACCTTTTGGGGCAAAAGCTAACGCTGCGGTGCCAAGTAAAGGCAACAACATAGATA
Organism: Candidatus Planktophila sp.; assembly: GCA_044342645.1. GTDB lineage: Bacteria > Actinomycetota > Actinomycetes > Nanopelagicales > Nanopelagicaceae > Planktophila. The sequence continues at coordinate 2,348 of JBIIPL010000041.1, read as the reverse complement.
GCGTTAACCAGTTGATGTTTGCCAGGTTCATTGTGTAACCACCCAAATTGCTGCGATCAGCGCAGCTGCGCCAACCAGAATTAACGCTGCATAACTGCGGACAAATCCAGTTTGAGATTTACGTAGTGATGAACCAGAACCGATCGCCATCTGACCGATTCCTCGAACTGCACCATCTACAACGCTCTGATCAAATTTGACGAGCGCAGATGTGATCGCTTGCCCAGGACGCATAAAGAGCGCTTCGTTTATCTCATCTTGTAGCAAGTCACGACGGGCAAAGTGCGTAAATTCAGTAACATTTTCAGGCGCAACTGCCTCAACTTCTGAAAGCTGATACTTAACAATCGCGATTGCAACGCCAATCGCAACCATTGTTAAAGCCAGTCCAGAAACAACGATTGGAGGCAATAGTTCTGAGTGTTCTCCAGGTTTTGCAAAGAGCGGTTCTAGCCAATGTTTGAAAGCTTTTCCTTGATGGAGCAAGTAACCCGAGACAACCGAACCGATTGCAAGAATAACCATTGGAATCCACATTAAAGCCGGTGACTCGTGTGGGTGCTGATTATCATCCCAGCGCTTTGGGCTAGTGAAAGTTAAAATCATTACGCGCGTCATATAGAAAGCAGTGATTCCGGCACCTAACAGTGCAGTACCGCCCAAGAGAATTCCCTTTACTCCACCGGCGTTAAGTGCAGTTTCAATCAACATATCTTTTGAGTAGAAACCAGCAAATGGCGGAACGCCGATTATTGCCAAATAGCCAAATCCAAAGGTTACGAATGTAATCGGCATAAATTTACGAAGTGCGCCGTACTTACGCATATTTACTTCATCGTTCATTCCGTGCATAACCGAACCTGCACCAAGGAACATTCCAGCCTTAAAGAAGCCGTGAGTAATCAAGTGCATAATTGCATATGCATAACCAGCAGGTCCAAGGCCAGCGCCCAAAATCATGTAACCAATTTGCGACATAGTTGAGGCAGCAAGTGCTTTCTTAATATCATCTTTGGCAGTACCAATTAGCGCACCAAATATCAAAGTAATTGCACCGATGATCGCGACTAAGAGCTGCGCATTTGGGGCGGCGTCAAATACAAAGTTAGAGCGAACAATTAGGTAAACACCGGCAGTAACCATTGTCGCTGCGTGGATAAGTGCAGATACTGGAGTTGGACCAGCCATCGCATCGCCGAGCCAAGCTTGCAATGGGAATTGCGCAGATTTACCAACTGCTGCGATCAACAACATGATTCCGATTGCAGTCATTGTGGCTTCAGAGGCGCGGCTCGCCTCTTCTTTTACCCCAGAAAATGAAACGGTTCCGAGGCTGGCAAAGGCGATCATGATCGCAAATGAAAGGCCCATATCGCCGATTCGGTTCATGACAAAAGCTTTTTTCGAGGCCGTTGCGTAAGCCGATTTCTGATTCCAGAAACCAATCAATAGGTATGAAGCAAGGCCTACGCCTTCCCAACCTACATATAGATTTAAGTAAGAATCACCAAGCACGAGCAACAACATCGCTGCGATAAAGAGATTTAAATATGCGAAGAAGCGGCGGCGATCAGGATCGTGTGCCATATAGGAAATTGAATAGATATGGATCAACGTTCCTACGCCGGTGATAAGCAGAACAAAAGAGATTGAGAGTTGATCGAGTAATAAAGATGCATCAACGTTAAAAGAACCAACGCTAATCCAGGTAAATAATTTCTGAGTGACTGGGCGTGATTCGACATCGCGGCCCAACATTTGTGAGAGCTGGAATAATCCAACAGCGAATGAACCAGCAGAAAGCGCGGTTGCAAATAAATGTCCCCACTTATTGGCACGACGACCCAAGAGCAAGAGCGAAACTGCACCAAATAATGGGAGCGCGATTAAGTAAACAAGTCCGCTGTTGGTAACCATAGTTATCGCTTCAACAAACTAGCGTCATCAATAGATGCTGATCGACGGGAACGGTAAATTGTCACAATGATGGCCAGCCCCACAACGACTTCGCAAGCGGCAACGACCATAGTAAAGAATGCGACTACTTGCCCATCTAAAGTTCCGTTGATTCTGGAGAAAGTAACTAAAGATAAATTTGCGGCATTGAGCATAAGTTCAATACACATAAAGACAACAATCGCGTTGCGACGAACAACAACCCCGACTGCGCCAATGGTAAATAAGATTGCAGAGAGGTAGAGGTAATTATCAATATTCATTACTTCTCCTCCTTAATTGTTGTGTCGACGTTGTCGAGCTGGAACTGGCTAGAGTCAATAACGTCACCGCGCGCTTTAAGAGTTGCAGAAATAGAAGATGGTGCAGGAGTGCCATCTGGCAGAAGCGCA
>JBIIPL010000121.1:0-3527 GCA_044342645.1 Candidatus Planktophila sp. | reverse complement strand
ATATAGAGCTTGGTCACACCGAGCGCATCTGTTTTAAATCCAGCAGGTGGCCATTTTGGAGATGGTGAAGGCGATAACTTAACATCCTTCTTTTTCTTCTTCTTTACGGGTGGCTTCTTAACTGGAGCCTTCTTAGTTGGTGCTTTTTTTGTGGGGCTAGCTTTCGGAGTCGGCGTAGCTTTCTTTGTAGCAGTTGCCTTCGGCGTTGGAGTTGGACTCTTCGTCGCAGCCACCGCTGGTGTAACAGTGATTGTTAATCCAAAAGCAAGGGCAAGTGCAAGCGCGATTTTCTTTGAGTTAATCATTTCTGTTGGTCCCATTTAAAGGTGCGAACTGAAATAACAAGTCCGGCGATAAACCACGCGAGAATAATTAAGAAAGTTCTTTCAGTTTCCCAACTGCCGGCAACTTCGCGCGCGGCAAAGGAATCAGGCAAGAAGACAGAGCGCATACCTTGAGTCATCCACTTAAGCGGAAAGATCGCTGCTACTTGTTGCATCCAGGCGGGCAGATCGGTGAAGACAAAGAAAACACCACTGAAGAACTGCAAGACGATAACCACGGGGGAGACCACCGCAGATGCGCTACGACCACTCTTGGGAATCACCGAGAATGCGATGCCGAGCGCAGTTGATGCAGCGCTTCCTAGAATAATGAGCCAGGTAAAAGTCAACCATTTTGCGGGATCTGTTGGCAGATTGACCCCAAAGAAAAGAACTCCCGCGATTAGCAGAAGAAAAACTTGAATAGCCATTGTCACAAATACAACAATTGCTTTTCCAATGAAGTAACTAGATGCTGGCATTGGAGTGCCCCGCAAGCGTTTTAGAGTTCCAAAATCGCGTTCTACGGGAATCATGATCGCTAGTTGTTGAAAACCTGTATTTACTAGACCAGATGCGATCATTCCGGCGACAAAATATTGGCTAAAAGTTACGCCATCGGTCAACTCATTTGTAAATACTGAGCCAAAGATAGCCAGCAACATAATTGGAAATGCCAATGTAAAGACAACAGATTCGCGTTGGCGCATAAATTGCTTTACCTCAAGCCCACCGCGCGCAATGCCGATGGCTAGTGCGCCAGGTACTTTATTTTGATGCATCTGCGCCCCCAATCATCTCTAGATAAATATCTTCTAGTGAAGCGCGCTTCACGGTGAGTTCAGGGATTTCACCGTTAAAGCCTTCGGTGAGTTTTTTAATTAGTGCAGTCGGATTGTCGGTGCGCTCAGATTTTTGACCATCAGTACCTTGCCAAGAGACGGTAGCAAGTGATGTGGCCCGCCCACCTAGAAGTGCTGGGGTAGAAACCTCAACAATTAGACCGTGATTTATTACGGCAACTCGATCGGCTAACGCTTCCGCCTCATCTAAGTAGTGAGTTGTGAGCAAAATAGTTGTTCCATTTTTTCGTAACTCTTCGATTAACGCCCAAAACGCACGTCGTGCCTTGGGATCAAATCCAGTAGTTGGTTCATCTAGAAAGAGAAGTTCGGGGGAGCCAATGATTCCAAGTGCTACATCTAAGCGCCGGCGCTGTCCGCCAGATAATGTACGAATCAACTCCTTTGATTTTTCAGCTAGCCCCACTGCGTCGATAACTTCATCAACATCGCGCGGGTTTGAATAATATTTAGCAAAGTGCGCAACTGTGTCGTGCACCGATAGATCACCAGCATCTGATGTCGATTGCAAGACAATACCGATCCGATTTCGCCAGATGCGTCCAGCTGCCCCCCTCACAGCGGGATCAGTATTAAGCACCGATATTTCACCACTATCGCGAGTACGAAAGCCTTCTAAGATTTCAACGGTAGTTGTCTTGCCAGCGCCATTTGGGCCGAGCAACGCAAATATCTCACCACGCTCGATTATTAAATCGATGCCAGCGACTGCCTGGGTGGATCCATAGCTCTTCTTGAGACCCCGGACGTTAATCACGCTGCTCATATGGCTACCTTGCCACATTAATCATAAAAGTGCGAGAAAATACCTTTATGAGTCCGCGCCGCAACTTTCCGAAGGGTCGTCGGCCAAAAAACGAAGATAGAGATATCGCAACTTCGAATCAAAGCGTTGAAGAGCATGCAGATGGTGATTTTATTGTTCGCAAGATCACAGGTTCTAGTTCTAATAAACCTTATCGTTGTCCGGGTTGTGATCAAGTAATTCCAATGGCAACACCACACACAGTTGCGTGGTTGGTGGGCGATGAAGATAATCGACGCCATTGGCATAACGCATGTTGGGCAAAGCGCAATAACCGCAAACCAAATACAGAGCGCACGCGAAATGCGCCTCGCTTTTAAAAGTTATTAACCTAGTCGGCAAATTTTATGCGCCGACTAATTAACCTAGTCGACCATTTAGTAGACGGGTCAGAGTCACGATCAGTTTGTCATTACCTTTTGTGCGCTTAAAACTAGTGAAAGCAATTGGCAGTTGGAAACGGGCGCGAACCACAGTGCGCGCATAAGTAAATTCCAGGATTCCTTCAGGGCCGTGAATGCGGCCGTAACCACTGTCTTTTACTCCACCAAATGGCACAGATGCGATTGCCGCAAATGAAATTGTTGAGTTAATAGCAACCATTCCGCAATGTAGTTGGCGCGCTATTTTCTTTCCTTGGCGCTTTGACCAAATAGATGAACCAAGTCCATAACGTGAGGCATTTGATAGCGCGATCGCTTCATCCATAGATTTAACGCGATTGATTGCAATTGTTGGTCCAAAAGTTTCTTCAGTCATTGCGGTGGAGTTTTCAGGTACATCTAGCAAGATAACTGGCTCTACAAAGGGGGCTTTGACTGAATCAGAACCACCGAGTGCGGCCTTTGCTCCTTTAGCAAGGGCGTCGTCAATATGGCCTTGAATAACTTTAATTTGCGAAGGCATTGTTGCGGGACCGTAATTACCAACACCTGGCGCACCTGGATGAATCTTGCGCGCCACCTTTAACGCTTCTTCAATAAATTCATCAGCCACGCTTTCGTGTACATAAACTCGTTCTGCGCCGATACAAGTTTGCCCAGCGTTTGACATGGCAGACCAGATCGTGGCATCTGCGGCTCGCTTAAGATCAGCATCGGCGGCAACAATCACCGGATCCTTACCACCGCATTCGAGCACAACCGGTGTCATTGTTGACGCACAGCTGGCCGCAACTAATTTGGCGGTACGAGTAGATCCAGTGAATGCCAACTTATCAACGCCACTTTCGCAAAGATCTTTGCCAGTTGCTCCAAGTCCGGTGATGCAAGTGAAGATATCGGCAAATGGTGAAACTTCAGCAAAAGTTTTGGCAAGCACTGTTCCAACACCTGGTGTGTACTCACTTGGTTTAAATACAACGGTATTACCAGCGGCAAGTGCATATGAAATAGAACCCATAGGAGTAAAGATTGGATAATTCCAAGGGCCGATTACTCCGACAACACCAACGGGTGAGCGTTCTACAGTTGCAGACATATTTGCCATCAAAGCACCAGGAGAGCGATGAGATGTGCGCATTACATCTTCGGCGTG
>JBIIPL010000040.1:0-10060 GCA_044342645.1 Candidatus Planktophila sp. | reverse complement strand
GTAATGATCAACGATTTCGGTAAGTTCAAGAAGGTCGATCGCAAAGCACGTATGGGCCGTAACCCATTCACAGGCGAGACCATCAAGATCAAGGCTTCAAAGAAGGCTCGCTTCCTACCTGCAAAGGGTTTGAAGGATGTCATCTCAGGTGAGCGCAAGCTAGGTCCGGCTCCAAAGCCAGAACCAAAGCCAGTTGCAAAGCCAGTAGCCAAGAAGGCTGCACCAAAGAAGGCTGCTAAGAAGAAGCCAGCAGCTAAGAAGAAGGTTGCTAAGAAAGTTGCTAAGAAGAAGCCAGCAGCTAAGAAGAAGCCAGCAGCTAAGAAGCGTAAGTAATCCACTTCTTAGAACTTCTTTAGAAAGTTCTAAAACTGGGGTCAGCGATTGCTGGCCCCAGTTTTTCTTTGCCCACTAAGATTTAGTTATGGCCGAAATGCGAGTTTCATATGCGCCACCAACCGGTTATCCATATGGCACAAATCGCACATTTAAAATTTGCGCCGGAATCCTGATTCCACTTATCAGCCTAATTACTAAGCGAACTTGGATTGGCGCAGAGAACATCCCCAAGACAGGTGCAGTAATCGTTGCCAATAATCACCTCTCGTATTTTGATGTTTTAAATCTGACACATTTTATTTTCAGAAACGGAAGAGCCCCACGATACTTGGGCAAAGTAGGCGTATTTAAAGTTCCAATCATCGGCAGAATTATTTTGGCTGCGGGACAAGTTCCGGTTGAGCGCGAAACCCCTAATGCTGGCAAGGCGGTGGACCATGCCAAGCGACTTTTAGAAGCCGGGCATTTACTTGGCGTGTATCCCGAAGGAACGCTGACAAGAGATTTAGACCATTGGCCGATGGTTGCTAAAACTGGGCTAGCAAGATTGGCGTTGACTACAAATACTCCAGTGATTCCAGTAGCGCAATGGGGATCACAAATTTTAATGCCAACTTACTCAAAGAGGATTAAATTATTTCCGCGCACACGCATCACCATAGTTGCGGGCAAACCGGTCGATCTTTCGCCTTGGTACGGTAAAGGAGATGATCCGCAAGCCTTAATAGAAGCCACCGCCAAAGTTATGCGGGAAATAACCACGCTACTCGAGGGAATTCGTGGTGAGAAGCGCCCTGAAGTAATCTTTGACCCGCATACTTCAGACTTGCCGCGCACTGGCAACTTTAAGAAGAAAAAGCGTTAACGAGCGAGGGTAAAGAAGCGATGAGCAAAGTATCGGTGTTCGGAGCAGGCGCTTGGGGTTCCACCCTTGCGCAGGTGCTCTGTGATGCCGGAAATGAAGTCCTGCTTTGGGGTCGCAAAGAAGATGTTGTAAATGAGATTAACACCAAGCACACAAACTCTAAATACATTGGCCAGAATGTATTGCCAAGTCAATTACGCGCCACAACCGACTTGGATGAAGCCTTTGCCTTCAGTAAAAATTATGTACTAGCGATTCCTTCACAACAGCTGCGCGCCACATTGCAACTTTGGAAGCCGCACTTTACAAATGACTGCTTGATAATTAGTACCCTAAAAGGTATTGAAATTACATCTCAGATGCGCATGACCGAAGTTATGGAAGATGTAATAGGCAAGCACCGTATCGCCCTTATTACAGGACCAAACTTGGCCGATGAACTCATTCTTCGCCAACCTGCTGGTGCCGTAGCGGCAGCTACTAATCAGACTACATCTGAAGAAGTACGCGAGTTGTTCCGCACTCCTTACTACCGCGTTTACACATCAGTGGATTTACTCGGCTGCGAGTTGGCCGGTGCGATTAAAAATGTTATTGCACTCGCTGTTGGTATCTCAATCGGAATGGGTTTCGGAGAAAACACCCAAGCGATGCTGATCACTCGCGGACTTAATGAAGTCGCACGTTTATGCGCCGCGCATGGCGCAGATCCACTGAGCGCTGCAGGACTGGCAGGCATGGGGGACCTGGTTGCAACTTGTGGTTCACCACTGTCGCGCAATCGAACTTTCGGCGAACTCTTAGGAAGTACGCGATCAATGGAAGTTGCGCTTGGACAGTGGGAGAAAACCGTTGAGGGCGTTTCTTCTGCAGGAGCAATTGTTGAAATCGCCCATCGCGTTGGAATTGAAGTTCCGGTCATTGAATCCGTTGCAGATATTGTCAACGGTTCACTCACCCCCGATGCGGCGCTGCAACGTTTAATGGAGATAACAACACAAGCAGAGAACTTCATTCGATGAAGCAACGGGTAGCAATAATCTGCGGTGGACGCTCGAGCGAACACGAAATATCTTGCATTTCTGCAGCAGGTGTTCTTGCGGCGATTGATCGCGTTAAATATGAACCAATCTTGATTGGCATAACCAAGAGCGGAAAATGGTTTCAGCTTCCAGAAAGCCACTCACTCTCCATCAATAATGGTGTACTTCCCACAATTCCAGATAGCGGAATTTCAGTGGCCCTTAGCGCCGATGGATTTAATGCTGCAGGCAAGAATTTAAATGTTGATATTGCATTCCCATTACTCCATGGCCCCTACGGTGAAGATGGAACGATTCAGGGACTTTTGGAAATCGCGGATATTCCATATGTTGGTTCTGGCGTTTTAGCATCCGCCGTTGCAATGGATAAATCTTTTGCAAAGCCAATCTTTGCCTCGCATGGAATTAAAGTCGCTGCAGGGTTCGTAGTTCGTCAAAGTGAATGGCAAAGGGGCTCTGCAGATATTCAAAAGGCGGCCGATCAACTTGGTTATCCGGTATTTGTTAAGCCAGCACGTGGTGGTTCATCTCGCGGAACAACCAAAGTTAAATCCGCCGGGCAATTAGCAGATGCGCTCAAAGAAGCATACAAATTTGATACCAAAGCACTGGTTGAGCAAGAAATTCGTGGTTCAGAAATCGAGTGTGCTGTTCTAGAAATAGATGGTGTCCCAAAAGCATCACTTGTGGGGCGGATAAAGATTGACGCTAAATATGAATTTTATGATTTTGAAGCCAAATACTTGGATGGCGCTACAACGATCGAACTACCCGCACCAATTGATCAAAAGATAAGTGATGAAATACGTGCCAAGGCGGTAGATGCCTTTATCTCACTTGGTTGTGCTGGCCTGGCGCGAGTCGACTTTTTCTTGACTCCAAATGGTGAAGTAATTATTAACGAGTTAAATACTATGCCGGGATTTACTTCTACATCAGTCTTTCCAAAGATGTGGGCTGCCACCGGCGTTGCTTATACCGATGTAATCAGTCACCTATTGAAGAGTGCGCTAACGCGCAATAATGGAGTCCTTGGTAATTAAAAGTTAATTAGTATGTAACCGGGCAAGTCAATGTACGAGTAATACCCGCCACAGCCTGAACCTTAGACAAGATGGTGCGACCAAACTCTTCCATTGAAGGTGCCTCAGCGCGCATGATCACATCGTATGGACCAGTAACACCTTCAGCGAGAGTTACTCCCGCAATTGCAGAGACCGATTTGGCGACGCTGGAAGCTTTACCGACTTCAGTTTGAATCAAAATAAATGCTTGAACTGACATTATGGTTAAACCTTTCTCGTGAAAGCTTCGCCGTTGAAGATGAGGGTAAAGGTACTCCTAGTTGCAATGATGTTCTAGTCTTGGCGCTATGGCAGATCATTCGGGAGCGTTCAGTGAAGCGCAGGTGATCGCACGGCTACGTGAAATTTTTGCGAGCCCAGATCCAAGGATCGAAGTTGGAATCGGTGACGATGCTGCGGTTGTGGCTGGTGAGAAGCGGCAAGTGATGACCACGGATATGGCAGTTGAGGGCGTGCACTTTCGCACTAATTGGTCAACTGCCTTTGAAATTGGTCGCAAAGTTACCGCCGCAAATGCCGCAGATATTTTGGCGATGGGAGCGCAGCCAGATTACTTATTAGTTGCAGTTGGATTAACCGGTCGGGAAGAGTTGAGTTGGATCGAAGATCTTGCACGGGGAATTAAATTTGAAGCTGATCTTGCTGGACTGCACGTCATTGGTGGGGATATATCTAGAAGTGAGAATTTGGTAATCTCGATGACGGCGGTAGGACATTGCGACAAAGCCATTACGCGAGATGGGGCAAAAGTTGGCGATGGGATTTTTCTATCTTCGCTAACTGGTTGGTCAGCGGCCGGCTTAACTCTTTTGCAGGAAAATAAGTCACCGGTAGGCGAAGAGCAGGCGATCGCTTTGCGTGAATTCAAATCACCGACGATTGATTATGGTTTCGAATCGGCTAACGCTGCAGCAATGTGCGACATCAGCGACTCAATTATTGAACAAGCCACACAGATAGCTGTGGCTTCGCAGGTCCAACTTCACTTTGATGAAGAACTCTTCACTAAATCCGAAGAATTTAACTCTTTAAAATCTCTTGCTACTGAGTTAAGCGCTGATGTTTGGCAATGGATCTTTGGAGGGGGAGAAGACCATGTCTTGCTGGCCACCGGCGTCGATCTTCCAGGCTTGCGAGTTGGAGAAGTTATTGCTGGTTCAGGGGTGAGCGGAATACCTTTGAAGGTAAAAAATCTATCTTGGAGCCATTTTCGCTAAATAATTAGCGGACGACTTTGCCAGCCTTCAGGCAAGATGTGCAGACGTTTTGGCGCTTAGTACTTCCGCTAACCAGAGTCTTAATGCGCTGAATGTTTGGATTCCAGCGACGACGTGTCTTTACCTGTGAGTGGGAAACTTTATTTCCGAAGCTGGGCCCTTTGCCACAGATATCGCATGTTGATGCCACAGCAGTACTCCTTTTAAATTCAAATTTCTTAAGCCAGAACCCCATTTGCGGCCCAGCGGTGAACAGGGCGTAAGGGTAGCAAGAAGGCAGGGCTAGTGGCTAATCCCAAGTATTTGAGTGCTGACCCTCAAGGATTTACGCGTAAAAAACTGGGGGTGGCGGGAGCCACATGATTTTTTGCAACTTTGCCAATTTTACAGGCGCAAGATTAGAACTGAGTAAGTCACATACTCAGAAATGGAGAGATGAGTTCAATGAATTCACTCGACCTAGCGAGATGGCAATTCGCCATTACAACTGTCTATCACTTTATTTTCGTACCGATCACAATCGGCATGGGCTTTCTTGTAGCGGGGCTTCAGACGGCTTGGTATCGAACAAACAAAGTTAAGTACTTGCGGGCAACAAAATTCTTTGGGAAGTTATTTTTAATTAACTTCGCTATCGGTGTTGTAACCGGCATAGTTCAAGAATTTCAATTTGGAATGAACTGGTCCTCATATAGCCGCTTTGTGGGAGATATTTTCGGGGCACCTCTTGCAATGGAAGGACTCCTCGCATTCTTCTTGGAGAGCACCTTTCTTGGTCTATGGATCTTTGGTTGGGATCGTTTACCAAAGAAGATTCACCTTGCAACAATTTGGCTCGCTTCCCTAGGAACGATTCTTTCCGCCTACTTTATTCTGGCAGCCAATGCCTGGATGCAGCATCCAGTTGGTTACACAATGAATTTAGAAAAAGGCCGTGCAGAGCTCACAAGTATTGTTGAAGTTCTAACGCAGAAAACTGCACTCGCGACCTTCTTCCATACGATTCCATCAGCAGCATTTACCGCAGGTGCTTTTGTGGCAGGTATTTCTGCTTGGCTACTCATTAAAAAAATGGATGTCGAGATGTCACGCTCTACCCTTAAGTTGGGGCTGATAACCATGATGATCTCATTTGTAATGGTCTTTGTTTCTGGAGATATAACTTCGAAGATAATGACTGAACAGCAACCGATGAAAATGGCAGCGGCTGAGGCGCTATATGAAACCACCGAGTCAGCACCCTTCTCCTTGCTAACTATTGGAACGCTTGATGGTTCACGTTCGGTCTTCCAGATCGATATCCCTTCAGTTCTCTCATTTCTTGCAACCGGAGATTTCAAGGGAACGGTGAAAGGCGTAAATGACTTACAAGCCGAATACGAAAAGACATATGGTCCAGGCGATTATTCACCGAATATTCCTTTGGCTTACTGGTCATTCCGATTAATGATTGGATTCGGCGGACTCGGATTCTTATTTGCTCTCTTGGCACTGTTTCAAATGCGACGAGGTCGCACGCCAAGTGGCAGATGGTTCTTACCAGCGATGATCTTCCTTCCATTTACACCGCTGTTGGCGAACTCATTCGGTTGGATATTCACGGAAGCTGGGCGACAACCTTGGGCGGTCTTTGGTTTGATCCGAACCTCCGATGGAGTTAGCGCAGTGGTATCTGCGGGAAGCGTTCTCTTTACGATGGTTGTGTTCACACTTCTTTACGGCGTCTTGGCCTTTATAGAAGTAGGAATAACACTAAAGGTAATCAAGAACGGACCGCAGACTGAACTCGAATATGCAGACCCAAAACTTGGCGGATCTGATTCTCAAAAACTCGTGATGGCTTACTAGGAGGTATTGAAATGTCACTAGAAACTACCTGGTTCCTACTTATCGCAGTTCTTTGGATTGGATACTTCATTCTTGAAGGTTTCGACTTTGGTGTTGGAGTACTCCTTCCCTTTGTTTCGCGCAACGAAGCAGATCGCCGCGCTGTTCTTACCACTCTCGGTCCAGTTTGGGATGGAAATGAAGTTTGGTTACTTGTCGCAGGAGGAGCAACATTTGCAGCATTTCCAGAATGGTATGCAACTCTGTTTAGTGGCTTCTATCTCCCACTCTTTTTAATTCTGGTATCTCTAATTATTCGTGGAGTGGCATTTGAATATCGAAGCAAATATGGAAAAGCGCAATGGCGTCAACGCTGGGACGTTGCAATTGTTATCAGCAGTGCGATTCCGGCTTTGCTTTGGGGCGTTGCCTTCGCAAATATCGTTCGTGGCGTTCCACTTGAAAAGTCAGCAGAAGGCCATATTGAGTACGTAGGTGGATTCTTTAACCTATTAAATCCATATGCACTGCTTGGTGGAGTGGTAACTTTGACGGTATTCCTGACCCACGGTGCAATTTTCTTATCTTTAAAAACTGCGGGCGGAATCCGCGATCGCGCACATGACTTGGCGCTAAAGCTTGGGTTGATTGCAGCAGTAGCGGCAGTGGCCTTCTTGCTATGGACGAATTTATCTTTGCCATCGTTTAACTTGAAGATAGCGGCGCTTTCTGCAGGCGTGGCAGTTGCTTGGGTTGCGGGAATTGCTGCAACGCTTAAGCGTCGTGAAGGTTGGGCATTTATATTCTCAGCTTCAGCGATTCTGCTCTTTGTATCAGATCTTTTCTATGCACTCTATCCACGAGTAATGCCTAGTTCATTAGGTGCGCAATTTGATCTGACTATTCGTAATGCTTCAAGCACCGCCTATACGCTTAAAGTAATGACGGTTGTTGCGGTAATTATGACCCCGTTAGTGTTGATTTATCAGGGTTGGACTTATTGGGTATTCCGTAAAAGAGTCAGTGCATCTCAGATCGCCCATCCCGAAAGAGGAATCTTGGATACAGCAACACACGTTCTGCATCAATGAGATTAGGACGCCTACGACTACTACTCGCTAAGAGTGGTAGTCGTAGCCTATTTCTCGTCATCGCCATTGCTTCAGCGATTTCAACTTGCCTAATTATCACGCTGGCGATTTTAATAGCAAAGATAGTCGTATCTTTAGTTCAGGGAAATTCTGATGTCATATCCGAAATTCTCGCCGTGCTTGTACTTTGGATCTTTCGTGCGTTCTTTCAGTCTCAGTATGAGTACTGGACGACTTTGCAGGCGATCAATATAAAATCCCACTTGCGCAACCAAGTTACCTCTGGCCTTGAAAACATTGAGGCAACCTCTCCGGCTCATATGACTACCTTGTTGGTAAAGGGCTTTAATTCACTTGATATTTATCTTGGTAGGTTTTTACCCCAGATGGCAGCGGCTGCAGTAACTCCAGCCGCAGTAATAATTGCGATTGCATTCTTTGACCCGACTTCGGCTCTCATCGCAATTCTGACTTTGCCACTGATTCCGTTCTTTGGAGCGTTAATTGGTAAATACACCTCTGATTCGGTTTCTAAAAAATGGGCGACGCTCGGAACTCTCTCCAGTTACTTTGAAGATTCACTTCGTGGCTTTGTGACCTTGCGAATATTTGGACGCCATTCATCACAGGCGAAGCGAATTAGGCAGATGGGGGATAAGTACACCCGAGAGACTATGAAGGTATTACGAATCTCATTCTTATCCGCGTTTGCCCTTGAGCTATGCGCGACAATTTCAGTTGCACTCATTGCCGTTGCAATCGGCCTTCGTCTAGTAAACGGGCAAATCACCTTTGTCGCTGGATTAACCGTGTTACTTCTCGCGCCCGAAGTCTATTTTCCGCTTAGGAACGCTGCATCGTTATTTCACGCTTCTGCAGATGGCAAGGCGGCGTTAAACGAGATTGAAGCCTTGCTTGCAACCACAAGAGAGCCAGTTGCTCAACTAGAAAGCGACTTTTCATCATTCCAGAAGATTTCTTGGGCTGAGTGGACGATAGATATCCCGGGTGTAAGTAATTCTAAAGTTCCGAGTGCACAGGTTATCGCTGGCGAAATTCTCTTCATTACGGGTGATTCAGGGGTTGGCAAAACAACCTTTGCAAAAAATCTCTTAGGTTTAACAGATAACGCTGATATCACCATTAACGATCAGGTTCGATTAACGCAGGAGATGTCACAGTCTTGGCAGAAGATAATTGGTTGGATACCCCAAACTCCGCATCTAGCGCCAGGCACGATCGCTGCACAATTCCGAGCGATAAAATCTGATATCAGCGATTTTGAAATTTCAGAATCACTGCGCCGAGTTGGATTAGATCTAATCGAACTCCCTGACGGTTTGGCAACACTAATCGGAGGTGTGGGTGAAAAATCTGCGGCAGTTTCGGGTGGCCAGTTACGTAAAATTGCAATTGCGCGCGCACTCTTGCTAAAGCCAGCGTTAATAATCGCAGATGAAGTAAGTGCTGATTTAGATGAAGCCAGCACAAGGCTTGTAATGAAAGAGCTACGTCGTGTCGTCACGGAGGGTGCGGCAATGATTTGCATAACTCACGATATTGCGATGATCCACAGCGATGATCGAGTGATCACCATGGAGAACGCTTCGCTCAACGTGAGTGTACTTTTATGAAAAAACTTAGCGTGCGCATGTGGGTGGCAGCGCTATTAGGCGCTTTGGCCTTTGTTGGTGGATCAGGGCTAACTATTTCTAGTGGCTGGTTAATTACGATGGCTTCGCAACAACCACCCATTTTGACTCTCACGGTAGCGATTGTGTTGGTGAGATTCTTTGGAATTTTTCGTTCAGTTGCTCGTTACGCTGAGAGAATCCTCAGTCATGAGGCGGTTTTTAAGGAACTTACAAATTTAAGAGTGCACCTCTTCGACAAGCTCAGTAATAGTGGAGTCGAACTATCACGAGACCTGAACTCAGGTAAGACCGTGAAAGCAATTGTCGACGATGTCGAACGGGCGCAAGAGTTCCAACTCCGAGTTACTTTGCCTTATCGATCCGCGATTCTTGCAGTTGGAACCGGGGTCATCGTTGGATATTGGATTCATAAAGAGTCTCTCTATTTCAGTATTCCTGCCGCAATACTTTCACTCTGGATTATTCCTTGGACCATAAAGAGGATGTGCAGAATGAGTGCGCAGCAGATTGAAGAGATAGAAGGCGTTTACGCCCAGTCGATTGTCGATGCTACGGATGGAGCCATTGAAGCGAGAATTTATGGCTATCTAGATAAATTGCTTGGCCAGTCGCATAAGAGCGAACAGGAGCTGCTAAAAACTGAAAAGAATTTGGCGCGAAGAAGTTCTATCGTAAATCTGGTTACCTTACTAATGATCGGCATATCAATCACCTCTGGGCTTTGGATTGCTAGAGATTTACAGATCCAAGGAGAAATAGCGCTAGTAGGAATTGCAATGTTAATTTTCTTGCCGCTTGTATTTTTTGAGTCCATCACCGCTTGGTATCCCAACCTCTTTGCCGCTGGAAAAATGTTAGTTGCCCAAGAAAGAATCGAGAGCATTTCCGCTCTCGAAGATAAAAACTTCCATTTCAAAGCCTCCTTACTTGAGCGAGTAAAA
>JBIIPL010000120.1:0-3555 GCA_044342645.1 Candidatus Planktophila sp. | reverse complement strand
AAAGCATCGTTGCCAGATATTGAAGATCTGATTTACACAACTGGATTTTTTCGTGCAAAGGCGCGCCACATTAAAGGACTTGCGATAAAAATTATTGAAGATTTTGATGGAGAAGTTCCGCAAACTTTGAATGAGCTAATTACCTTGCCAGGAGTTGGCCGCAAGACAGCGAATGTAGTTCTGGGCCATGCCTTTGATATTCCCGGAATCACCGTCGACACACATTTTGGAAGGCTCTCTCGTAGATTTGAGTGGAGTAAGTCGCAAGATCCCGTAAAAGTAGAATTTGAAGTGGGAGAGTTGATACCTCAAAAGGAATGGACCAACTTGTCACAACGGATGATCTGGCACGGCCGCAGAATTTGTCATTCTCGCAAACCGGCATGCGGCGCATGTCCTGTGGCAAAGATCTGCCCATCAGTTGGAATTGGTGAGATGGATAAAGCAAAGGCGCTTCTATTGGTTAAAACTGATGCGGACTTCCGATGAAGCTAGTATTTATTTTAGTTGCATCACTTCTCTTATCAGGATGTTCCAGCGCTGAACCAGTTGCTCAAAATGGAGAAGTTATTTCTTGCGCTTCTGTGACTACAGACAAAGAAATAGTAAAAGGTATCGCCCTTGAGTGTGTAGACGGCTCTACAGGTGCGATCATTGAATCACTGCGCGGACCGATGATTTTAAATGTTTGGGGATCTTGGTGCACAACCTGTTTAGATGAGATGCCCGAATTTGTGAGTTTTTACAGTAAAGCGAAAGGGAAAGTGCAGTTAGTAGGCGTTGCAGTTGAAGAGGCATCTCCCGCAAACTCCCAAAGATTTATAGAAGAAAATGGCATGACCTGGCCTAATTATTATGATCGAGATAATAAAACAAGAGGGTATTTTGGAATGGGCGTTCCGGTGACTTGGTTTATCGATGCATCAGGAAATGCGGCATATAAGAAAATTGGAGTTATAAAATCAGAGTCTGAACTCGTGGCGCTGACCGAAAAATACTTAGGGGTGAAAATTTAATGCTTTTAGACGCCGTTATCGCAGCAGCCGTAATCTTTTCAGGAGTTATTGGTTATAAAAATGGATTTATCAGAACCATCTTTAAATTTGTTGGCTACATCGCTGGTGGTGTTCTTGGAATTTATTTCGCACTTAAGATCTCTCACGACTGGGCGCTAGATTTTAAGCGCATTGGTTTTGTTATCATCGCAATTGTTGCCAGCGGAAGTGTTGGATCTTTTGCTGGAGGAGCACTTGCCAAAGGGCTACGGGCGACGATTTTTCGTGGGCCACTGGCATTTGTAGATTCGCTGGCAGGTGCTGCGCTAGAAATCATCCGAGTAATCCTGGTGACTTACTTGATCGCTACCGTTTTGCTCTGGTCACCGTGGGAATCGGTACAGAACCAAATAGCCAATAGCCAAATATTGGCGAAAGTTCAGCCATATATTCCGCAGTTAATTACCCAAGCAAATGACTGGGTAAAGGCAGAGTTTCTTAATCTTCGTCTTTAGAGCTATTTAGCCCCTCTGAAATCAACTTCATAACATTTGGATCAGCCAGAGTTGTGGCATCCCCAACTGCGCGATTTTCGGCAACATCTTTTAATAAGCGACGCATAATTTTTCCGCTGCGAGTCTTAGGAAGTTCTGCCACAACCATTATTTGACGTGGCCGTGCAATGGCACCGATTTCTTTGGTCACGTGAGCGCGAAGTTCCTTAACTAACTCTTCGCCACCTACATTTGGAATTCCACCGCGCAAAATAACGAAGGCAACTATGCCTTGGCCAGTCATCTCATCTGCTGCGCCAACCACTGCTGCTTCAGCGACAGCTTCGTGTGAGACTAAAGCCGATTCAACTTCAGTTGTTGAAATGCGGTGGCCCGAAACATTCATTACATCATCGACGCGACCCATCAACCAGATTGCACCATTGTTATCTAACTTTGCGCCATCTCCTGCAAAGTAAATTCCTTTAAAGCGTGACCAGTAAGTTTCCTTGTAACGCTCGTCTTCGCCCCAAACACCACGCAACATTGAAGGCCATGGTTGATCAAGTATTAAAAACCCACCATGTCCATTTGGTACCGGCACGCCCGAATCATCGACAACTTTTGCGCTAATTCCTGGAATTGTTCTCATTGCAGACCCAGGTTTTGTTGCAGTAACGCCAGGAAGTGGTGAAATCATAATTGCGCCAGTTTCGGTCTGCCACCAAGTATCAACAATCGGGCAATTATTTGCACCAATCACTTCGCGATACCACATCCAAGCCTCTGGGTTAATTGGTTCACCAACTGATCCAAGTAAGCGCAAAGAAGATAAATTATGTGCTTGCGGAAATTCATCTCCCCATTTCATCCAAGTACGAATCAAAGTTGGAGCCGTATATAAAATAGTTACGCCGTACTTTGCAATAATTTCAAAGAGGCGTCCTTTGTGCGGTGTATCAGGGGTTCCCTCGTACATAACCTGCGTCGCACAATTGATTAACGGTCCATAAACAACGTAGGAATGGCCAGTAATCCAACCAACATCTGCGGTGCACCAGTAAATATCGGTCTCTGGTTTGATATCAAAGACCACTCGATGTGTGTACGCCGCCTGTGTTAAATAACCACCAGTTGTGTGAAAAATTCCCTTTGGCTTGGCAGTTGTTCCAGATGTGTAAAGAATAAAGAGCGGATGTTCACTTTCGAAGAATTCAGGTGTGTGTGACTTACTTTGGCGGCCAACAATTTCGTGCCACCAGATATCTCGATCTGAGTTCCAGGCTGTTTCTTGATTGGTGCGCTTTACAACCAGAACCTTGCTCACATTGTGTTGACCCTTTAAAGCTTCATCAACGGCGGGTTTTAGCGCAAATGCTGATCCTTTGCGGAATCCACCATCTGCAGTAATTACTAACTTAGCATCGGCATCTTGAATGCGAGATAAAAGTGCATCTGCAGAAAATCCGCCAAAGACAACAGAGTGAACTGCGCCGATTCGGGCACAGGCCAACATTGCAACCGCGGCTTCTGGAATCATCGGCATGTAAATTGCTACACGATCACCGGCGCTTACTCCGAGTTCGGTTAAAGCATGGGCTGCTTGCGAAACATCTGCGAGCATCTGTGAATAAGTAATTGTGCGAGTGTCACCAGGTTCACCTTCAAAGTGAAAAGCGATACGTTCGCCACGACCGGCTGCGACATGACGATCAAGTGCGTTTACTGAAGCATTTATCTTTCCGCCACTAAACCATTTTGCGTATGGCGGATTCCATTCCAAAACTTGATCCCAGGGTTTATCCCAAGTTAATTCGCGAGCCTGTTCTTCCCAAAATGCTAGGCGATCACTTTCGGCGCGTGCATATAAATCAGGTTTTGCATTGGCTTGTGCGGCAAATGTGGGGCTCGGTGGAAAGAGGCGGTTCTCTTGTGAAAGATTTTCAATTGAATCGCCAATTTTTTCTGCGCTCATAACTAATCAGATTACTCGTCAATATCAACAGGCGGAAGGCTTTCGAGGTGTGGCATAGGAGATATGAGGGAAGATCCCAGCCTTCGATCAT
>JBIIPL010000039.1:0-10073 GCA_044342645.1 Candidatus Planktophila sp. | reverse complement strand
ACACCGCCAGAAGAGCGGGTCTCAATATGAGGTCCATTAAGGACTGTGTTTGTTATGCCAAAAGCAAAGAAGAAATATGTGAAGGTCAGCGTTAGCGATGAATTGTTGACGCGGCTAAAGAAAGAACAAGATGCTGCCGTGGCGATGGAGAAGTATGGGCGCTTTAAGTCGTGGCTGCGTTATGCCAATTTAAAGAGTTGGCAGGGGCAGAAGTGGCATTGGGGTTATGTAAACAACGCTGGGAGAGAATGGCACTGCACGTGCGGGTTGGTTGTGGCGATGGATGCGGCGGCCGAAGTTGGTGGGCTTGCGCAGTTGGATCTCGATGCGGCACATCGTGCGCGTGGTCACAGGTCGTTGCCGGATTTCGGTGAGGTCGTTGTTGCATTTATCTATGACTACAAGTGGATGGAAGAGCGCGGGGTTTATTACTTCGATGCCTTCTGTCAGGTTTGTGGTGATTATGTGTTGGAGCGTCCGGGGAAGGTGGCCGATATGTTTGCTGATATTCACAACATTAGCTGTGGTTAGTTACGCAGAGTAATTACGCAGAGTAATAAAAGTAAAGTGGCCCCACGCGACGAACCGTGAGGCCACTTGTGTGCGCACCGCTGGTAGGATTCGAACCCACGACCTGCAAATTCGTCAGAATGCCGCTCTATCCGCTGAGCTACAGCGGTACGCAGCACGGAACCTAAGTCAGTTGAATAAACCGACTTAGGTTTTTTCTTTTGCTGTGGATAAAGATCAACTTTTACAGGTCAACTACTGATAAAAATATTGGCTAATTAATTGGGCAAAAAGAAACTGACCCGAGATCTAGTTGATCCCGGGTCAGTTTCTTTATTTTGTTTACTTCTTGTGTGGAGTTTTCCCGCCGTTGACTGCCCAGTAGACAACGCCTGCTACTAGAACACCCAAGAACCAACCATACGGAGCGAACTTGTCATATGAGACAGGTCCCCAGATTGGGAGGAAGCTAGAGAAGACTGATCCAACAAGTGCGGCAGCAATTGCCTTCACATTGAATCCGGACTGGAAGTAATAAGGTCCGCTCTTGTCTTCTGTATAAAGTGCATCGACATCTACCTGCGCCTTACGAAGCAAGTAGTAATCAACCATGATGATTCCAAATAGTGGTCCCATAGTTGAGCCGATTGCATTTACGAATGCAGGGGCATTATCCCAAGGATGTAGTGGGTACAGTACAAGTGCAATACCTGCAGCTATGTAGCCACCCTTCTTGAAGTTAATTTTGTTTGGAGCAACATTGGCGAAGTCGTAAGCAGGTGAAACAAAGTTTGCTACGACGTTAATACCAAGTGTTGCAACTGCGAAGGTCAACATTGCAAGCAAAGCTAAGAAGACAGAGTCAAACTTAGCGGCGATTGCACCTGGCTCTAGGAGAACTTCACCATAGACCTTGTAAGCAGAGGCAGTTGTTAGAGCTGCTACAACTGAGAAGAGAATTAGGTTTACTGGAAGGCCCCAAAGGTTGCCCTTCTTAAGCGACTCTTTACTTGGACTAAAGCGGGAGAAATCGCAGAAGTTTAGATAAAGGGCGGCAAAGTAAGTTACCCACGTAGCAGCAACTGCAAAAATCGCAGCCAAACTGCCTGGAGTTACTGCAAAGCCAGTCTGGCCCTTTGCAAGATCAGCCAAAGCTTGTGGATCCATGTCAACATTGAATGAAATGGTTCCGGCTTTAATCGATAGACCAACAGCGAGTAGCAACATCATTGCCCATACAGCAGGTCCGGCAAAGTCCATAAAGCGGCGAACTGTTTCCATGCCCTTGCTGATAATCAAGAGTTGAGCTGCCCAAACACCTAGATAACAAACCACCTCGAGTGGTGTGTGATCTAGCCATGTTCCGCTCTCATTAAATGACTTCATGCCGTCATAGCGAACAAGGAATGCAACTATTGCGCCGGCGGCAGCACTCGTCTGTGCGCCGTACCAAAAAGTTGCAACTATTGCGCGGACAAGCGCCGGAATATTTGCGCCGAATACACCAAAAGATGCACGCGCAAGCACTGGATAAGGCACACCGGTTTTAACACCAGCATTTCCTACCATTGTCATCAAGAAATAAACTGCAGTTGAACCAAGAGCAATTGCAAATAAGAACTTAAGTCCACCACCTGCAACTAAGAAAAGACTAGCTGCGAGGAAGTATCCGTAAAGGCTGTGAACATCTGAAGTCCAAACATTGAATATGCTGAATGAACCCCAGTTGCGTTCTTTTGCAGGTGCCAGGTCTTCATTATGAAGCCGTGGCGACACTTGATATGCCATGTTTCTCCCATCTCAATTTGGCGTTGAGATCAAATCGAAACATAAGTTCGTCATTGAACTCTTCGCGAAGACCTCTCACGGAGTTTCTTCTACGCCAAACGGTAAACCTGGGGCTAGCAGAGTTCAAGTACATTCTGGATTAATTCTGAGACTAAATTAACTTACTAATAGGTAGAAATGGACTGATTTTGGCTCATATTTCGCCTTGCGGAACTTAAGCGCGCTTTCTTAACTTTTAAAAATCAAAAAGAAAATTTAGCTAACAGCAAATTCTTTCGCTAATTCGCTGGCATATTCAAGCAACAAGGGTGAGTACTGGGCGATAAACGCATCTGTAACTCTTGTAGCTGGACCGCTAATTGAAATTGCCGTAGGAGATGCAACACCAATAAGTACTGCTGATATACATCTCACGCCCACTTCTTGCTCACCTTCATCAATGGCGTATCCCCGAGATTTAATTCCTTCTAAATCCTTATGCAATGACTTCCAAGTTGTGTGAGTCGTTTCGGTGTACTTAGGCATTCCAGTATGAGAAATTATTTCTTTTCCTTTGGCTTCAGAAATGCTAGCCAGGATGGCTTTGCCAACACCACACGCGTGAGGCAGCACGCGCCTGCCTGCTTCAGTGAACATGCGCATACTGTGCTTGGATTGAGATTGTCCGATGTACACAATGCGATCGCCTTCTAGGGTTGCCAAGTTAACCGTTTCACCACATAGATTTGATAGCGCTAATAATGAAGGTTTTGCCCACGAAGCCATTCCTCTTGAGGCTGCTTCACCTAGATAGAGAAGTGAGGCACCGAGTGCGTACTTGCGTGTTCCATTTCTCTTTGCATAACCTAAATTCACTAGCGTTTGCATTGAACGATGCACAGTTGGAACCGGCAGATCCAGCGCATTGGCCAACGCGGTTAAACCGATCTCGCCCCCATTGCGCGCCATTGCTTCCAATATTGAGAAGGCGCGATCTACCGACTGAACACTAGAAACTTTGGTTGGCATAAGTGTGGCCTTTCATTCGAAATGAGGTTATCATAAATTTCATTCAATGAAAATGATATTTCGTATAGTGAAATATGAAAAGAGGCGTTCTTTTGAGCACAACTAGCCCTGGGTACGGAATTACGATCCGGGTGGAGGCACTAACAGATTCCTCCCCCACCTCGCTGATCACAGCGGCAATTGTCAGCGCCGGGGCGACTTTGACGGCTTTAGACGTTGTCGAATCTCACCATGATCGTGTCGTTGTTGATATCACGTGCGATACACGAGATGCAGAACATGCAAGCGAAATTAGTGCAGCAATTACAGCGGCGTCGCCTCACTTTAATGTCAAGAAAGTTAGCGATAGAACATTCTTAATGCACTTGGGTGGCAAACTTGAAGTTGCTTCTCGGGTACCGCTAAAAACTCGCGATGATCTTTCACGTGCTTATACGCCAGGAGTTGCCCGCATTTGTCTGGCAATCGCAGCAGATAAATCCGATGCGCGACGTCTGACAATTAAGCGAAATACCGTGGCGGTAGTCTCTGATGGTTCAGCCATTTTGGGCCTTGGAAATCTTGGGCCAGAAGCAGCGATGCCGGTAATGGAAGGTAAGGCGGTTTTATTTAAGCGCTTTGCAAATGTGGATGCGTGGCCGATCTGTTTAGATACTCAGGATACTGAAGAAATAATTCGTACTGTGCAGCTTATCGCTCCCGGTTTTGGTGGAATCAACCTGGAAGATATTTCAGCACCCCGTTGCTTTGAAATCGAAGCGCGGCTGAAAGAACTCCTTGACATTCCCGTCTTCCACGATGATCAGCACGGAACGGCCATTGTCGTTCTGGCTGCACTATTAAATGCGCTGCGCATTGTTAAAAAGGATATTGGAGAAATCCGAGTCGTTCTCACAGGCGCTGGAGCGGCCGGGACAGCGATTCTCAAACTGCTATTTCTATCAGGCTTAAAGAACGCGGTTGCCTTTGATTCAAAAGGTATTTTACATAAAGAATCACTCTCAGAAAACCCTATGCGCGCTTGGTTAATCGAAAACACAAACCATGAAAATAGGCACCACTCAATCTCTGAGGCGATGAAAGGCGCCGATGTATTTATTGGAGTTAGCGCACCAAATATCATCACGGAAGCAGATGTTGCATCAATGGCAAGTGACTCCATTGTCTTTGCTATGTCGAACCCGGATCCAGAGATTGATCCCGCCCTTGCACATAAGCACGCGCGCATAGTTGCAACCGGCAGGAGTGATTACCCAAACCAGATCAATAACGTTCTAGCTTTCCCGGGACTTTTCAGAGGTCTGCTCGACGCGGGAGTTTCAAAAATTACGGATGAAATGCTCGCGGCGGCAGCTCGTGCAATATCTGAATGCGTTAGCGCTGATCAACTCAATGAGAGCTACATCGTCCCTAGTGTTTTTGATCCAGCCGTTTCACCCACCGTGTCTGATGCAGTTTTTGCAATTGCAACCCAAGGAAAGTAAGGAGTAAAGAAATGTCCGAGATTCGTGTTGCTCCTTCAGCAATTGTTGGAAGCGAAAAGGTTTTAACAAAAGAGGCCATAGATTTTGTCGTTCATCTAGATCATCTCTTCCATGCAAAACGTGATCAACGATTGGCTGCAAGAAAAGAACAGCGTCAAATGATTGCTGATGGCGGCACCTTAGATTTCTTGCCCAGCACACGGGCCATTAGAGAAGGGCAATGGCAAGTTGCGCCAGCACCTGCCGACTTACGCGATCGAAGAGTAGAGATAACTGGCCCAACAGATCCAAAAATGGCGATTAATGCCTTGAACTCTGGAGCAAAAGTTTGGCTCGCAGATTTGGAGGATTCGAACACCCCCCACTGGTCTAATGTCGTTGAGGGCCAACTTACTCTGCAAGGTGTTGCCCGTCGAAATTTAACTTTCACATCCCCTGAAGGAAAATCCTACAAATTGAATGAAGGTCAGATTGCAACGCTAGTTGTCAGGCCACGGGGTTGGCATTTGCTCGAGCGCAATGTGACGATAGATGGAAACCCGATTGTTGGAGCAATCTTTGATGCCGGCATGCACCTTTTCCATAATGCAAAAGAACTTATTGCACGAGGCTCTGGACCGTATTTCTACCTAGCAAAGACTGAAGGTCATCTCGAGGCGCGCCTTTGGAACGAAATCTTTGTTGAAGCACAACGTTACCTAGGTATCCCTCAGGGAACTGTGCGCGCAACCCTCTTGATTGAAACAATCCCTGCTGCATTTGAAATGGAAGAGATTTTATTTGAGCTGAAAGATCATATGTCTGGGCTCAATGCCGGCCGATGGGATTACTTATTCTCAATGATTAAAGTCTTCCGAGATCGGGGCGCTGAGTTTCTTATTCCCGATCGAGGTCAAGTCGCTATGACTGCGCCAATGATGCGGGCTTACACAGATTTGCTCGTTCAAACTTGCCATAAGCGCGGTGCCTTTGCAATTGGGGGTATGGCCGCATTTGTGCCAAGTCGTAAAGATGAAAATATAAATAAAATTGCCTTTGATAAAGTCCGCGCCGATAAAATCCGAGAAGCCGAAGATGGCTTTGATGGATCTTGGGTTGCACATCCAGATTTAGTTGCCGTTTGTAAAGAAGTTTTTGATGGTGCACTTGGCGATAAACCAAATCAACTAGATAAAATGCGTCCGGAAGTTAAAGTGCAAGCAAGTGATTTGCTGGCCGTTTCTAAAACTCCTGGGGCAATAACCCAAGAAGGCCTGCGCCTAAATATCGATGTCTCACTTCAGTATTTGGCGGCGTGGCTAGCAGGTAACGGAGCAGTCGCTATTCATAATTTGATGGAAGATGCGGCAACTGTAGAAATCTCTCGTTCGCAAATCTGGCAACAAGTTAAAAATAAAGTTATTTATTCTGATACCTCAAACGAGGCAAGCGTTGATTTAGTACGTAAAATCTTGGCAGAAGAGTCTGATCTGCTAATTGCTCGCGGTTGGGATAAAGCAAAAATCGCTCAAGCTGGAGAACTTTTTGAGCGCGTTAGCCTAGATAATGACTACGCAGACTTCCTAACTCTTCCCGCTCTTGAGATGATTGACTAATGGAGTTCGATCTCGTCATTCGCTCACAGCAAGTCATCACCGATATCGGTGGCAGGCCAGCAGCGGTGTGCGTTAAGGATGGAAAGATTGTAAAAATTGCTGGCTTTAGCGATATTGTAAAAGCGAAGCAGGATGTGACAATTACCGGTGCTTTGATTCCCGGCCTGGTTGATTCACATGTACATATCAATGAACCTGGAAGAACCGAATGGGAAGGTTTTGAATCAGCCACCAAGGCTGCCGCTGCTGGAGGAATCACAACAGTTATTGATATGCCGTTAAATAGCATTCCCCCCACAGTAAATGTGGAATCGCTAGCGATTAAAAAGGCAGCCGCGAAAGGCAAATGCTCAATCGATGTTGGCTTCTGGGGCGGATCAATCCCAGGCAATGTTAAAGACCTTGAACCGCTGCTTAAAGAAGGAGTCTTTGGTTTTAAGTGCTTCCTACTGCATTCTGGTGTTGATGAATTCCCTGCATCTTCACTTGATGATTTATCTGCAGCACTTGAAGTCCTTGCCAAAAATGATGCGCTAATGATTGTGCATGCTGAAGATTCGATCGCCATTGAGCGATCTACTAAACCCTCTTCACGCTCGTATGCTGAGTTCTTAGCTTCGCGACCAAAGGGCGCCGAAAATGTGGCAATTGCCCAATTAATCGAAGAAGCCCGACGCAGTCAAGCCAAGATCCACGTCCTGCATTTATCTAGCGGTGATTCACTTTCCTTAATTAGATCTGCAAAAGCTGATGGTGTAAAAATCACAGCCGAGACTTGCCCGCATTACCTCGCACTTACTTCTGAAGAAATCGTGGACGGAGCAACACATTACAAATGTTGTCCTCCTATACGAGAACAGCGCAATCAAGATGAGCTTTGGCAAGGACTGGAAGCTGGAATAATCGATCAAATAGTTTCCGATCACTCACCTTGCACAGAGGATTTAAAGATATTTGATATTGGAGATTTTCAGCGAGCTTGGGGTGGAATATCTTCACTTCAACTAGGAATATCAATTATTTGGACTCAAGCCCTGGCACGTGGAATCACGCTATGGCAACTCACAAAATGGATGGCTGAAAAACCAGCCCAGCTAGCCGGGCTCGCTCACAAAGGAGCGATTGCCGTTGGTATGGATGCCGATTTTGCAGAATTTGATACCGAGAAAGAATTTAGAGTGGAACCCAAAGAACTATTTCACAAAAACCAATTTACGCCATATCAAGGTAAGTTTTTAAAGGGGAAAGTAAAGCAAACCTGGCTGGGTGGTGAACTCATTTATAAAGATGGGGCAATGGTAAATTCACCTCAAGGTAAATTTTTGATACGAGGAGAAAATTGAGCGCTTTCCAAAACTTGTCAGATTTAGCCGATCGAGAAAGTGGCGCTGGAGTTGTTTACGCCAATGATGAATTTTTTGCCGAAAAAGAAAATTTACTAAACCCAGGTCGAGCAAAATTTTCATCGCACACTTTTGGCCACAAAGGTCAGATCTATGATGGTTGGGAAACGCGTCGACGCAGGAACGATCCCGGCAATGACTTTGCGATTGTGCGTCTCGGACAAGCAGGCGTAATAAAAGGAGTCAACATCGATACCGGTAACTTCACCGGTAACTATCCCCCACATGCATCGGTAGAAGCCACAAGCTTTGATCACATTCCAACAATCGCCGAACTTCTTAGCGCGAAGTGGACAACTATCCTTGAAAAATCTGCACTCACTGGTGATGCTGAAAATCTATTTCCAATTTTGAGCGATGAGCGCTGGACACACGTGCGCTTAACAATGCATCCCGACGGTGGCATAGCCCGCTTTAGAGTTCATGGCGAGCCAGCACCTGATGCGGATTGGTTAGCAGCTTCCGGTCCAAAGAACCTGGCAGCACTTGATAATGGAGCACAACTCATTGGCTCAAGTGATGATTTTTATTCTTCAGCGAAAAATACTCTTCAATCAGGTCGTCCAAAGAATCAAGGCGATGGTTGGGAAAATAAGAGACGGCGCGGTCAAGGAAATGATTACTTTGTAGTCCAACTTTGTGCTGCAGGCACGATTAATTCTCTTGAAATTGATACTACTCATTACAAGGGAAATGCACCTGCGGAGGTAATGGTGACTGCGGGTGGTTCTGCAGAATTACTTAAGGCACCGGGTTCAATTGAATTATTAGCACGGCAAGTAGTCCAGCCTGATACACCTCACAGATATATAACTTCCTGTAATCAGATAGTAGAAGCGGTACGCGTTGACGTCTTTCCTGATGGTGGCATGGGTCGTTTTCGAGTATGGGGAGAAGAGGCTAAGCCACGATGAGTTTAGATAAGAGTTTTTTTGATAAGGCATCTGCGACGCTAGTCCAAGTAGATGAGCTGCTTGCCAAGAAATACCGGGGCGACTTTGGCGGCAGACAACCTATCCACACTTGCTACGTCCCAGCAGATAAATTAAGTGCGACAACTCCTGCAGATTGGGGTGCGGCGGGTCTGGCAGTTATTGATGAACACACTCCAACGGCTGGATCTTTTGCTAAGGCAGTCGGTTGCCAAGAAGGTCCAATATCTGAAATCTTTGATCGAATAAAAGATAAATTAGCACGCCAACCAATTGAGGACTTGCGCATAGATTTTGAAGATGGTTATGGACGTAGAGGTGATGAACAAGAGGAAAAGCATATTGATAGCGCTTTACAAGCTTTCCCATCTTTAAGCGTTCCCTTTATTGGAATACGCATGAAGGCCATGGAGGAAGTAACCAGAGTTCGAGGTTTGAAGACGCTCGATCGGTTTATCACGGGGTTACTAAGCCAAGGAAAGTACCCGGAGAATTTCATTGTCACTCTGCCGAAAGTTACTTTCCCTGAGCAAGTTGATGTAATGGTGGCTGCATGCGAAAAGATTGAGAGTGACCATGGTTTAGAACATGGAGCCATTCGCTTTGAGATTCAAATTGAAACTACACAAGCTATTTTGGACCAGCAAGGGCGAGCAACCGCTGCGCAATACATTGATCGAGCACGGGGCCGCTTAACTGGATTTCATTACGGAACTTATGACTATTCGGCTGCGGCAGGTATCTCATCTGCTTATCAAACCCTTGATCATCCAGCGGCGGATTTTGCAAAGACAATTCTGCAGGTGGCGATCGCGGGCACAACAGTGCGAATGTCAGATGGATCAACCAATATCTTGCCAATCGGAACCGGCGATCAAGTGCATGCTGCAATGCATAACCATTATCGCTTGGTGCGCAGATCGCTAGAGCGCGGAATCTATCAAGGTTGGGATTTGCACGGATCACAACTACCAACGCGCATTGCCGCAACATGGATCTTCTATCGTGATGGACTTGCTGCTGCATCCCTTCGACTTAAGAATTATTTAAACAGCGCTCATTCAGGCACGATGGATGAACCAGCCACCGCTTTGACACTTGCCCGTTACTTCCTGCGAGGGTTAGATTGCGGCGCAATTCAATCTCACGAAGTTGAAGAATTTACCGGCCTCGATGAAGAAGGATTAAGAAAAATAGTGATCAATAAGGGAAATATCTAACTTACTGTACGAGTATCTGTCACTCGCATCCGCTACCCTTCTCCTAGCCAGCAGATGCTCAATCCGCTGAGCTACCGAGTCTTGTTTCGTTTGTAGTTAGAAATCACATAAGGGAAGAGTCCTACTTGAACAT
>JBIIPL010000038.1:0-10081 GCA_044342645.1 Candidatus Planktophila sp. | reverse complement strand
TATCGTAGATAACCCCCGATTAGTTGCCGGCCGAGTCTGCGCACTTTTGTATAGCGAACCTATGCGTGATTTAAATTGCATCGCTATCACCGGAACAAATGGGAAGACGACAGTAACCACTTTGCTGCACCAGATTTTTAGCGCCGCTCATCGCGAATGTGGGCTGATTGGAACAGTCGAAACTCGTATCGGTGATGAAGTTATTGCCAGCATACGCACCACCCCTGAAGCTACTGATATGCAAGCGTTGGCTGCGGTGATGAGAGAGCGCCATATGCGCCATTTAGTAGTTGAAGCATCAAGTCACGCACTGCAATTGCACCGCCTAGAAGGTGCTCACTTCGCAATCGCTGGTTTCACAAACTTGACTCAAGATCATCTAGATTTTCATGGAGACATGGAGAGCTACTTTGCAGCAAAGGCGGCGCTTTTTAACTTTGCGATGGCAGAGTTAGCTTGCATAAATATTGATGATCCTTACGGCGCAAGGCTTGCGGCAAGCACCGAACTTCCAGTTGTATCCATCTCGAGAGCAAATCCAAAGGCAGTTTGGCACTACACACAGATTGATTCTGCAGCCAGAGGTGTTCAGCTGAAAATTCGTGGCACTGGCGGAATTTTGATAGAGACCACAACAACCCTGCGCGGTGGCTATAACTTCGATAACTTGTTGATGGCAATAGCCATCGCAGTCGAATCTGGAGTTGACCCAATTGATATTGCGGCGATAGTCCCAAAGATTTCAGGAGCGGTAGGAAGACTAGAAGAAGTTTCGGTTGGGCAAAATTTCAACGCCTTCGTTGACTATGCGCATACTCCAGATGCAGTTTCAAATGTACTCAAATCCATCCGCGAATTTACATCTGGAAAAGTGATTGCTGTTCTAGGTTGCGGGGGAGACCGTGACGCAAGTAAGCGGCCATTGATGGGTAAGGCCCTGATTGAAAACACCGATATCGCAATTTTCACAAGTGATAACCCACGGTCAGAGGATCCAGCAGAAGTCTTGCGTGAGATGGTTGGCGGGCTTAGCGTTTCTGATCCATCACAAATAATTAGTGACCGCTCTAGCGCAATTACCTACGCTGTATCTAAAGCAGAATTTGGCGATACCGTGATAATTCTGGGTAAAGGTCACGAGCTAGGACAAGAGATCAAAGGAAAAGTCTTTGAATTTGATGATCGCTTAATTCTTGCGCAGGCAATCGAGGCAAAGCGATGATCACGCTAAAAGCTTCTGAAATCGCATCAATCGTTGGTGGAGAGCTTAAAGGCTCAGATGTATCAGTAACCGCGGCACCGGTATTTGATTCGGCTCAAGCAACACCTGGTTCCATTTTTCTGGCGCTAAAAGGTGAAAAGAGTGATGGACACAAATTTATATCTGATGCATTTTCCAGAGGCGCAGTACTTGCATTTGTCACCACAGCCGCACCTGAGCGTTGCATTGTTGTTCCAGATGTACTCAAGGCACTTAACAAGCTAGCAACACACGCACGAAATCAGCTTAAGGACTTACAAGTGGTTGCCTTGACTGGATCACAAGGTAAAACTACGACTAAGGATCTATTGCAGCACGTACTAGAAAATCTGGGCAGCACAGTTGCACCAGCAGGTAATTTCAATAATGAACTTGGAACACCAATCACTCTTTTACAATGTGATGAAAATACGAAGTTCTGCATCTTAGAAATGGGCGCACGCCATATTGGCGATATTGCCCTACTTTGTGAAATGGCTAAACCAAATATCGGTATGGTTCTGCGCGTCGGTAGCGCACACATCGGAGAGTTTGGATCAGCTGAAGCGGTTGCCCAGGCTAAGTCTGAGATGGTTTCATCTCTTGCACCTGGCGCGACTGCAATTCTTGGACAATACGATGCCTTCACTCCGAAGATGAGCTCTCTGCACACAGGAAAGACAATCTCCTTCGGTGAAAGCACCTCAGCAGATGTTCGCGCAACCGATATTGAAATCCGTGAAGGACGCCCACATTTTGATTTAGTAACTAGCGCCGGTCGCGCCGCAGTTGGTTTACGCGTCGTAGGAATTCATCAAGTAGCAAATGCACTAGCCGCCGCTGCTGCGGCATCCGCACTCGGTGCATCTATCGATCAGATTGCAGTATCTCTTTCCACTGCTGATATCCGCAGCAAATGGCGAATGGAAATTCAGGAACTGCGCAATATTGTTTTGATAAATGATTCCTATAACTCCAGCCCAGAATCTGTCGAAGCGGCGCTACGCACCTTGGTGCTCTTTGCACAAGAACGTGGCGGTCAATCGTGGGCATTTCTCGGAAAGATGCACGAACTCGGCGAGTCCTCAGTAGGTCGCCACGCAGATGTTGGCACCCTTGCCTCAGAGTTAGGGATAGATCATTTGGTCTGCATTGGCGCTCCGGAGTACTCCTCACAGATTTCTGCCAGCACTGCAACTGAAATCCATCTCTTTAAAGAGAAGGTAGACGCTGTGCAACTGGTGCACGAGATGAGTGCAGGAGATGTAGTGCTTGTTAAAGCCTCACGTGCTGAAAAGTTCGAAGAGTTAGCTCAAGCAATCTCAGCAAAAATTGAGGCAGTCATTTCAGTGGTTTCAGAAGATAACAAAGAAGGGGAGCGTTAAAGCAAAATGAGAGAAATTCTGATCTCGGGTGCACTTGCGCTTTTCATCTCGCTCTTCGGTACTCCCATCTTGATTAAATTCCTTGCCCGACGTGGTTACGGACAAATAATTCGCGACGATGGTCCTTCATCTCATCACACCAAACGCGGCACCCCAACAATGGGTGGGCTCATAATTATCTTTGCGGCAGCTTCTGGTTACTTCGTAGCACACGCTATTTCTCAGAATGTCGTAAGCACATCAGCACTTCTAGTCCTTGGATTAATGGCTTCACTCGGATTCGTAGGATTCTTAGATGACTGGCTAAAAGTTTCACGCCAAAAGTCTCTAGGTTTAAATGCCAAGCAGAAAATTTTTGGCCAAGTTTTATTTGCCGCAATTTTCGCTTATCTCGGAATCCGATTCCCAGATGGTGATGGCTTAACTCCTATCTCCCTTAATCTTTCGACTGTTCGCGATACATCAATCGTGCTTGGTGCAACACTTGTAATCGTCTGGGTGGTTCTGATGGTTACTGCAACCAGTAACGGAGTAAATCTCACTGATGGCTTAGATGGACTTGCAACCGGTGCAGCAGTTATGACTTTTATCGCCTACATCTTGATTGGTGTTTGGCAGTTTGGACAAAGTTGCGCGATCGCTCCTGGAGATAACTGTTACTTGGTTCGTGACCCACTTGATCTAGCCGTCTTATCTGCAGCTTTAGCCGGCGCATGTGCAGGATTCCTGTGGTGGAATGCTTCGCCTGCCAAAATTTTTATGGGAGATACTGGATCACTAGCCCTTGGTGGCGCACTTGCCGGTATCGCGACATCACTACGCATCGAACTTTTACTTATTCCACTGGGCGGACTATTTGTAATCATTAGCGCATCAGTAATTTTGCAAGTGGCGTATTTCAAAATTACGGGTGGAAAACGAATATTTAAAATGGCACCGCTGCAGCATCACTTTGAACTTATGGGTTGGGGCGAAGTAACTATCGTCTTGCGCTTCTGGATCATTGCCGGGCTGTGCGTAGCGCTAGGACTTGGCCTCTTTTATGCTCAATGGGTTACGCAGTAGGTAAGGCGCGCTAGCTATGGCCATTATTTTTTCAGATAAGAAAGTTCTTATCCTTGGAGCAGGAGTAACCGGGATAGCAGTTGCTCGCTCACTGGCAAAAAGGGGCGCAAACGTTTCCCTCGCCGATGATGTGGTCACCGAGGTTGCAGGTTTTAGCGTTTCAACTACCGATCAATTTAGCGCTTCAGATTTTGATGCTCTTGTAATCTCTCCTGGTTGGAAGTCAGATCATTTCTTAATTATCGAAGCAGAAAAATCCGGCACAGAATTGTGGAACGAGGTAGATCTGGCGTGGAAATTACGCGCTGAACTGGTACCAAACCAAAGATGGATAGCGCTCACCGGAACAAACGGAAAGACAACAACTGTAGAAATGGCAGCGGCAATGCTGCGCGAAGGTGGTGTATCAGCAATCGCCTGCGGCAACGTTGGAACAACGGTAATTGAAAGCGTAGAGAGCCCAGAAAAATATGAAGTACTTGTATTAGAACTCTCATCTTTTCAACTTCACTGGATTCGAGAAGCTACCTTCGTGGCAGCGTCAATATTAAATATCGCCCAAGATCATCTTGACTGGCACGGTGGCTTTAACGAGTACGCCAATGCAAAAATGGCAATCTTGGATCGCGCCAGCACCGGCATATTTAATGGCGATGATCCTGAAGTGGTTTCCAGATCTACTAATTGGCAGGGGAGAAAGGTATTTTTCTCACTAGATACCCCTGGCCCTGGTGAGATAGGCGTTGTCGAAGAACTATTGGTTGATCGCGCTTTCGTTAGCAATCCCCAAGAAGCGGCGATGATCGCAGAAGTTGTTGATGTTATTCCTACCGTTCCGCATAACGTCGCCAATGCACTGGCAGCTGCTGGATTGGCACGTGCAATCGGTATTTCACACGAGTCGATCCGACAGGCTTTGCAGAATTTTAAACTTGGCCGCCATCGGATCGAAACTGTTTATTCAAATAATGAAATCAATTGGATTAATGATTCCAAAGCCACTAATCCTCATGCCGCTGCCGCCTCGCTAATGTCGACGCTTTCAGCAATATGGATTGCTGGTGGTTTAGCAAAGGGCGCTGAAATGGCTGATTTAATCAAACGCTGCAAATCTCGCATTAAAGTTGCAATCTTGATTGGCGCCGATCGTGAATTGATAGCCACCGAACTTCGCGAGAGCGCTCCGAATGTAGAAATTGTTTATGTGGATGCTCCAAATTCTTATGTAAAAGGTGGGATAGACAATTCTCTGATGGAGGCTGTTGTTGGCGCGGCTAAATCACGTGCAGTAGCAGGAGACACGGTATTGCTAGCACCGGCTTGTGCATCAATGGATCAATTCCTTTCTTATGCCGATCGCGGCGATAGATTCACTAAGGCTGTACTAAAGGAGAATGCGTGAGTACTACGGGCCAGAAGTTTCTAACCAAACCGGTAAATAATTTTTATATCTTGGCTATCAGCGCTCTCGCGCTATCAGTTATTGGGCTGATAATGGTCTTCTCTGCCTCATCAATTCACGCACTCGATACGCGGGGAAATGCAGTTGCAATCGTTCTTCGCCAATTAACCTTCTTCGTAATCTCAATTCCTTTAGCGATCTATCTCTCGCAGCGCAGTTTGACCCAGTGGCGCTTACTTGCACGCTTTAGTCTTTTAATTGCAATCGTGATCCTCTCAATTCTCCAGATTCCAGGAGTAGGAAAGACGGTAAACGGAAACACTAATTGGATTGCGTTGCCCTTTGTAGATATCCAACCGAGTGAGTTAGCCAAATTTCTTCTAATACTTTGGGCAAGTTACATGTTGGCTAATCAAGAACGCAGTGGAAAAACACGTGTAAATGTATTTCTCTTAATCGGCCCGGGCTTTGGGTTCGTAATGTTGTTGGTATTGCTCGGTCGCGACCTCGGTACGGCCTGCGTGATTGCAGCGATTCTCGGTGGCCTACTTTTTGTATCCGGAATTGAATTACGGGTTCTAGGTTCCTTGGTAGCAGTCGGAGCAATTGCCCTTGCAGCCCTGATTGCTACCGCGACATATCGCTTGCAACGCTTCTTAGTTGTGCTCGATCCATTTGCGGTTGAAGATTATAAAAATGCAGGCTGGCAACCAGCTCACAGTTTATTAGGGTTGGCCAGTGGTGGAATATTTGGAGTCGGCCTGGGCGGCAGTCGACAAAAGTGGGGCAATCTTGCCGAAGCTCATACTGACTTTATCTTCGCAGTAATTGGTGAAGAGTTAGGACTATTAGGAACGTTAGTAGTTCTTGCTTTGCTCGCGGCTCTAATTTATTCAATCTTTAAGATTTCACTGCGCTGCGTCGATCCGATGTCACGCTATGTCGGTGCAGGAATTGGATGTTGGATCGCAATTCAAACCATTCTTAACGTTGGCTCTGCTACAAGCGTTCTGCCGGTTGTGGGAGTAACACTTCCCTTTGTTTCATATGGCGGATCAGCGTTAATCTCGCTCTACATTGGCCTTGGCTATGTATTTGGCAGCGCTTTACGCGACCCAGAAGTAAAAGTTGAATTACAAAAGGCGATTGAACGGCGTAGATTACGCACATCATGAAAATCATTTTTGCAGGTGGTGGTACGGCAGGACATGTTGAACCCGCCCTTGCAGTCGCTCGAATTTGGCGTGAGCGATATCCGAAAGATTTAATTGAGTTTATCGGCACCTCCAAGGGGCTTGAGAATCAATTAGTCCCAGCCGCCAACTTCAAGTTAAACCAAATTCCCAAAGTTGTTATGCCTCGTAAGATTTCGCCATCAGTAATTGGCGCGCCATTTGCTTTTGCTAAGGCGATAACCGCATCACGCCAAATCATTAAAGGCTCAGATCTATTAATTGGATTTGGCGGATATGTATCCGCACCCGCCTACCTTGCAGCTAAGTCACTTAAAATTCCATTTGTGGTGCACGAGGCAAATGCCAAACCAGGTTTTGCCAACCGTTTAGGTGCACGTTTAACCCCCAACGTGGCAGTAGACCAAGCAGTTGAGAGCGGCGCGTTAAGTAGCGCTCTCATAACAGGAATCCCACTTCGATCCGAAGTGGCAAAGGCGTTTTCCAGTAGCACAACTGATTGGGCAAAAGCGCGTACAAATGCAAAAGCAAGCCTAGGGTTTTCTCCGACTGCGCCACTAGTTCTCGCATTTTTTGGTTCGCAGGGATCAGTTTCCCTAAATGCTGTAATTGAAAAGTCTTTACCTACATTGCTATCTAATGGGGGACAGCTCTTACAAGCGGTGGGAAAGTTAAATCCACTACCAAGGGCTCAAGAGCGATATAAATCGACCGCCTACATTGAAGATATGGCAACGGCTTATCTAGCTGCAGATTTAATTATCAGCCGCAGCGGCGCGATTTCCTGTTCTGAGATAAATGCCTTGGGGAGGTATGCGCTATTTATTCCACTTCCTATCGGAAATGGTGAACAACGCTTTAACGCTAACCAAGTTATCTCACAAGGCCGCGGTGAGGTAATTGACCAAGAACTATTTTCTCCATCGTGGATAGCTAGCAACTTAAATCGCCTTCTTGCTAAATCTGCAGATTCACCGCTTGCGGGTTCAGATTCGGATCTAGCTGCGAGTGAGAAGATTGTTAACTTAATGGAATTTTCCGTAGCAAGAAAGCGCGATTGATGGCTAACGAATTAAGCAAGTGGAAAGGTAAGCGCCTTCATTTTATCGGTATCGGCGGCGCTGGGATGAGTGGACTTGCGCGAATTGCACTCTCGCACGCAATCTCAGTATCAGGCTCTGATGCAAAAGACTCGACAGTATTGAGCGCACTTGGAGCACTCGGTGCAGAAGTTCACGCCGCACATCTTGCCCAGCAGGTAGATGGTGCAGATTTTGTAATTTATTCAACTGCGATTAATCAAAATAATGTCGAATTAGTCCGGGCCCGAGAATTAAAATTGCCAATCCTCACGCGCGCTCAAGCACTTGCAACGCTGATGTCTGACTCTCGCAGTATCGCGGTCGCCGGAACCCACGGAAAGACGACTACATCATCGATGCTCACTGTCGCCTTTCAAGCTTGTGGATTCGATCCATCATTTGCGATCGGTGGCACCTTAACTTCTTCCGGATCAAACGCGCATCGCGGAACAGGAGATCTCTTCGTCGCTGAAGCCGATGAATCTGATGGTTCATTCATTGAATATCGACCATTTGCTGCCATTGTCACCAACGTCGAACACGATCACGTTGATTACTTTGCAACTGAAGCGGATGTAACCCGCGCCTTTGCTGACTTTGCTGCGACGATAAGCAAAGACGGCCTTCTCGTCTATTGCGCAGATGATGTAGGTTCGGCGCACCTGGCCAGCTCTGCAAGCGGCTTAAACCTGATTTCTTATGGAACAAGTGTGGGAGCGGATCTATTTATTGATTCCATTAACTTGTTACCAATGGGATCAACTGCGCGAGTTCTTTGGAAAGGTCGCGCGATCGGCACCATGTCATTGCAAGTACCTGGTCTACACAATGTTTTAAATGCCGGTGCAGCACTTGCTATGGGGCTCGCCCTCGGAGCACCCGCCGCTGAAATGCTAAATGGGTTAGCGAGTTTTCACGGAACTGGTAGACGTTTTGAGTTGAAAGCGACAGTTCATGGGATTCGAATAATCGATGATTACGGTCATCACCCAACTGAAGTTCAAGTTACTTTAACTGCTGCTAAGCGATATGCCGGTGACGGGCGTTTGCTAGTGATATTCCAACCGCACCGATATTCCCGCACCAAAGCATTTATGAGCGACTTTGCTAAAGCGCTAAGTGCTGCAGATGAAGTTGTATTACTCGAAGTTTATGCCGCGAGTGAGACACCAATACCCGGTATTACCTCTGAAACGATTGTTGAAGAGATGACAAATGGCCACTTCATTCCAAACTTCTTAGAAGCATCTGAATGGATGATTGCCCAAGCAAAACCTGGTGATGTAATCGTCACGCTGGGTGCGGGTGATGTTAATTCACTGGCTCCAATAATTAGCGATGGCTTGGCGCGGCGATTTAGCTAATGAATTTTGCAGCGGGATTTAACCTCCCAAAGAAGGCTTTGGCGCTTGCGATAACGTTAATTATCTTTGGTGGCGGTTCTTATCTACTCGGCTGGTCTTCGTTGTTTACTGTAAAACAAATTGAAGTCACTGGAGCGCCATCTCTAAATTCTGAAAAGGAGGCTACAAAGAGTCTCAACATTTCTCTTGGCGATAAATTAGCTCGAGTGGATTCAAGAGCCCTGGCCAATAGATTGAAGACCAACGATTGGATCAAATCAGCAGATATTTCTCGCAATTGGTTTAATGGAAAAGTCACCGTAAATTTACTTCCAAGGACTCCAGTTGCTCTCTATACCGAACCCGGTAAACCTCAAGTGGCACTTGATGCTTCAGGAGTCACTTTTAAGTTGCAGGCAGAGATACCTACTGGACTTCCAAATGTAATTTCATCATCGGTTGCAAGTGGATTGATTGCCATCGATGTATTTACACAAATGCCTAAAGAATTTAGCGACGGAATAGACCGTCTTACCGCAGCAAGTCCGAGAAATATTCTTATTAATGGCAAATTTAGCGGCCGCACAATGCAGATTATCTGGGGAGATGGCGAGGACACATCGCTGAAGTTAAAAGTGATTACTGCACTACTGGATCTGCCAGAGAACAAATCAATTCGGCTGATAGATGTCACAGCTCCGCATGCACCGATCGTTAAGTAATTAAAATAGTTTGAGTCGGTCTTTGCTTTCACGCACATAACGCCTTACGTTCACCTACATCAAAGAGCGTAGAAATGTAATTCTCAAGTAGAGGTTTACAGTTCTAAAGGAGGAACTTGTGGCTGCACCACAGAATTATTTAGCTGTCATCAAAGTAGTTGGTATCGGTGGCGGTGGAGTTAACGCAATCAATCGCATGATTGATGTTGGTTTAAAGGGCGTTGAGTTCATTGCAATTAATACTGATGCACAACATCTTTTGATGAGTGATGCCGATGTGAAATTAGATATCGGTCGTACATCAACTAAAGGTCTCGGTGCTGGCGCTGCTCCTGAAAAAGGAAGACAAGCTGCGGTCGATCACACCGAAGATATTGAAGAAATTTTACGCGGTGCAGATATGGTTTTTGTTACCGCAGGTGAAGGTGGCGGCACCGGAACAGGTGGCGCACCGATCGTTGCAAAGATTGCCCGCGATCTTGGCGCGCTAACTATTGGCGTAGTAACACGTCCATTTTCCTTTGAAGGAAAAATACGTTCAGCACAAGCTGATGAAGGTATCGAACTATTGCGTGCTGAAGTAGATACCTTAATTGTTATTCCAAATGATCGCCTACTTGCAATTTCGGATCGAAACATAACAGCGGTT
>JBIIPL010000037.1:0-10113 GCA_044342645.1 Candidatus Planktophila sp. | reverse complement strand
CGATTATCTAGATTAAAAAAATAGCCTTATAAATAAGTAAAACCCTTGTGCCATATTCGGCACAAGGGTTTTTCTTTAATTTAATTTAGTTCTTTGATTCAACCAGACGTTCTGACTCGTCCTGAATCGCAACAGCCACAGTCTTAAGCTTTTCAGCGTATTCCTTGCCGTGGTGTGCACAGAACATTAACTCTCCACCAGTTGCGAGCGTTGCTCGCACATATGCCTGAGCGCCACAACGATCGCAGCGATCTAGTGCATTAAGAGGTGTGGATTCGAGGATTACTTGCTCGGTCATCGCGCTCTCCGTTCGTTTTAGGTGGGAAGTTGAGTACTTCTATGGAACATCAAACCATGTCTGAATATTCCCCGCAGGAGATATCGCAATAAATCTTCTTAATTTTGTGCTGAAGAACACCAATTTTCACTAGATATGGGGGATTAGCCAATATTTGAGACTAATCGGCGCGTTTACGTAAGCACTTTGCAATTGCGTCGGTAGCCTTTGCCTCCGTGGCGGTAAAGAAAAGTTCAGACGATGCTGGGGATCAGCTAGATCTCACCGCTGTTGGCGACGCCCCAGATTCTTACACCGCAAAAGATTTAGCAGTTCTTGAAGGCTTAGATGCCGTTCGCAAACGTCCCGGAATGTATATCGGTTCAACTGATTCACGTGGATTGATGCATTGCTTATGGGAAATCATTGATAACTCTGTAGATGAATCACTGGCAGGTCATTGCAAGAAAATTGAAATTAATTTAGAAGCAGATGGTTCTGTTGAAGTCCACGATGATGGCCGCGGTATTCCAGTAGATAAAGAACCCAAGACTGGATTAACTGGCGTTGAAGTTGTACTTACAAAATTACACGCAGGCGGAAAATTTGGTGGCGGATCTTATGCCGCATCCGGTGGATTACACGGTGTGGGCGCCTCCGTTGTAAACGCACTCGCTGAACGCCTTGATGCTGAAGTGGATCGCAATGGCAAAATTTATTGGATGTCATTTAAGCGGGGAGTTGCCGGTATTTTCGATGGCGATGGACCTAAGGCTGAATTTACTCCGCAATCAGGTTTGCGCACGATCGGAAAAGTTTCTGCAAAAGTAACTGGAACACGCATCAAGTGGTGGTCTGATCGTCAGATCTTCTTAAAAGAAGCCAGCCTTGATATTGAAGAAGTTTATGCTCGTGCGCGCCAGACCTCGTTTTTAGTTCCAGGCTTAACCTTAATTGTTAACGATAACCGCGCTAAAGCAGCGACCACACAGACTTTTTATCACAAAGGCGGAATCTCTGAGTTCTGCGAATTCTTGCAGCCCGATGAACCAGTTGGTGAAGTAATTCGTATTTATGGAACCGGTCATTATCAAGAGACTGTGCCGGTGCTGGACGATAAAGGCCACATGGTTTCAACAGAGGTAGAACGCGATATGGAAGTAGATATCGCGATGAAGTGGGGCAATGGCTTTGATGCCACGATCCCATCATTTGTAAATATCATTGCAACTCCAAAGGGCGGAACCCACGTCCAAGGTTTTGAACGCGCGATCACGAAAGCGTTTAACGAAGCGCTGCGCTCTAGTGGAACGTTAAAGAAGAACGAGATCGATGTTATTAAAGATGACATTATGGAAGGCCTCACCGCAGTTGTCACAGTGCGTATGTCCGAACCACAGTTTGAAGGTCAGACCAAGGAAGTTCTCGGCACTGCTGCTGCAACCCGAATTGTCTCTGCAGTTGTAGCCGATAAGTTAAAAGAATTCTTTAACACCACCCGCCGGATCGATAAGGCCAATGGCCGATTGATTATGGAGAAGGTCGCTGCCGCATCCCGTACTCGCATTTCAGCGCGCACACATAAAGATTTGCAACGCCGAAAGAACGCACTTGAATCTTCGGCACTTCCTACCAAGCTCTCAGATTGTCGCTCTGAAGATGTAACTCGCACTGAGCTTTTAATTGTGGAAGGTGACTCTGCACTCGGCACTACAAAGGCAGCCCGTAACTCGGAATTCCAAGCGATTCTGCCGATTCGCGGCAAGATCCTTAATGTGCAGAAAGCTTCGCTTTCACAGATGCTTGATAACTCCGAATGCGCATCGATTATTCAGGTAATCGGGGCTGGTTCTGGAAAGTCTTTTGAGCTAGCCGATGCTCGTTACGGTCGCATCATCTTGATGTCAGATGCGGACGTTGACGGCGCGCACATTCGCTGTTTATTGCTCACACTTTTATATCGCTATATGAAGCCGATGATCGATGATGGTCGCGTCTTTGCAGCGATTCCACCGCTGCACCGCATCGAATTAATGGGTAGCGGCGGCAAAAAGGGTGAATACATCTACACATACTCAGATGATGAGATGAAGAAGTTAACGGCAGAATTTAAGAAGGCTGGCAAGAAGTGGAAAGAACCCATCCAGCGCTATAAAGGCCTGGGTGAAATGGATGCTGATCAGCTTCGCGAAACCACAATGGATCCAGATGCCCGCACACTTCGTCGCATCACGATCTCAGATGCTGCTGCAGCAGAGGCGATGTTTGAACTTCTGATGGGCAATGATGTTGCCCCACGTAAAGAATTTATCTCAACGGCTGAAATCGATCGCGATCGGATCGACGCTTAGCTATTAACTAGTCGATAGCCACCAAATCGAAATACTCATCCTTCCAAATATCTTCATCGCCATCTGGCAGCAATATCACGCGCTCTGGCTTGAGCGCTTGAACCGCGCCTTCATCGTGCGAAACCATAATTACTGCTCCTTGATATTCACCGAGTGCGCCCAAGATCTCTTCGCGAGATGCGGGATCTAAGTTATTTGTTGGCTCATCAAGCAGAAGTACGTTTGCGGCAGAGACAACCAAGGTGGCAAGGGCTAAGCGAGTTCTTTCGCCACCTGACAACACCTTTACTGGCTTATGAACATCATCGCCGATGAATAAGAACGAACCGAGGACGTTACGGGCTTCAGGTTCGCGCAGGTCATCTTTGGAAGACATCATATTTTCTAA
Source organism: Candidatus Planktophila sp. (assembly GCA_044342645.1). Classification (GTDB taxonomy): domain Bacteria; phylum Actinomycetota; class Actinomycetes; order Nanopelagicales; family Nanopelagicaceae; genus Planktophila. The sequence goes on along the minus strand of JBIIPL010000037.1, from coordinate 7,097 downwards.
GACAGTTCGTTCGAAGTCGAGCATTTCGTGTTCCTGGGCGTAGTAACCAAGCTTTAAACCGTGGCCATGTTCAACCGTGCCAGTATCGGATTCAAGTTGATTAGCCAGAATCTTTAGAAGAGTTGTTTTGCCAGCGCCGTTAAGACCCAAGATAACAACGCGCGAACCTTTATCAATTACGCAAGATACGTCGGTAAAGATTTCAAGAGAGCCATAATTCTTAGAAAGTTCTTCACCCGATAGGGGAGTCTTGCCACAAGGCGCAGGGGTTGGAAAGCGCAACTTAGCGACCTTATCTTTGACGCGAACATCATCGAGTGAGGAGCGCAGCTTTTCGGCGCGACGTAACATTCCTTGGGCCGCGGTTGCTTTAGATGCCTTAGCGCGCATCTTCTCGCCCTGCTTCTGCAAGATCTCGGCTTTCTTTTCCGCGTTGGCGCGCTCTTTCTTGCGGCGGTGTTCATCTTGCTCACGCTGCAACAAGTACTGTCTCCAGCCCAGATTGTAGACATCGATAACGTTACGGTTGCCATCGATATAGAAGACTTTATTTACCACTTGTTCGATCAGGTTTACATCGTGAGAGATGATTACTAGCCCACCTGAGTAAGTGCTTAAGTAATTGCGCAGCCAGATGATTGAATCAGCATCTAAGTGGTTTGTTGGCTCATCGAGCAGAAGAGTTTCAGCGCCAGAGAAAAGAATGCGAGCAAGTTCAATACGGCGGCGTTGTCCACCAGATAAAGTATCTAAGCGATTTCCAAATACTGCTTCTGTGACGCCAAGTGATGTTGCAATTGCTTCGGCTTCTGCGGTTGCGGCATATCCACCGGCTGCTTGGAATTCAGCATCAACGCGGGTGTAGCGCTCCATTGCTTTTTCAAGTGCGGTGCCTTCAGTTGTGGCCATCTCTTCTTCAACTTGGGTCATTCGTGCGGCAATTTGATCTAAGTCGCGCGCAGATAAAATTCTTTCGATTACGGTTCCTTGATCTTCGCCTGTGCGGGGATCTTGCGGCAGGTAGCCAATCTTTCCAGTGCGGATTACTGCGCCACCTGCGGGGAGAGTTTCACCTGCAAGTACTTTGGCGAGCGTTGATTTACCGGCGCCATTTCGTCCAACGAATCCGATGCGATCTCCGTGATTGATGCGAACTGTGACCCCTGAGACCAGAAGGCGCGCACCTGCGCGTAGTTCAAGAGCATTTGTGGAGATCATTTGACCAAGTCTCCCACAGTGGGGAAATTAAACGAAATTAAGCAGCGCCAATTCGGGTGCGACGCGGGGTGGCAAATGCTTTGCCGACGGCAGTTAGTTCGGTGGCAACTTGGGCTTTGATATTTTCTTCTGATTTTAGAAGAGTGTTTAGCGCAGTAATTGTTGTCTTGAGATCTTTCTGCTCAGTTTCAAGTTCGAGTTTGCTCATCTTTGTTAAACGACGAAGTGGCATATCCAAGATATAGGTGGCTTGCTCGTCATTTAATTTGAAGTCTTTAATCAACTTCTCTTTTGCAGCAGCTGCATCATCACTGCCACGAATAATTTTAATTACCTTATCGATATCAATGATTGCCTTAAGTAGGCCATCAACCATAGATAGGCGACCCTCTGCCTTCGCCTTTCGGTATTGCGAGCGGCGACGCACAACTTCGATTCGGTGATCGATGAATACCTGCAGAAGTTCTTTCAAACCAAGGGTTTGCGGGCGGCCCTTGACCAGGGCAACTGCGTTAATTGCGAAAGCATCTTCCATTGGAGTTAATTTAAAGAGTTGTTCCAGAACTGCCTCTGGCTCGAAGCCATTTTTTAGCTCAATAACCACGTTGGTGCCGGTCTTGCCATCTGTTAAGTCGATGATGTCGGAAATACCTTGAATCTTCTTCGCTTTCGCAAGATCTGCAATTCGTTCAACCACTTTTTCAGGGCCGATGTTAAATGGCAACTCTTTAATGGTGATGCCCATTTTGCGAGAAGTAACTTTGCTAATTTCAACGCTGGCGCGAACCTTAAATGATCCCTTGCCAGTTGCATAAGCATCGCGCACGCCTTCGGCACCGACTAATTCACCGCCGGTAGGAAAGTCAGGTCCAGGGATATGTTTCATCAGTTGATTTAATGTGGCCTTTGGATTATCAATTAAGAACTTAGTCGCGGCGATTACTTCGCCTAAGTTATGAGGCGCCATATTTGTCGCCATACCAACTGCAATTCCAGAACCGCCATTTACCAACAAGTTTGGATATGCGGCAGGTAAGACAAGCGGCTCGAGTAATTGACCATCGTAATTTGGACCAAAATCAACAGTGTCTTCATCGGCTTCAGCAACCATCGCCATTGCAGCTTGTGCCAAGCGCGCTTCGGTGTAACGCATCGCAGCAGGACCAGAGTCAAGGGAACCGAAATTTCCGTGACCATCAATTAGCGGTACTTGCATAGAAAAAGATTGCGCCATACGAACTAAAGCATCATAAATTGCACCGTCACCGTGTGGGTGCAACTTACCCATTACTTCACCGACAACACGTGCGCTCTTTACATGGCCGCGTTCTGGGCGCAGACCCATATCTGCCATCTGGTGCAAGATGCGACGATGCACTGGTTTTAAACCATCGCGCGCATCAGGAAGAGCGCGTGAATAAATTACAGAGTATGCATATTCCAAAAATGATTCTGACATTTCAGATGAGACGTCGATATCAACAATCTTGCCGGGATATTCGCCAGGTTTAGGACCAACCGGTTTTTTCGCCTTGGTTGCAGTCGTCGTCTTCTTTGTTGCCATGCGGGCATTCTGCCAAGTGAACTAGCTAAATTGCGGTACCTACACGCGGTCTGCCACCGACGATTGCAACACATTGGGCCGCTAACTCGGTTCCGGCGGTCATAGCCGCAGTGAGATCGTGTTTAGAGGCGAAAGCTGCGATAAATCCTGCAGCAAAACTATCTCCAGCCCCAGTTGTGTCGACCACTGTGGCAGAAATAGCAGGAACACTAATTGAGTCATAACCACGCGCTTTTGCGATCGCACCAAGTGAGCCGCGTTTGATTACAACCACTTCGCTATATTCCAATAAATAATCTAGCGCACGTTCAATGTCGATTAGCCCCGTCAGGAATATAGATTCTTCTTCATTTAACAAAAGAACATTCATTAGTGAGAACCATTGGTGGATTTCTGTATCCGAGACATCTTTCATTGCGCCAACTGATGCTGGGTCGAAGTAAATCGGGATCGAATCTGCGCGTACCTTTTCGATCATTGCCAAGACGCCAGGTCTAGAAATTGGATTTAGCAGCGCATATCCCGAGATGTAAACGGCCTGGTAGCCATCAAGAGGCGGCAGATCAGATAACTTTAGATTTGAATTTGCGCCTTTATCGGGAAACATTGTGCGCTCACCAGATGAATCTACGAGTACAACAACCACCCCAGATGGTTCCCCTGGAATAACCAAGTTTTCGTGAGTAACACCGAGCGCATCAAACTCGGCGATAAGCGCCGCACCTGCTGGATCATCGCCTACGTGGCTAACGATTGTGCTTTTGGCGGTAGTGCGAGTCAGCCAGGCGGCAACATTGCCAGATGCGCCACCACCATTGGTACTGATGCGGCTTGCAGTATCACTGCCGAAATTTATCTTTTGTGGAGAAACATCTATACGTGCAATTACATCAAGCATTACATCACCGATGCAGAGCACGTTTACTGACATTTAGTGCTGCTTTGCTACCGCAATATCAGCGGCTAGGGCTGAATTAGATTTAATTATCTCGATATTGACTGAAAGTGATTCACCTTCACTTGCGGTGTGGAAATGCTCCAGCAAGAAAGGCGTTACTGCCTTACCTGTAATCCCAGCCTTGCGGGCACCGGATAGGCCACTCTTTAAAATAGCGTCATGGCGCTTGCGGTTCATCTCGTGCTTAACGGGATTAGCAACAATTAAAGCGCTCTTATTTGTGCGCAGTAACTCGCGCGAGTGAATTATCTTGGCAATTTCGGCGGCGCTATTTACCTGATGCTCAATCGTGAAACCCGAATCAGTTAAGTAGAAGCCCGGAAAGGCAATGGTCTTGTAACCAACCACGCCAATTGCCAAAGTCTCAAGGCGTTCTAGGGTTGCAGCGACATCTAAAATTGATTTAACTCCGGCACAAACCACGGTGATATCTAATTGTGAGAGCGCAGTTAAGTCAGCAGATTCATCGAAAGTTTCATTTGCATCGCGATGCACTCCGCCGAGTCCACCGGTTGCAAAGACGCGAATACCCGCAAGTGCTGCAAGGTGAGCAGTTGCTGCAACAGTTGTCGCTGCGGATTTACCGGTGGCAGCGATGATTGCCAAGTCCCTGCTTGAAGCTTTTAAAATGTCATTACGATTTGCAATTGCCTTTAATTGATCATCGGTTAAACCAATGTGCACAACGCCATCTAATAAGGCGATAGTTGCCGGCACTGCTCCGTGATCACGGACAACATCTTCGACTTCACGCGCAACTTCTAAATTCTGTGGCCGCGGCAATCCGTGGCTGATAATCGTTGATTCAAGAGCAACTATTGGACGACCTTCAGCCAGCGCTGCTGCAACTTCTGGCGATGGAGTAAAGGGCATACGGTTGCTCATAACCCCAACCTTACCCGTGAGAAGATACCTCTGTGCATCTGTCGCAAATCGCTCCTTCGCTCTTTGCGAGCCTAGGGTTAACAGATACGAGTGATCAGATTCAATGTGGTCCGAGCCCAGTTGGGCGCGAACTTCTTTTTTTGGTTGATGGCCTTGGCGCAGACGCCGTTGCTAAATATGCGAGTTACATACCAACTTTGTCATCTTTAATTCGCCACGGCGCAGTCAAAACTTCATTTCCTTCAACTACAGCAACAAGTTTGGCAACTTTAACAACAGGCGTTAATCCCGGAGAACACGGAATGTTGGGTTACACAGTGCAGGTTCCGCGCAGCGGCGGGCGAATTTTAAATTCACTTAAATGGGATGAGCGGGTAGATCCATTTATCTGGCAACCTGTCGCAACTTTATTCGAGCGCGCAGTTGCCCAGAATATAAACGTCACCCACGTTGCAGCAAAACGTTATGAAGATACTGGCTTTACCCGCGCGGTTTTCCGTGGCGCTAAATATTGCGGTGCTAATGCGCACGCCGATTTAATTACTGAGACTATCGCCGCGCTAAAGGAAACTCCAGCATTTGTTTACTTATATGTAAATGATTTAGATGTCGCAGGCCACAGCGATGGTGTTGGCTCAGATAAATGGTTGGCAGCTCTTTCAGGTATCGACCAACTAGTTGCGACACTTCTGCAAAAACTTCCGCGCCAAACTCGCTTATGGTTAACAGCAGATCACGGGATGATCAATGTGGGCGAGAAGATTGTGATTGGGCAAGGCAACAACTTGTCCGAAGATATCGCCACGATCGCTGGCGAACCACGTGCACGACATCTTTATTTAAGCGATGGCGCTAGTGCTTCAGCAATTGCTGATGTGGCTTCACGATGGGAAGAGTATTTGGGGGAGAAGGCGAGTATTTATACCCGCGATCAAGCCATCGCTGCAGATTTATTTGGCAACGTAGTATCTGCCGATGCCGCAGATCGAATGGGCGATGTCATCGCTATCGCACATGGTGATTTAATTTTGATCGAAGCCGATCGTGAAAAGCAAGAAGGTGCGATGGTCGGCCATCACGGCGGAGCAAGTGATATAGAAAGCTATGTACCGCTATTAAACGCGGTAATTTCCTAAATTAACTATTGTTTTCTGGCTCTTCTTGGGGCTTTTGGCCAAACATAATTTCATCCCACGACGGAACCTTCGCCCGCGCAGTTATTCCATCTTGCTTATCACCCGGTGCTGGCGTTTCGCGGATAGATACCAAGCGCGGTGTTTCGCGAGAAATTTCTGCTTCAAATTCTTCATCAGTCGGGTCATTATCCGGAAGATCATCTAGAGATGAGGCGATGCTACGAATCGGTGCGCTGTCGATGCGAATCGGCTCTCGCGGTTCAATTCTGTCTGCAGTGCGCGAAGGATGTGTTGGCTCTGAATAAATTAGCCCAGGTTCAATGCGACGAATCGGCGCATCTTCGCCCATCATCCAAGCGGCATTGTCATCAAGAGGAGCAATTGTGCGGCGATGTGTGTCGTAACTAAATTGCCCTGAACCTAAACCATCACGATTTGGATAGTGAAGTTCGATAGTCCAAGTGCCATCTTCTAAGCGCCAGGTACTCCAATCGAGTGAGTCAACATCAACACCGCGTGGGGCCAATTTTGATGTGACAATATCTAAGAAGGTAAGTGCATCGCGGCCGTTATCTTTTCCATCGCGACGCGGTGTTAGCGAATGAACTTGATCGATAATAAATAAGCGCTCTTGCAAAATTGGACCAGAGAAACGTTCAACTTTATCTACTGAAATATTTCCATCGCGAGCAATTGAATCCATAGTCTCACCCGCGCGCAGACGACGTTGTATATCTCTAACGCTCATTGCGGCATTCTCGTCAGCAACAGGAACGGAAGTTAGGCGCGGTTGGTTTACGGTGGCGCGCAATATGTCGCTGATGCGCAGCGTGTACTCGCCCCCATTGTTATCGGTGAGCGCTATGTGCACCCCATCGGGGGTCTTGCCAGTTAAGCGCAGCTCACTCATGTGGGCGAGAATACCCGCCAAGGGTGAAAAAGTAGGTGAGGAAGGAGTTGGACTGAACGGGGGATTTAGCCGATTTACGCTCGGGGGCCCTTCTGTGGCAAGATACGCAGTCTGCACGGCAGATTTGGCCGCGCTGCAATCAGCTTTAGAAAAAGCTTACAAAAGCTTGAAAAGGCTTTACCTAGATGAGGACCAAACGATGAATATTCTTGATGCCGTTGATGCGAAATCACTTCGCCATGACATCCCACAATTTCGTGCAGGCGATGAACTCAAGGTTCACGTTCGCGTTATCGAAGGTAGCAAGAGCCGTATCCAGGTCTTCCAAGGAATTGTTATCCGTCGCCAAGGCGATGGCGTTCGCGAAACTTTCACAATCCGTAAGGTTTCTTACGGTGTCGGAGTAGAACGTACCTTCCCAGTTCA
>JBIIPL010000119.1:0-3662 GCA_044342645.1 Candidatus Planktophila sp. | reverse complement strand
CTCGCTCACTATGAAGCTAAAGTGGGCGAGTTTTCTCTTTGCGCTTTTATTGATGATTACAGCACTTCCAAGCAGTGCAAGTGCAACAACAGATCAGACAAAACTAACTCTTATTAAGACAATAACTGGTGCGATTGCCCCTAAATCTGTTCAAGCTTCCGGTAACGGCTTAGTCAGTGCCCATAACATGATGTATCGCCACAGCGTCACTATTTACGATGCGGAAACCATGGAACTTAAAAGTACCGTTCCTGATTCGGTGGAACTTTCAAGGTTTGGCTACAAAAAATATTCTGGGCTCTATAAAGGCGCTCCGGTAGAAGGTGCCTATTCACCAGATGGTCAATACCTGTACTTCACAAATTATGCGATGTATGGCAAAGGGTTCAATAAAGAGGGCACTGACACTTGCTCGCCTGCATCAGGTTTTGATTCAAGTTATTTATCTCGTATAAATCTAGCTAACAATAAGATAGATGCTGTTTATCCTGTCGGATCTGTTCCTAAGGTTGTGAAGGTAACTCCTGATAATAAATACATTCTGGTTTCGAATTGGTGTTCTTATACCGTCACGATAATCTCGGTTGAAACACAGAAGAGCGTTAAATCAATCAAGATTGGACGCTATCCCCGCGGTATTTCAATCTCCAGTGATAGCAAATTTGCCTACGTTGCCGAAATGGGTGGCAACCGAATTCATCGCATTAATTTAGAAGATTACTCGGTGGAGTACATACCAATTGGTTCAAATCCACGCGCGATTGAATTATCTCCCGATAACTCCACTCTTTATGCAACGCTAAATATCTCAGGCAAAGTTATCGCTTGGGACTTGGTGGCCAACAAGGCAATTAAGACGGTAGCGACCGGAAAGTCTGCGCGCAGTTTGGCAATCTCATCTGATGGCTCTGCGTTATTTGTTGTTAACTTTAGAAGCGGGACACTTTCAAAAGTTAGAACTTCGGATATGAAGGTGATCCAAAACATCAAAGTTTGTTCCGAACCAATTGGTGTTACATACGACCCTATAAATTCTCGAACTTGGGTAGCTTGTTACGGCGGTTCAATTAAGGTATTTGCTAACCAATAATCGCAGTTGATGTATCAATAATTGGCACCATAAGTGGCGCAGCTATCTTGCCTAAGTAAATATCTAAAGTTTCTCTAGCTCTATCACTGGCTGATCTAGTTTTTTTGATTTTGTCAGCAATAATGGTGAAGGCGTATTCGCGATCACCTGATTGAACATAACCGGCCAAACTAACTGTTCCAGAGAGTGTTCCTGTTTTGGCTTTAACTAGACCGACCGCTTGCGGTGCGGATTCTATATATCGCTTGCTTAATGTTCCCGTTTCTCCACTCACTGGCAATCCATCTATTAACTGCGAAAATAGTGGGTCTGAGTGAATCTTATAGAGCAGCTGAGACAAAATATTTGCCGTTAATTTATTCTCCTTTGACAAACCACTGGCATCTTTAATTATGATTTTTGAAGGGTCAATCCCTAATTGACTAAGGACTTTATTAAAGGTTTTTGCCACACCTTTTTCATTAAAGTCATTTCCCGCTGCCTTTGCCGCCAATCGCGCCATTCGTTCTGCGACGACATTATCGCTCCAAATTAAGAACCAATTCATAATTTCTTTGACCGTTGGTGAAGTTGAATAGAAAACTTGCTCCCCAGCGATTAATTTTGCTTTGGCATCACTGACTTTTACAAAGCTCGTCTTTAATCCCTTTTTCTTGTAATACGCCTTCAGCTTAGAAATTTCTGCTGAATACAAGTCGTTGTAGTAAACCTCTAGCTTCTTAACGGAACCTTCTGTATTTTTCTTAACCGCGCTAAGTCCTTTAGAAGCAAAACCATAAAAATATGTTCGTTTCATTTTTTCTGCAGCTTTGGCATCCATCGAAATCCAGGGATCATATTCACCGTCAATGACTATCGACAGGGGTGTGGGGCCAAGAGCCACCGATGTTGCAAATCCTTTTGCGGGATCTAAATACCGCAACGTGGCTGAGGCTGAAAGCAATTTCATCAGGGACGCTGGTTTGCGTTGTGAGTTCGCATTAGATTCAAAAACTACAGTGCCAGTGCTCACATCAATTAGAGAAACCGATGGATTGCTCAGAGCGGGTGAGGCGGCCATGCGTGCAAATACAGTTGCTGCGCTAACGGGATCGAATGCAGAAGCAGTTGAGGTTGTGAAAATACACGCCGACAGAATGGCAGCGCCTAACCCCAAAAACTTTTTCATTTGTATTTTGACCTTTCTAGCGTTTAACCCTTATTAAGTTTAGAGTGCGCTTATGGAAATGAATACACCTGCCACGATTGGACCAGGAGAATTCTTTCCCGTAGTTGGAGTCGGGCCACACGAGAAACCTTGGCCCACAGGCTCACAATATGATCCAGAGTTACTAGAAAATGGTGACCGTAGAAATGTTCTAGATCACTACAGATATTGGTCGGTCGATGCAATTGTTGCTGATTTAAATACCAAGCGCCACAAATTACAGATCGCTATTGAGAATTGGCAACACGATTTAAATATTGGTTCTGTTGTTCGCACCGCTAACGCCTTTAATGTTTCTGCAGTTCACATCGTTGGTAAGCGCGATTGGAATAAGCGCGGGGCTATGGTTACTGATAAATACCTCAGCGTGATTCATCACCCAACTATTGCTGATTTCGCAACTTGGTGTAAAGAAAATAATTTGCCAATTATCGGAATTGATAACGTACCTACATCCAAACAACTGGAAGGTTCGGCATTGCCGGAATCGTGCGTTCTTCTCTTTGGACAAGAAGGTGCGGGGATGTCAGATGAAGGCATTGCTGCTTGCGAAGTCTTATATGCAATTCAACAATATGGATCTACGCGTTCTATGAACGCATCTGCCGCCGGTGCGATCGCGATGTATCACTGGGCGCTGCAGCACCTTCCCAAATTAAGCTAGCGGGTTAGTCACCTAGATCAGTTGGAGCGGGCACTTCTTCCATCGCTTCGCGCACTGCAATAAGGCGTCGATCAATCTCATTCGCCTCATCCATACGTCCCAAGCTGCGCAGAACCGTTGACATCCGAGTTTCGATATCGACGATGAGTTCAAAGTCCTTTGGCTCATCCTCAGAAATTATCTGTAATACGCCATCTAAAGTCGATAAACCATCTTCTAATTTACCTACCAAGATTTCTGCTTTGCCATATTCGAGAAGGGCGAAAGTCTCGCGTCGGTGATCGTGTCCAGTTTCAAATACATCGATCGCTTTACGCGCTGCTTCGAGCGCTTTTTCGCCATCGCCAATTTCTACATAGCAAGATGCGATTTTCTGATCGCAACGAGCAACCTGGATGACTTCTTTCTCGGTCTTAAAAATTAAACGCGCTTCCTTAAAAGTTGAGATCGCTAAATCAAATTTCTTTAATTCACGATATGCGCATCCGAGGAGATGGAGATCGTTTGCCGCACCGACCTGGTTTCCATCAACCAGATGTTCTTGCGCGCATTCATCCATAATCTCAATAACTTTTTCAAAATTCTTTGAGGCATACCACCACTCACCTAGCGTGCAGGCGAGTTCGAGTGACAATGGTGATTTACTCTCGCGCAAAATTTCTACCGCTTTACTCATCGCAGATGCTGCTTCATCCATGCGC
>JBIIPL010000036.1:0-10385 GCA_044342645.1 Candidatus Planktophila sp. | reverse complement strand
CGGGGCGGTGCTTGGATACCCAATTGCCCACTCTCTTTCACCACTGTTACACAACACCGCCTTTAAGTTGTTGGGAATTTCCGGTCAGTATTCGGCTATTGAAGTTAAAAGCGGTGAGCTGCAGAAATTCATTGAAACTCGTGGGCGGGATTTTGATTATCTTTCTTTGACTATGCCTTTAAAAGAAGAAGCGCTCAATTTGGAATTGGATATCAAGATAGATGCTTTAGGAAATCGAATTCAATCCTTAAATACGCTAATTCGCTCGGGTAGTTCCTGGAGTGCTACCAGTACAGATGGTTCGGGTTTCATCAAATCACTGACAAAGGCAGGATATTCTCATTTCGACAGGGTCCTAATTTTAGGCGCGGGAGGTACCGCGCGCGCAGTTGCCGGCGCTCTTGATGACGTTGCGACATCAGTCGATGTAATGCGACGCAGTGTTAGACGCAGCTCTGCGATCGCCGCGTGCTTTGAAAAGATTGAATGTAGCTTTATAGATTGGGATGATTTGGTTGATCTCAGTGGCTATGACTTGGTAGTAAATACCACGCCATCTGGAGCCGCTGACCTAGTTGCTGAGAATCTTCCACGCGAGGTAAATGGAGTTCTTTTCGATGTTTTATATAAGCCTTGGCCAACTCTTCTGGCAAGACGCTGGAGTGACGCTGGTGGAAAGACAATAAGTGGCTTTGAATTGTTACTCTATCAAGGCATCGATCAACTCAATTTAGTGACTAACCTAGATATAAATTCCATTGATCAGGATTTACGTATCGCTTTGAGCAACGCGACTAGTTAATCCACAGGGTCAAATAACTTCATTAATTTCAACTTATCATCTAAGGGTGTATTTAGCCCTGATCTCTTTCTCAATCTATATCTCCTACATTGATTTAAAGAGTCATAGGATCCCCAACAAAATAATTCTTTTTGCACTAGCCATCTTTTCACTCCTCACCCTTTTACTAAGTGGGTCGTTCTATCCTGAAAACGCGATTCTCACTCTTGTAATCTCTCCATTCTTTTTGAATTTCAAAATTGGAGCAGGGGATATAAAGTTATTTGCGATCTTAAGCGCATTTTTCCTTCCCCTATCCTTCGCAACAGCAGCTGAGTTCATCTCTGTTTTTTCCATAATCGCCGCTCTTCTTATCGTGATTACCGTTATCAAGCAGAGAACGCTGTACTCGAATATCGCTCTTGCTCCTGCTATATGCGGCGCGTTTATTTGGTGCGCAAGATAGAGCCAACATCTGACACAATATGCCAATGCGTTGGCTAACAGCAGGTGAATCCCACGGGCAGGCTTTGTCGGCAATCATTGAAGGCATTCCTGCGAGTATCGCTGTCTCCTCTAAAGAAATTGACTATCACTTAGCCCGCCGCCGCCTTGGTTTCGGTCGTGGCGCCAGACAAAACTTTGAGGCAGATAAAATCACAATTCTCGGTGGCATTCGCTTGGGCTTGACGCAAGGCGGACCAATTTCTATTCAAGTGGGAAATTCAGAGTGGCCTAAATGGGAAAAAGTCATGTCTGCAGATCCTGTTCCACTCGAAGAGATAAAAGATTTAGCGCGTAACGCTCCACTCACACGACCACGTCCCGGTCATGCTGATTTAGTCGGAATGCAAAAGTACGATTTAGATGATGCCCGTCCGATTCTGGAACGTGCTAGTGCGCGCGAAACTGCAGCACGAGTTGCCCTTGGCGCCGTTGCGAGAGCTTTCTTAGAGCAGAGCGTTGGCGTAACAATTTTGAGTCACGTTGTATCAATAGGTAAAGCACGGATTCCAGAAGGCACAGCGCTTCCTCTTGAAACAGATATGGAGCGCATCGACGCTGATCCAGTGCGTTGTGCTGACCGAGCTACCAGTCTGCGCATGGTTGCAGAGATCGAAGCAGCACATTCAGATGGAGACACTCTTGGTGGCGTATGTGAAGTTTTGGCGTACAACTTGCCACCAGGGCTGGGATCGCACGTGCATTGGGATCGTAGATTAGATGCACGATTAGCTGGTGCAATGATGGGCATTCAGGCAATTAAAGGCGTAGAAATTGGCGATGGTTTCCGCACAGCAGAGCGTCGCGGATCAGTTGCGCACGATGAGATTGAACGTGGCGCAGATGGATTAATTACTCGAAGAACCGATCGCGCCGGTGGTACCGAAGGCGGAATGTCTAATGGCGAAATTTTGCGAGTAAGTGTTGCAATGAAACCGATTTCTACTGTTCCTAAAGCACTTGACACGATTGATGTAAAAACAGGAAAAGCTGCCAAGGCGATCAACCAAAGATCTGATGTTTGTGCAGTTCCGGCCGCGGGTGTGGTCGCCGAAGCTATGGCAGCCCTTGTTCTCGCCGAAGCAGTCCTTGAGAAGTTCGGTGGAGATAGCGTCACCGAAACAAGACGTAATTACGAGTCATATCTCAATAATCTACGATTTAAGTAGTCGATGTGGCTAAATCAATAATTCTTATTGGTCCTCCCGGCTCTGGTAAATCAACAATTGGCAGGGCGATCTCGCGCAAGCTAAAAATCTCATTCACGGATACCGATCAACTTATTGAAGTTCGAGCCGGAATGAGTATCTCGCAAATATTTATAGATAAGGGCGAACCTTGGTTCCGTGATTTAGAGAAAGAAGTTTTAAAAGAGGAGTTAAGTAAATTAAGTGGTGTTCTCTCACTTGGGGGAGGCGCTCCACTGTCTGAACCTGCACAAGAGATGCTCGGCAAGATTGAAGCCGCAATTATTTATCTTGATGTATCACTTGCAACAGCAGCTCCGCGGGTAGGTTTTAACCGCGATCGTCCGCTCTTACTAAATAATCCACGAGGTGCTTGGCAAGAGTTGATGGATAAACGACGACCAATATATGAAGGGCTGGCAACGCATGTTGTCAAAGTTGATGAGCGCGCTCCTAAGGATATTGTTGATGAGATTGTTAGACTTACGCAATGAGCGCGATCAAGGTAAGTGCAGAACATAGCTATGAGATATTAATTGGCGTTGACTGGAAATCCGAGTTAAATCAATTGCTTGCGGGACGAACCCGCGCCGCCCTTATTGTTTCGCAAGAGATGCAATCGCGCCTGGGAGAGATGAGTAGCGGTGATACGGAGATTTTTACCTTTCCGGTCCCTGATGGAGAAGCAGGAAAATCCAGCGCAACGCTGCTGCAACTTTGGAATTGGCTGGGCGCGGCAGGATTCACTCGTGACGATGTAGTTATCGCAATAGGTGGCGGGGCTACGACAGACTTCGCTGGATTCGCGGCAGCATCGTGGTTACGTGGAATTGATTGGATCGCAATTCCCACCACTGTGGCGGGAATGGTCGATGCCGCAGTCGGCGGAAAGACAGCGATCAACAGTGAGTACGGCAAAAATTTGATTGGCGCATTTCATAGCCCGGTATCGGTCTTAATTGATTTCTCTTGGCTAGAGACGCTATCTGATCGCGATTACGCCGCAGGATTAGCCGAGGTCGTGAAGGCGGGTTTCATTGCAGATGGCGAGATCTTAAATCAATTGCGCGGCAAATCTTTAGCTGCGGTTCGAGCAGATCACGTAACGGTAAATGAGATCTTCACCCGCGCCATAGCGGTAAAGGCTAAGGTGGTCTCGCAAGATTTTAAAGAAAACTTTGCACGTGAGGCTTTAAATTACGGCCACACGTTGGGTCACGCGATTGAACTCGAATCAAAGTTTACGATGCGTCACGGAGAATGTGTTGCGATTGGAATGGCGTTTATGGCGCAACTGCAATTGGCCCTGGGTTTGATTACAGCAGATTTGGCACAGGATCATTTAGATATTTTGGAAGGTCTGGGTCTTCCGACTACGTATAACCGTGGTGCGTGGCCAATTCTTCTGGCAAATATGTCTCTAGATAAAAAGGCCCGCGGAAAGTCCCTTCGATTCGTTACCATTACTAGTGTTGGCAAGACAGATCGTTTGGAAAATCCAGATGAGAAAGTCTTATTTTCAGCATATGAAAAGGTGAGCTCATGAAAGTTTTGGTAATCAATGGTCCTAATTTGGCGCGACTTGATATCCGCGACTCAGCGATCTACGGTGACATGAGCTACCCACAACTAGTTGCACATATTGAGAGCGCGGCAAAGACGCATGGTTTTGCAGCCGATGTTCGCCAAAGTGATGACGAAGCAACAATTATCTCTTGGCTGCACGAGGCAGCTGACGGATCAACTCCTGTGATAATTAATCCCGCTGCATTTACACATTATTCTTATGCAATCAGAGATGCAGCCGAATTGGTTAAGGCTCCATTAATTGAAGTTCATCTTTCAAATCCATTAGCGCGCGAGGAATTTAGACACACTTCGGTAATTTCTGGAGTGGCAAATGGGACTATCGGTGGATTTGGACCTAATTCCTATGTCTTGGCGCTAATCGCGCTGAAGGCCTTAACTAGTTAAATCTTCAGGTAAACTTCTCCAATAGCCTTCGAAAATCGGAGGCCAACCTCGCGTGGTAAATGCTTCAAACGCAATCGGTTGATTAATTACGCTGGTGCGTGAACTGGAGTTATCGTGGCAACAACTAATGATCTAAAAAATGGCATGACCTTAGATATCGATGGTCAACTTTGGACTGTTGTTGAATTTCAACATGTAAAGCCAGGAAAAGGTCCAGCATTTGTGCGCACCAAGCTAAAGCAGGTCTTGACCGGTAAAGTGGTCGATAAAACTTTCAACGCTGGCGTAAAGATCGAAATTGCGATCCTGGAAAAGCGCGAGATGAATTTCCTCTATAAAGAGGGCGAAGATTTCGTATTTATGGATAATAAAACTTTCGACCAGATGAATATCAGCGCTGCAACAGTGGGTGATTCAGCGCAATACATGTTGGAAAATACCGAAGCGATTGTTGCAATTCACGAGAATAACCCGCTCTATATTGAACTTCCGGCGTCAGTGGTTCTAACAATTACTTACACCGAGCCTGGATTACAAGGTGATCGATCTTCAGGCGGCACCAAACCTGCGACCGTTGAAACTGGAATTCAAATCCAAGTGCCACTCTTTATTAAGCAAGACGAGAAGGTCCTTGTAGATACTCGCGACGGATCATATTTGGGTCGCGCTAACTAGTGTCGGCCAGAAGTAAGGCTCGTAAACAGAGCTTAGATTTACTTTATGAGGGTGATATTCGCGGCCAAGCTCCGGCTGATCTTTTAGCGCTGCGAGATGTTTTAGATGAGGGTCCTGATGCCCGCCCGATTCGTGAGTATACGAAGGAATTGATTTTAGGTATCGCAGATAATCGCCGAAAAATTGATGAGCTCATAAGTACCTATGCTCAAGGCTGGGATATGGATCGCTTGCCTGCGGTTGACCGCAATATTTTGCGTCTTGGAATCTATGAAATCCTTTGGTGCAAAGATCTGGAAGATGCGATCGCAATTGATGAAGCGCTTAATCTGGCTAGAGAACTATCTACCGATGATTCCGCAACATATATCCACGGCGTACTAGGGCGAATCGCTTCAATAAAAGATAGTTTGGCTATTTAGCTTTAGCCAAAAGCTATGTTCTTATCGCTAAGCCACTCAGATAACTGGCTCTGACTCAATTCTAGAATTAGGGTCAAGGTATCTAGATCAGCACATCGCAGAGACAATATTTCGCCGTTCCAATCTCCTCGGCGTCGAGCAATCGCCACCAAAAAATTATTGAGTTTCAACAAAGCCTCGTCATCACTTTCTGAAAGCAGTTTTTTGATTCTCCGCTGATCAAAGCGCTTAAAGCCTAAATTCTGATTACCGCGCGCAGTCGGCTGGCTTAAAAGTTCTGAAATTGGAATTGCAAAAAGATTGGCTAATTCGAGAGCGCGAGCAAGTGAGATTGCACGGGTTCCACGCTCATACGATCCCATCACCACCGCTTTTATCGACCCATCTGTTTTACTCTCGATATCGTGCAGGGTCCATCCGCGAGACTTCCGGATTGATCGCAGGCGAATGGCTACCGATTCAGGCGTTGGTTGGGTAAATGGCGAAATATTTTTCATGCGTCATAGGCTAAGTGGCGGAGCACCACGCTTACTTTGGCTATCCACAGGATGAGGGGGAGTCGGTGTATCATTTGCCAACATCCTTTAACGACCCGTCCTGCGAGGCGGGGAAGGAGATTTAAATGAGCCTTGTCCTGCCTGCGCCAGATATATCACGCGCGCTGACTCGTATTTCGCATGAGATCCTCGAGAAGAATTCTGGATCCAGCACAATCACATTGCTTGGTATTCCAACACGGGGTGCGCATCTAGCTAAACGCATCGCTGAAATTATTTCCAAGATCGAAGGCACACCGATCCAGGTTGGCACCTTAGATATAACTCTGCATCGCGATGACCTGCGGATGCGTCCGCCTCGCGCTTTGATGCCAACCATGATTCCTTCACTCGGTGTCGAAGATAGAAATGTGATTCTGGTTGATGATGTTCTCTACTCCGGCAGAACCATTCGTGCTGCCCTAGATGCCTTAGGCGAAATTGGTCGTCCGAAGAGCGTCCAGTTAGCAATCTTGGTTGATCGTGGGCACCGTGAGTTGCCAATTCGTGCAGATTACGTCGGCAAAAATATTCCAACTTCGGCGGCACAGAGCGTAGTGGTGCACCTAACCGAGCTAGATGGCGCTGACGAAGTACTGATTGAAGGTAGCCCAGAGTGAAGCACCTTCTATCAATTAACGACCTTTCAAAAGTTGAAGCGATCTCAATTCTAGATACAGCACAGGAGATGGCGCGAGTCAGCGACGGACCTATGAAGAAGCTGCCTACCTTGCGTGGTCGCACGATCGTAAATCTATTCGCTGAAGATTCCACTCGTACGCGGATCTCTTTTGAAGCAGCTGCAAAGAGATTATCGGCAGATGTTATTAACTTCTCTGCAAAAGGGTCGAGTATCAGTAAAGGTGAATCGCTTAAAGATACTGCGATGACGCTGCAAGCAATGGGAGCCGACGCGGTAATCATTCGCCATAGCGCGTCGGGTGCTGCACAAAGATTAGCTGATTCACATTGGATGTCAGGTGCGGTAATAAATGCTGGAGATGGAACCCACGAACATCCCAGCCAAGCGCTACTTGATGCTTTTACAATCCGCAAACATTTATCTAAAGGCGCTAGCGATCTAGCTGGTTTACGCGTTGCTATTGTCGGTGATGTTCTACATTCACGAGTTGCTCGATCTAACGTTCTACTTTTGGCCAAACTCGGAGCCCAGGTTATTTTGGTAGCGCCACCTACGCTCTTGCCAGTTGGCGTGGAAAGTTGGCCCTGCACTATTTCTTATGATCTAGACACAGTCATAGAAAGCGTAGATGCTGTGATGATGCTGCGAATTCAAATGGAGAGGATGAACGAACTTTTCTTCCCGAGCGCTCGGGAATATTCCAGGTATTTCGGATTAAATAGCGATCGGATTAGAGCGCTAAAACCAGATGCGATCGTCATGCATCCAGGACCAATGAACCGTGGTTTAGAAATTACTGCAGATGCCGCAGACGGTGCTCGTTCAGTGATCGTGGAACAAGTTGCAAATGGAGTCAGTATTCGTATGGCAGTTCTTTACTTACTCCTGGCGGGTAACCAAGAGATTGGGGTAACGCTATGACACAGGCGAATTATCTACTCAAGGGGCTAACGCTTCCTAATGGAAGCAAGAGTGACATTGAGATTCGTGATGGAAAGATTTCTGCCTTATCAATTTCTCTGTCAAAAGCGGCAGATGTTATTGAAGTTGATTTGACCGGTTCAGTAGCCCTTCCTGGCTTGGTAGATCTTCATACGCATTTGCGCGAACCAGGTAAAGAAGATGCCGAGACTGTTCTATCAGGTTCGATGGCTGCGGCTAAAGGTGGATTTGTTGCGGTTTCGGCAATGGCAAATACATCGCCAGTTGCAGATACTGCTGGCGTAGTTGAACAGGTTTACGCTTTAGGGCAGAGCGCAGGTTTTGTTGATGTATTTCCGATTGGCGCAGTAACCCGTGGATTATTGGGGGAGAGCCTTGCGGAAATTGGCGCAATGGCGGATTCGCGTGCACGTGTTCGAATTTTTAGTGATGATGGAAATTGTGTATTTGATCCGTTGGTAATGCGCAGAGCGCTGGAGTATGTAAAGAAATTTGACGGAGTGATTGCCCAACATGCGCAGGAGCCAAGGCTAACAATTGGTGCCCAAATGAATGAAGGTGAAATCTCTTCACGACTGGGGTTAAAGGGATGGCCTGCTGTAGCCGAAGAAGCGATTATCGCTCGTGATATTTTAATTGCTGATCACGTTAAGTCTCGTTTACATATCTGTCATCTGACAACTGCTGGTGGAGTAGAACTAGTTCGCTGGGCGAAAGCTCGCGGTATGGATGTAACAGCTGAAGTGACTCCTCATCACTTACTTTTAACAGATGAGAGCGCACTGAGTTACGATCCAATTTATAAAGTTAATCCACCTCTTCGTACCCAACGTGATGTTGAGGCACTTCGTGAAGGCCTCGCCGATGGAACTATTGATATTGTTGCGACCGATCACGCCCCACATCCAGCGGAAGCGAAAGAATGCGAATGGCAGGAAGCAGCTTTTGGAATGCTAGGGCTTGAAAGTGCGCTGGCAATCATTAATCAGACTATGGTGGCCACGGGGCTAATGTCCTGGGAGGCGGTGGCAGATCGAATGAGTTATGCGCCAGCGCGAATCGGTCACTACTTAGATCACGGACAAGAAATTGCGATAGGTAAAGTCGCAAATTTATCTATGATTAACCCAGATCAAAGTGTGCGCGTAGATCGTGACCGAGTTGCATCCCGAAGTCGCAACACGCCTTTCCATGGAATGGATCTGCAAGGCGTGGTTACAGCGACCTTCTTCCGTGGGCTACCGACTTACCTCAATGGCAAACTTGCCTCACATGGAGGTCAGTAATGGCTAAAGCCTTCCTTGTTTTAGATGATGGAAGAGTTTTTGAAGGTAAATCTTGGGCGGCTACGGGGCGCACATTTGGTGAAGCAGTATTCCAAACCGGAATGACGGGTTACCAAGAGACACTGACCGATCCAAGTTATCACCGTCAAGTCGTCGTAATGACCGCACCTCACATTGGAAATACTGGAGTCAACACCCCCGATAATGAATCGAAGAAAATTTGGGTTGCTGGGTTTGTGGTTCGTAATCCTTCTACGATTACAAGTAATTGGCGGAGTGAGAAAGATTTAGAAGTTGAACTGATTGAACAAGGAATTGTTGGAATCCAAGGAATTGATACCCGCGCCCTTACTCGTCACTTGCGAGATCGCGGGGCAATGCGAGTCGGAATCTTCTCAGATGTTGAAATCTCGCGTGAAGAGATGGTTATTGAAGTGCGAAAGACTGAAGCGATGTCGGGTTCGTATTTAAGTGCAGATGTTTCAACGCCTAAGCCATATATTGTTCGGGCAATTGGTGAAAAGAATTTTATAGTTGCAGCAATTGATTTGGGGATCAAAGGAGCAACACCAAGAGCGCTAGCTGCGCGAGGAGTAGAAGTTCACGTTCTACCTTTCAACTCCACACTTGAAGAGATAAAGAGTGTTCATCCCGACGGTGTATTTCTTTCAAATGGTCCGGGGGATCCCGCGACCATGGATGATGTGGTGGATTTAGTAAGAGATATTCTCTTAGAAGAGATTCCTATATTCGGTATCTGCTTCGGTCATCAAATTTTAGGCAGAGCGCTCGGGTTTGAAACTTATAAATTACAGTTTGGACATCGCGGAATTAATCAACCGGTTCTAGATAAGAAGTCTGGAAAAGTTGAGATCACTGCGCATAATCACGGCTTTGCAATCAAAGCTCCAACAGACGGTGTATTTAATACTGTTTTCGGATCTGGTGAGGTAACCCACGTTGGTTTAAATGATGGAGTTGTCGAAGGGTTACAGTTGTTAGAACGTGGCGCATTTAGCGTGCAATATCACCCGGAAGCTGCTGCTGGCCCACACGATGCAGCCTATTTATTTGATCGCTTCATCGATTTAATGGTCAAGTATCCGCGCAAGGTAGGTTCGTTGTAATGCCACGTGATCTATCGATTAAGAGCGTTCTTGTTATTGGTTCCGGTCCCATAGTTATTGGTCAGGCGTGCGAATTCGACTATTCAGGAACTCAAGCCTGTCGTGTTTTGCGGGCCGAAGGTATTCGCGTGATTCTTGTAAATTCCAATCCCGCAACGATTATGACTGACCCAGAATTTGCTGATGCAACTTATATTGAACCGATTACACCTGAATATATAGAAAGAATTATTGCCAAAGAGCGACCTGACGCAGTTTTAGCAACCCTTGGCGGCCAAACAGCGCTAAATGCGGCTATTGGTTTGCAT
>JBIIPL010000118.1:0-3718 GCA_044342645.1 Candidatus Planktophila sp. | reverse complement strand
ATCCCCTTTTATTTCCCGCCTTTAACGAGAAGGTAACTCTAGCGCACGTGATCTGGCACATCAGCACCAGATTCTTCGCCCATTACTGGTTCAAGAATTGAACCGGCGTTATGTTCAGCAAGATGCCAACCCTTTGGGCTGGTCTGCAAGATAGACCAACGTGCATTAGAAAGCCCACCGATCTTTCCCCAGTGCGCCATCGGTAGATGTAGATAGTGACCGATCAAACAGCGCGCTGTTCCGCCGTGGGTTGCAACAACAACTAATTGATTCTCTTTATCGCCGAGAAATTCATCGATTGCTGCGCTAGCACGTGCCGCAACTTCGCTTCTGCGTTCACCAATTGTTCCAGCGGGATTATCGTTGCCATCTATCCAACGAATGAAATTTTCAAGATCTGCAGCGCGATTTTCTGCGCCGGTCTTTCCTTCCCAATGACCGCCATTAG
Source organism: Candidatus Planktophila sp. (assembly GCA_044342645.1). Classification (GTDB taxonomy): domain Bacteria; phylum Actinomycetota; class Actinomycetes; order Nanopelagicales; family Nanopelagicaceae; genus Planktophila. The sequence continues at coordinate 3,270 of JBIIPL010000118.1, read as the reverse complement.
TTTCGCGTAAACGCTCATCAACTAAAACTTCCATATTTACAATCTCACCGAGCTTGGAAGCGGTATCGCGCGCACGCGATAAATCACTAGATAAAATCGCAGTTGGTTCCATTCCTGCAATTATCGGTGCTGCAAGTTCAGCTTGATAAACGCCAACACTATTTAAATCAATATCAGAATGACCTTGAAAGCGGTTTACAACGTTCCAATCAGTCTGACCGTGGCGCCATAAAAGTATGCGATTGTTCTTACCTGCCATTTGCGACATTTTCCTTTACTACATCGAGCTCAATAGTTGGGCAATCATTCCAGAGACGATCAAGCATGTAATAACGGCGCAATTCAGCGCTCTGTATATGTACGACTAAATCTGAATAATCGAGCAAGATCCATTCATCAGTTCCCTCGCGACGAGCTGGTTTTTCACCAATCAATCGCAACTTCTCTTCAACTTCATCAGCGATGGCATCAACCTGGCGAATATTCGCACCCGTTGCAATTAAAAAGACTTCAGATAGCACCATTTGATCAGAGAGATCGATTGCGATCATCTCTGTGCCAAATTTATCGGCGATTGCGCGAGCTGCAACCTGGGTCAACTCGGTAACGCTCTTACTTGCTGGCATAGAGGTGGTGCTCCTTTATATAAGTTGCTACGTGTGGTGAAACTGATGCTAAATCTCCAGCGCGTACCTGCGTTGCAGAAATATTAAGCGCTCCAATATCCAGGTTTGCGGCGCCTGGAAATTCGGGACGATCGATAATTATAAACTCGACCATATCCTGTAATTCACTGCTGCGATGCCACTGATCGATCTTGGTGAAGGCATCTGTGCCGATGATGAGCGCAATTTGATCTCCGGGATAACTCTGCGCGACCGCCTCGACTGTATCAATCGTAAAACTTGGACCTTGGCGCAAAATCTCAATCGGATTTACTTCCACTTTGCTAGAAACTTCATCAGGTAAATCTTTCAGTGCGGCTTGGCACATCGCACGGCGATCACTTGCAGGTGCGACAGGTTGTGCATCGCGCAGTTGTGGTTGGCCGGCAGGAATTAAAAGTATGCGGTCTGCTAACTTGCGAGCAATAATTTCGGAGATAACGTGCAGATGGCCTTTATGGATTGGGTCGAAAGTTCCGCCGTAGATTGCAATCTTTGCCATAGTTAATTAGCGAAAACCCAGTGACCTGGTGTTTTCTTAATCGTTATCTAGGCGGAGTACAAGATAGAGAAATAGAGAAAAGATTATGAAGGTTCCGACGCCAAATGCATATGGTGGAGCAGGAAGTTCACGAAGGGCTTCTGTTGAGGCGATAAACATAGGTACAGACTACCCCCGCCCTGCTAGTAACTCTAAAAAGCGCGCCTCATCGATCACTTTTACGCCAAGTTCTTGCGCTTTCGCTAACTTTGAACCTGGGTCACTGCCGACCAATACATAATCTGTCTTCTTAGATACCGCTGCTGCAGATTTTCCACCGTGACCGATAATTGTTTCGGCGATCGAATCGCGTGTGAAATTTTCTAGCCCGCCTGTGACGACGAAGGTGAGATTGGCCAGCGTCTGCGGCAGCTCTGCGGCAGCCTGTGCCTGCATAATCACGCCAGCGCTCTGCCATTTATCAATGATCTGGCGATGCCAATCAACTTCAAACCACTCAACAATAGATTGCGCAATTGTTTCACCAAGGCCATCAATTTCTGAAAGTTCGGCAACAGTTGCTTTAGATATGGCATCCATTGAACCGAAGTTATTGGCAAGTGATTGCGCGGCAGTTGGTCCAACGTGGCGAATTGATAGCGCCACAATGATGCGCCACAGCGGTCGTGTTTTCGCGTTCTCTAAACCAGCTAACAATTTCTCAGTATTTTTACCGGTACTGCCATCTTTCTTTGTAAAAAATTCTGATCGAATAAGTGTTTCAGTAGTCAGAGCAAAGAGATCAGATTCATCGGTGATTATCTGATCACTTAACAGAGCAACTGCTGCTTCCAGGCCAAGAACATCAATATCCAGGGCGGCGCGCGAACCGATGTAGTAAATACGCTCACGCAGTTGTGCGGGACAACTTTGGGTATTTGGGCAACGAATATCTACATCTCCTGCAGTGATCGCGCGCAGTTCGCTGGCACATTCTGGGCAATTAGTTGGCATGACAAAAGCACGTTCGCTGCCAGTGCGCTTATCTAAAACAGGCCCAAGGACTTCTGGGATTACATCTCCGGCTTTGCGAATTATTACCGTATCCCCGATTAAAACGCCTTTGCGTTCGATCTCTTCTTGGTTGTGCAAAGTCGCATTTGTAACAGTTGAACCAGCAACTTTTACCGGCTCCATAAATGCAAAAGGAGTCACGCGACCAGTGCGCCCAACACTGACTTTGATATCAAGTAATTTGGTGGTTACTTCTTCAGGTGGATATTTAAAGGCGATCGCCCACTTCGGAGCGCGCGAGGTAAATCCTAACTTTTGCTGTTCGCCAATATCATCAACTTTAATGACCACGCCATCGATCTCGTGTTCGACATCGTGGCGATGTTCGTTGTAAAACTCGATAAATTTAATAACTTCGGCGCGAGTGGCGCAAACTTTAAAGCGATCTGAAGTCGGGGCACCTAACTCTTTTAGTTTGGCATAAGCATCTGATTGCGATTTAAAAGCTAGCCCCTGATTCGCACCGACCCCGTGTACAACCACACTGAGTGGACGTGAAGCAGTGATACGTGGATCTTTCTGACGCAGCGAGCCAGCCGCAGAATTTCGGGGATTGGCAAAGAGTTGTTTGCCGGCTTCTTCTAACTCTTCATTTAATTGATTAAAGGCGGCGACTGGAAAGAAGACTTCACCGCGTATCTCAATGGATTGAGGGATATTTTTGCCAGTTAGATTGTGAGGCAAATCTTTGATGGTCTTTACATTTAAAGTGACATCTTCACCAGTTACGCCATTGCCGCGAGTTAAAGCGCGGATCAACTGACCATTCTCGTATAACAAGTTAATTGCGAGGCCATCAACCTTTAATTCGCAGAGATACTTTGGGCTGGGACTTTCTTTTTCTACCCGGTCAAACCACGCAGTTAATTCATCGGTATCAAAGACATTATCCAAACTCATCATCTTTTCGATGTGATCGTGTTGGGTGAAAGTAGTGGCGAATCCTCCCCCGATGCCAAGTGATGGTGAATCTGGTTCGAGCAGTTCGGGGTGTTTGGCCTCCAGCGCTTTTAACTCCTGCAACAAACCATCGAATTGCGCATCGGTGAT
>JBIIPL010000117.1:0-3759 GCA_044342645.1 Candidatus Planktophila sp. | reverse complement strand
CACACGCATCTTTCTAATGAAGATTCCTTGCGGACGGAAAAGAAGAGTGATAAGAAATATCAAGAATAAAATCGCCACCGAAAGTTGATTGCTTACATACACTGCGAAAATGTTCTGTGTAACACCCAGAAATACGCCTGCGATTGCAGCTCCTTGAACATTTCCTAATCCACCGAGCACAACAACAATAAAAGCGATGACACCAAATTGCTCGCCCATTAATGGATAGATGTCATAAATTGGAATCATTAAGACGGATGCAACACCAACCATTGCGCTTCCGATTGCGAAAGCAATTGCATAAACACGCTTCACATCAATTCCGGCCAGCAAGGCAGAATCAGATTGTTGAGATACTGCTCGAATTGCGGTACCCATTTTGGATTTATTTAAGAAAACAAAGAGTAAGAAAATAATTATTGAAGCGCCAAAGATTGCTATGGCGGCGCTAACGCCAATACGGATACCTAGAAAAGAGAAAGTGTCATATCCGACAAATGATTGTACAAATCTGATGTCTGGGCCCCAAAGGGCGAGTGCGCCATTTTGGATTAGAAGTGAGATTCCAAAGGTAATAAGTAACTGACTAGTGCGCTCTTGCTTAAGTACGGGATTAATCAAAGTAGTTTGGATTAAATATCCGAGAAGCGCCATTCCTACCGCAACAATTGGCAAGGTGAGATAAGGATCTATACCAAGCCAAGTGACTACCCAGTAAGAGAAATAGGCGCCGAACATCAAGAGCGCACCTTGAGCGAAGTTAATTATCTTAACTACGCCAAAGATGAGATTGAGTCCAGCGCCTACTAAAGAGTAGATCCCACCCAATACCAAGCCGCTGACCAATACAGAGGCAAACATTGGGTGGGAACCTACTTTCTCTTAAGTATTTAACTACATGGGTTCATGTAGTTTTTGTTCAATTACTTGCGCTTGTCCCAAGTAACCATTGGAGCAATTGGAGTAGAGCTTGCAAGTCCTGCAGGCCAAACGACCTTCAAGCTTCCGCTCTGCCATTGCATGATTACTGAACGTGCGCGTTCATTTTCACCCGGTGTTGACTTGGATGTGTTTGAGAATTTCACACCGAAGCCTTGTGGTGTGCCACCCTCTTTGATGTTGGTTCTCATTGCTGAAGCAATGATGCCCTTTGCTGTCAAAGTGGTATTTTTGTAAGCGAAAGCACGTGGTAACACATCGGTAACCAATGTGTATGCGCCTCCGATGCCATCACCACAGTGAACTGCGCAAGGATGACCTTCTGAAGCCGCGAAAGCCTTTACCCACTCTTTAGTGAGTGCAGCAACAGCTGGATCCAAGCCATCATAATTCATTGTTGCTAAAGCAGGAGCTTCAACATCGTATACGCCTTCAACTCCGGCAGCACCAAACTTAGCAACGAATCCTGCTCCACCGATTCCTGAAGAACCAACAAGTGCATCAACGTTGAAGTTTTGTTGCTGTGCGGTCTGCCAGAAGAGCAGAGCATCTGCAGCATCTGGTGTTAAGAAGAGTACATCTGGTTTTGCGGCTTTTAGCTTCAAAATTGTAGGAGTTAAGTCAGTCGAGGTAACTGGATAAACTTCCTTTGCAACAACATTTAGACCTTTTTTCGTGAACAGTGAGTTAACGGCATCGCCAACACTTGTAGCAAAAGCACCATCATTATTTGCAATTGCAATTCTTAGTGACTTTGCAGGCTTACCCAACTTCTTAGCTAAGAAGTTGACAGTGAAGTCATAATCAGCTGCTGCGTATGTTGCAGATACACCAACTGTGCGAAGGAAATTCGAATAACGCTGAGAGTTAACAGTTGGGGATACTGCTCCAACTTCCCAAAGGATTACGTTATTACGCTGAGCAACAGGGGCGATTGCCGCAGCAATTCCTGAACTGTATGAGCCGATAATAATTTGTACGCCATTTTGATCAATCAGGCGCTGCGCTGCAGTTGCTCCTTCAGCAGGGCTGCTCTTTGAATCACCCTTGAAAATTTCAATAGGGACTCCTTTAATTCCGCCTTTGCTGTTGGCCCACTTTAGAACCATTTCAGCACCGACAGATTGGTCTGTTCCCAGCAGCGCCATTGGCCCTGTCGTTGGGAAGAGAAGACCGATTTTTATTGATTTAGTTGCAGCAGAAGCTTGAGGCATGGCTGATACTGCTAAGCCAAATACCGCAAGAATTGCTAGTCCGCTTGTTAACTTTTTTTTCATTCACGCAACCCTTCTCGCATTTTTGTCACGCTTAACAGCGCAAGCTGATTGAGTGTAAATTGTTGACTATTAGGATGTCAACGGTTTTGTAGGTGGCTTTTTGGGGGCAGTGCATCAAAGTTCTGGCTTAAATTGGCTTTTATATCTATTCGTTATAAAGCATGCCCTAGTCTGAAGAGCGCTTATATTTTCTAACGCTTAATGGAATGAAGATCGCCATGATGATAATCATGTATAAAAATGATGTCAGAAGTGGATTCTCGCTTGGAAATGATCCCGCTGTTGCACCGAATTGATTTTCCAGGCCAAAGAGTGATCGGCAGCCGGCAACCATTGTTGAAACTGGGTTCCACTCTGCAAAGTATTGAAGCGCGCGGGGCATTCCGGTAGTCGGTGCGAAGGCGTTAGATAAAAAGGTAAGTGGGAATGTGATGATGAAGCTTACATTTTGAACTACGCGGGCATCGGAAGCGGATAATCCAACGAAGATTCCGACCCAAGAAAGTGCGTATCCAAATAGCAAGAGAAAAACGAATCCGATTACAACGTTAAGCAGACCAGATGTTGGGCGCCAACCTACGAGGTATCCCGCAATTCCCATAACCGCAAGAACAACGATGTTAAGTAAGGAATCCCCGAGGGTGCGGCCCAAAACTAGCGCTGATTGTGAAATTGGTAGCGATCTAAAGCGATCGATCAAACCTTTCTTCATATCTTCAGCCAAGCCGGATGCAGTCCCGGCCAGCGTGAAAGCAACGGTCTGCACAAAGATTCCGGGCATCAATAGTTGAACATAACCGCCTGGCTGATCAGTTGAAATTGAACCACCGAATACGTAGCGGAATAAGAGTACAAACATCACGGGCTGGACCGTTGAAAAAATTAAAACTTCAGGTACGCGAGTTAACAAACGCAACTGGCGTTGCGTAATGATCATCGTGTCTTTAAAGGCGCTCACTTCTTTGCCTTCTTTCTACGTCCAGTAACTTCTACTTCTTCAATTTTTTCCTCAGCCGCGTGGCCAGTAAGTGAAAGGAAAACGTCATCGAGTGATGGGCGCTTTAAGCCAACATCCAGCGGATGAATACCGGCAGCATCTAGTGATCTAAGAGTTTCGATCAACGCCGTTGCACCTGTTGAAACCGGAGCCGAGATCATGCGCAAGCCTTCATCCAGGCTCGGTTTATGTCCACTGACGGTAGCCACAACTTCCATTGCCTTGGCGATGTTCTGGCTTTCGACAACGATTTCCAAACGCTCGCCGCCTACTTGCTTCTTCAGCACATCTGATGTGCCACGAGCAATAACTTTGCCGTGATCAATAACCGCGATTTCATCAGCTAATTGATCGGCTTCTTCTAAGTATTGAGTGGTTAACAACAAGGTAACTCCGCCCTTTACCAACTCTTCAATCACGCTCCACATTTCTTGGCGGCCACGTGGATCAAGGCCAGTAGTTGGCTCATCAAGGAACAAGACCTTTGGTTTAACAATCAAGGAAGCTGCAAGATCTAAGCGGCGGCGCATTCCACCTGAATAAGTT
>JBIIPL010000116.1:0-3772 GCA_044342645.1 Candidatus Planktophila sp. | reverse complement strand
AGCCAATCGCGTTCCTTGGATTCGCGCTCGCTGAAGCTCTCGCACTCTTCGGTCTCGTTCTAGCATTCGTTCTCTAATTAGCGCAGAAATAACTCTGAACTAGTTATGAATAAATTTTATTTTGCCGCCGAAGGAGAAAAACTCAATCCTTTGATTCCGCATACATCGGAAATCATTGTGGGTGCAGTTGCATTCTCACTACTCTTCTTCGTATTGCGCAGCAAAGTAGTGCCAATGTTTGAAAAGGCATTTACTGCACGCACTGAGGCAATTCAGGGTGGAATGGAGCGCGCTGAAAAAGCACAGCTCGAGGCGCAACGCGCGCTTTCCCAGTACAACGATCAGCTTTCAAAAGCTCGTGAAGAAGCACAAACTCTTCGCGAAGAAGCTCGTGTACAAGGCGTATCCATTGTTGAAGAACTTCGTGCCAAAGCACAAGAAGAAGCAGCGCGCATCACCGCCGCTGCACACGCATCCATTGAAGCCGAACGTCAGCAAGCAGTTACCTCACTTCGTAATGAAGTTGGTGCACTCGCTGTTGAACTCGCTTCGAAGATTGTTGGCGAAGCACTTGATGACCAGGCTCGTCAGTCACGGATCGTTGACCGTTTTCTTGATGATCTAGAGAAGAGTAAGTAAGAAAAATGAGAATTCACCTCGGAGGCAGCAGTCGTCAGTCACTTGTGGCTTCACGTACTGCACTCGATGCTGCAATCAAGGGCGCAAGCGCAGCATCTGCCTCTGAGTTATCTTCACATCTTTTCTTTGCAGCTGATGTATTTGCTGGTAACACTTCACTGCGTCGTGCAATCACAGATCCATCTCGCGATAAGGCCGCAAAAGCCGCACTCGTTAAGGATCTCTTCGGTAAATCAACAGGCGCACTTGCGGTATCGCTAATGAGCGATGTCTCAGCGCTTCGTTGGTCTGCAACCAAGGATGTAATCCACGTAATCGAGCAGTTAGCGATTGAAGCGGAAGCATCTGCGGCAAATATCGCTGGCGACTTAGATCGCGTGGAAGATGAGTTCTTCGAGACTTCACGTTTAGTTGCCGATAACTTTGAACTCCGTAAAGCGCTGGTAAGCGTTGGTTCAACAAATGCTAAGTCAGCGTTAATCGCTGAAGTTCTCGGTAAGAAAGCATCGTCTTCAACGGTAAAGCTGGCTAGCGCACTTGTTTCTCATTTGCGCGGGCGCAGCATCGAGGCAGCATTTGCTGATTACCTATTTGGTCTGGCTAATCGCCGCAATCGCTTAATCGCAATCGTGCGCACAGCAGGTGTATTAACCGATACACAGACTTCACGACTTGCAAAGGCGCTTGAAAAGAGCGTTGGTCAGCCAATTCGCATTAACGTCCAAATCGATCCAACGATCTTGGGTGGAGTTTCAATTAAGTTCGCAGATGAGTTAGTAGATGGCAGCGTTGTAAACCGCCTAGCAAACGCCGGGCGTGCACTTGTTGGTCAGTCAGCGTAAGTAAAAGTCACTAAAGAAGATTTAAGAAGAAACGAAAAGGGAGAACGACATGGCAGAGCTCAAGATCCAACCGAATGAAATTCGGGATGCCTTAGCGAATTTCGTTAAGTCATACGATCCAGGCGCGGCAGTTCGCGACGAAGTAGGAACCGTAAGCCAAGCAGGCGATGGCATCGCTCGCGTTGAGGGTTTGCCTTCAACAATGGCTAACGAACTATTGCAGTTCGAGAACGGAACACTTGGTCTGGCACTTAACCTCGATGTGCGCGAAATCGGTGTTGTTATTCTCGGAAGTTATGCCGGAATTGAAGAAGGAACATCAGTGCGCGGCACTGGCGAAATTCTTTCAGTACCAGTTGGTGATGGCTTCTTGGGTCGCGTTGTTGATCCACTTGGTCGCCCAATCGATGGCAAGGGTGAAATCAAACCTGATGCGCGCCGTGCACTTGAATTACAGGCTCCCTCTGTAGTTGAGCGCCAGCCAGTTAAGGAACCTCTTGCAACAGGAATTAAAGCAATCGATGCAATGACAGCGATTGGTCGCGGACAGCGCCAGTTGATCATTGGCGATCGTCAGACAGGTAAGACTGCGGTTGCAGTTGACACCATTATTAACCAGCGCGAAAACTGGTTAACTGGCGATAAGAAGAAGCAAGTTAAATGTATTTATGTTGCTATTGGTCAAAAGGGCTCAACGATTGCTTCCGTTAAGGGCGCACTCGAAGAAGCTGGCGCAATGGAGTACACAACAATCGTTGCGTCCCCTGCATCAGATCCTGCAGGCTTTAAGTACCTCGCTCCTTACACCGGTTCTGCAATTGGTCAGCACTGGATGTACAACGGTGAGCACGTACTAATTGTTTTCGATGATCTTTCAAAGCAAGCAGAGGCTTATCGTTCCGTCTCACTTCTTCTTCGTCGCCCACCAGGCCGCGAAGCCTACCCAGGCGATGTTTTCTACTTACACTCACGTTTGCTAGAACGTTGCGCAAAGCTTTCCGATGAACTCGGTGGCGGTTCAATGACTGGTTTGCCAATCATTGAAACAAAGGGAAATGACGTTTCTGCCTTTATTCCTACCAACGTTATTTCTATTACCGATGGTCAGTGCTTCCTTGAAACAGATCTTTTCAACGCCGGTGTTCGCCCAGCGATCAACGTAGGTGTTTCTGTATCTCGTGTTGGTGGTTCTGCTCAGACTAAGGCGATGAAGAAGATCGCAGGTCGTCTGCGTCTTGACCTCGCACAGTTCCGTGAACTTGAAGCCTTCGCTGCATTTGGTTCAGATCTAGATGCTGCTTCTAAAGCACAGCTAGAACGCGGTGCACGTATGGTTGAACTTCTAAAGCAAGGTCAGTACTCACCTTATTCACTCGAGCGTCAGATTGTTTCAATCTGGGCTGGAACATCTGGTGAACTTGATTCCGTTGCAGTTGCAGATATCCGCCGCTTTGAATCAGAACTTCTAGATTTCATTGGTCGCGAACGTAAAGATATCTTCACCGTAATTTCAGAGACCAAGCAGCTCGAAGATGACACTGTTGCCAAGATGAAGTCAGCAGTTGCTGATTTCAAGAAGCAATTCAAGTCATCTGCCGCAGCAATCGTAAATGACGCTCCAGCGGACGCACTTGATTCAGAAGGCGCTGAAGCGATTACAAAGTTTGTGCCACCGGCGGTGAAGAAGTAACCCATGGGCGCTCAACTACGCATATATCGCAGGCGGATGAGATCCGTTAAGGCGACTAAAAAAATTACGAAGGCAATGGAGTTAATCTCTGCCTCTCGTATTGTCAAAGCGCAACAACGTGTTGCTGCTTCGACGCCATATGCAAATGAGTTGACCCGTGCAGTTTCTGCAGTTGCCAGTTTCTCTTCAACAAACCACCCTTTGACAACACCGTCTGAGAATCCAAAGCGCGCAGCGATTTTGATCATCTCTGCCGACCGCGGTATGGCAGGTGCTTACTCAAATAACGCGATCAAAGAAGGCGAACAACTCGCTGCAATGATTCGCGAACGTGGGCTTGAAGTTTCTAATTACTTGGTCGGTCGCAAGGCTGTGAACTACTACAAGTTCCGCAACCGCGACATCTCAGGTTCTTGGACAGGTTTTTCTGATAACCCAACTTATGAAAACGCCAAAGAAGTTGCCGAAGCGCTGATCTCAGCATTTATTGCAGATGCGCAGACCGATAACGCTGGGGTGGATGAAATCCACATCATCTTTACTGAGTTCAAATCTATGTTGACTCAAAATGCAATGGCCAAGCGCATGTTGCCGCTGGAAG
>JBIIPL010000035.1:0-10606 GCA_044342645.1 Candidatus Planktophila sp. | reverse complement strand
GGTTGCATGAACGCCTTGACCAGCAATTGTTGTATCGGGGCGAGCTAGATAAACATATTCAAAGAGGCATCCCTTTGGATCTGGTTTTGCCCAAATCTGCGAACGAATACCTTCTTCATTGATCGCTAAGAATTCGCCAGGTTCTACTTCACGTACAAATGCTGCGCCAACGATATCCAGCGCTGCAGTTTCGGATGCAACTACCCAGCCACGTTCAAGTTTTCCGATTACCAATGGACGAACTCCGTGGCGATCGCGCGCTGCGTATAAAGTTTTCTCATCCATAAATACAAGCGAAAAGGCACCTTCTAGCTTTGGCAGAACTGCAATTGCGCTGGCTTCCACATTTTTCTCATCTTGCAAACCAATTAGTGCGGTCATAATTTCAGTATCTGTGGTTGCGCTCCGACCGTTCTTAGCTGAATCGCCTTCGAGTTTCTGCACCATCTCGGCGAGATCTCCGGTGTTAGTTAAATTTCCATTGTGAGCAAGCGCCAAAGTGCCGTATTTAGTGGGTCTTAGCGTTGGTTGGGCATTTACCCAAGTGCTCGATCCAGTTGTGCTGTAACGACAATGTCCGATTGCTAAATCACCAGTCAAACTCGCTAAATCAGTTTCGGTAAATACCTGCGAGACCAAACCCATATCTTTGTAAATTAGAATTCGCTCGCCATCACTTGCCGCGATACCTGCCGATTCCTGTCCGCGATGTTGCAGTGCATACAGGCCGTAAAAAGTTAACTTGGCAACTTCTTCCTTTGGCGCCCAAACACCGAATACACCGCAGGCATCTTGTGGCGCTTTATCGTCATCTAAGACGTTGTGGTTTAAGAGACCATCAGGCCGGCGCGTCATGGCTTAATCCTAATCGGCAAAAGATCTGTTAAATCAGCACGCGCACCAGAGGCGTTGATTAGCCCTGCTGACATTGCATCCGCCCAAGTGCGTTCACCGCTGGCCAGGGCTAACCAGGTTTCAGCCGTCATCTCAATTACGTTTGCAGGTGTACCGCGTGTGTGAGTTGGGCCTTCGCCACATTGCACAGCCGCATACGGCGGGATGCGCACTTCGATGGCTCGGCCAGGAGAGCGCTCAACGAGTACAGCAAGGGTTTGCTTAACCGCTTCGAGTACTTGAGGATCGCGCATTTTTATCCAAACAACTTTATAAAGGTTTCGGTATGAGCCTGGCGCAGCTCTGTTAAAGATATATCTGCGCCGTTAATGATCAGACTTGTACCACCAGTTGTGCCGATTTTGGTAATTGTTATTTGCTGCTTGCTTGCCAGCGCCTTTAGCGCTTCTGCTTTCTCGGGCGCTACTGCAACAACTACGCGGCCAGGTGATTCCGAGATCAAAGTGGTTCCAACATTTTCAATGTCGATAACTGCACCAATGTTATGGCGCAGAACCATTTCGGTCAGTGTCGCGCTAAGTCCGCCTTGACTTAAATCATGTGCTGCGGTGAAAATTTGTGAAGTACGACCTGCAACCAGCAGATCAATCAGCCGCATTTCGCGCTGTAAATCAGCGATTGGTGCCTTACCTCCACGTTGGCCATGCATATATGCCCATTCGCTACCCGCGAGATGATCCTCGGTATCGCCAAGTAAATAAAGTTCTAGGCCAGCGCGATCAAAACTCATTGGTGTTCGAGTACGAACATCATCGATCACACCAAGTACTCCGATTACAGGCGTTGGCAAGATAGCAACTGCGCCCGTTTGATTATAGAAAGAGACATTGCCACCAGTAACTGGCAGCCCCATCTCTAAACATCCATCAGCAAGTCCGCGTACTGATTCAGCAAATTGCCACATCACGCCAGGATCTTCGGGAGATCCAAAGTTAAGGCAATTGGTTACAGCAAGTGGCTTAGCACCAGCGGTTGCAATATTGCGGGCGGCTTCAGCAAGTGCCAACTTTGCACCTTCATATGGATTTAAATATGACCAATTGGCGTTGGCATCAGTTGCAATTGCAACGCCTAGATTTGTTTTCTCATCAATGCGGACCATTCCGGAATCATCTGGTTGTGATTGAATGGTATTTCCTTGTACGTAACGATCGTATTGCGAGGTCACCCAGGATTTATCTGCCAAGTTAGGGGTTGCAGCTAATTTAAGAACTGTTTCCTTTATCTGCGCGGCGGTTTCAGGGCGCGGAACGTTTATAACTTCGGCATTAACGCGATCTACATATTCTGGCTTTGCAAGTGGGCGGTTATAGACCGGACCTTCGTGTGCCACTGTGCGGGGTGGGACATCCACAATTAACTCGCCATGCCAAGTTATTTCTAGCCGTTCGCCATCTGTTACCTCACCAATAACCGTGACTGTTACATCCCACTTTTTGCAAATCTCTAAGAAACGATCAATGTTCTTCGGTTCAACAATTGCGCACATACGTTCTTGGGATTCTGACATCAAGATTTCTTCAGGGGATAAGGTTGCATCACGCAAAGGAACTCGATCGAGCTCTACCTTCATTCCACCGCTGCCACCAGATGCCAATTCGCTCGTAGCGCAAGATAAGCCTGCTCCGCCAAGGTCTTGGATACCCACAACTAAATCTTCAGCAAATATTTCCAATGAACATTCAATTAAAACCTTTTCAACAAATGGATCCCCCACTTGAACCGCAGGTCTCTTGGCCGGACCAGTGGCATCAAATGTTTCAGAGGCCAAAACTGAAACTCCACCGATTCCATCGCCGCCAGTCTTTGCACCATATAGAACAACTAGATTTCCTGCGCCGGCGGCCTTAGCGAGTTTGATATCGCTATGTTTCATCACACCAACACATAAAGCATTGACCAGCGGATTTCCGATGTAAGTCTCATCGAATACAACTTCGCCACCAATATTTGGTAGACCTAGACAATTTCCATATCCACCAACTCCGGCAATGATTCCGGGCAGAACGCGACGAGTATCTGCTGCATCTGCTGGACCAAAACGAAGTGGATCCATAACCGCGATGGGGCGAGCACCCATAGTTAAAATGTCACGAACGATTCCGCCAATACCGGTTGCGGCTCCTTGATATGGCTCAATAAAAGATGGGTGGTTGTGCGATTCAATTTTAAAGGTAACTGCATATCCCTGACCAACATCAACAACGCCCGCATTTTCGCCAATTCCAACTAAGAGCGCATCAGTCTTTACAGCTTTTTCGCCGAATTGCTTTAAATGAACTTTGGAAGATTTATAAGAACAGTGCTCTGACCACATAACTGAATACATCGCCAGCTCTGAAGATGTTGGGCGGCGACCAAGAATTTCTTTAATGCGTGCGTATTCATCGCCTTTTAGCCCAAGCTCTGAAAAAGGCTGAGTTGTATCAGGGTTGGCTTTAGCAATTGCAACGGTATCGAGCGCCATTACTTCACCATCGCATTTAATACTGATGTGAAGAAAGCTAAACCATCAGCAGTTGGCCCAGTTAATGGATCAATGGCGTGCTCTGGGTGAGGCATTAACCCGACTACATTGCCACGTTCGTTGGTAATTCCAGCGATTTTATTGCGAGAACCGTTGGGATTTTCACCAACATATCTTGCGACTATGCGGCCTTCGCCTTCTAAAGCCGCCAGTGTTGCATCATCACATTGAAAAGAACCTTCACCATTTTTTAGTGGGATAACAATCTCTTGGCCAACTTTGTAAGAAGTAGTCCACGCCGTTTGGTTATTTGTTATCTCTAGTTTTTGATCGCGGCAGAGAAAATGTAATTCGTGATTACGAGTGAGTGCACCTGGGAGTAAATGAGCTTCGCAAAGTACTTGGAAGCCATTGCAGATACCAAGAAGTGGCATTCCCCCGTTAGCAGCATCAATAATTTTCTCCATCACTGGAGCAAAACGTGAAATCGCGCCACAGCGCAGATAATCACCATAAGAAAATCCCCCAGGCAAGATGACGGCGTCCACTCCTTTTAGGTCAGCATCGTTATGCCAGAGAGATATGGCAGTTGCTCCGGCATGGGTTGCTGCTCGCGCAGCATCACGATCATCTAGCGTGCCAGGAAAAGTTACTACGCCAACTTTCATTTACTTCTCAACTCGTACAGTGAAGGTTTCGATTACTGGATTGGCAAGGAGTTTTTCAGCTGCTTTTTCTACTTCTGCAAGTTGTGCCGGAGTTGGTTCGCCATCTACCTCAATTTCAAAACGCTTTCCTTGGCGCACGCTTTTAGCAAAGGTGAAGCCAAGTCGCGGAAGTGCAGCAGAGACAGCGACTCCTTGTGGGTCAAGAATTTCTGGCTTTAACATCACATCGACCACGATCTTTGCCATTTGCTGCTCCTTTAGTTTTTAAAACTTCATACCTGTAATGCGGAAATATGCTTCTTCGTATCGCGCTGCAGTTTTTTCGATTATCTCTGCAGGCAATTCTGGTGGTGGGCTCTTCTTATCCCAGCCGCTGGCGGTAAGAAAGTCTCTTACAAATTGTTTATCAAATGAGGCGGGCGCGCTACCTGGATCCCAAGATGCGGCCTCCCAGAAACGAGAAGAATCAGGCGTAAGAACCTCATCGCCAAGGGTAATAACGCCTTTAGCGTCGCGCCCGAATTCAAATTTGGTATCAGCCAAGATGATTCCGCGGCTGTTAGCGAACTCTGATGCAGTGTCGTAAAGCTTGATCGTCAGATCACGTAGTTGCTCGGCATCAGCGTTTCCGACAACTTTGGCTGCGGCAGCAAAGTCAATATTTATATCGTGATCGCCAATTTCAGCTTTTGTCGCTGGAGTAAAAATTGTTTCAGGTAACTTCGATCCATCTAGTAAACCTGCTGGAAGTAAATTGCCACAGACTGCTTGGTTACTCTTATATTCAGAAAGTCCGCTGCCAGATAAGTATCCACGAGCAACACATTCAATGGCATACATATCCAGTGGTTTAACAATTACTGCGCGGTCGCTAACTTGCGCAGGCACATCATCGCTAACTATGTGGTTAGGGACAATATCTTCTAACAATTCAAACCAGAATAGTGAGAGTTGAGTAAGTATCGCGCCTTTATTTGGAATCTCTGATGGAAGCACCCAGTCAAATGCTGATATGCGATCGGATGCAACTAGCAAGATTTCATTTTGAGAATTTGTGTAAAGATCACGAACTTTTCCGGTGCGCAGATGCTGCCAACCATTTATGGATGGTGCTGGCGGTGCGCCAGCCAAACCGAAGCCGCTCACCTGATGGAGTGTGGTTTGTACTGCGCTGCGGCAGGGTGCGCGGATGTAATCGCGTCAATGCGATCTACAACTCGAGCAATTTGTTGGCGAGCATCGCCAGTAAATTCAATTGGCTGACTTATTAGCGCATCAAGTGCGGCACGATCCAGTGGCAAACGTGTATCACCAGCAAGAGCGTCAAGGAGTGTATTTGCTTTACCTTCACGCATCGCAAGCGCTGCTTTAACAGCGTGCTCTTTGATTACTTCGTGAGCAACTTCGCGACCAACGCCGGCTTTAACCGATGCCATCAAAATTTTCGTTGTTGCAAGGAAAGGAAGATAACGATCTAACTCAGCCTGGATAACTGCCGGAAATGCTCCAAATTCATTTAAGACCGTCAAAGTAGTTTCGAGTAAGCCATCAATTGCATAGAAGGCATCAGGCAGAGCAACCCGGCGGACAACGCTGCAAGAAACATCGCCTTCATTCCATTGATCTCCAGCGAGTTCAGAAACCATTGAGGCATAACCGCGCAAAACAACGCTTAGACCATTAATTCGCTCGCATGAACGGGTATTCATCTTGTGTGGCATTGCAGATGAACCAACTTGTCCATCTTTAAATCCTTCAGTGACTAGCTCTGCGCCAGCCATTAAACGAATTGAAGTGGCAAGCGATGATGGGCTTGCCGCTAATTGCACCAGAGTGGTTACGACGTCGTAATCAAATGAACGTGGATAAATCTGACCAGTTGAATCTAGGACGCGGTTAAAGCCGAGATCGTTAGCAATTTCCATTTCTAACACCTGATGCGATTTTGATGAGCCCAATAGGTCAATCGAATCCTGTGCTGTACCGACTGGACCTTTTATGCCACGCATTGGATAGCGGTCTTGCAAAGAAGTAAGGCGTTCGTATGCAAAGAGCAGTTCTTCGGCAGCGGAAGCAAATCTTTTTCCGAGGGTCGTAATTTGTGCCGGAACATTATGTGATCGACCAGCAATAGGTTGATCAGAATATTGCGCTGCTTTCTCACCAAGTTGTGCCAAGAGCGCAACAACTTTTCCGTGCACAATTTCTAAACCATTTTTAATCTGGAGGGCTTCGATATTTTCGGTTACGTCACGGCTGGTCATTCCGGCGTGAATAGCTTCGTGCCCAGCAAGTGCGTTAAATTCTTCAATACGTGCTTTCACATCATGTCGAGTAATTTTCTCGCGCGCATCAATAGAGGCGAGATCTACCTTGTTTAAAACTTTTTCATAATCTGCGATTACTGAATCAGCGATTGAGTGGCCTAACTTGTTCTGCGCACGTGCAACCGCCAGCCACAACCGGCGCTCTGCAATGATTTTCTCTTCTGGTGCGAAGATGGCGCGCATTGCCTTTGATGCATAACGATCTGCAAGGACGCTCACTGGCTTATTCTCCCCCATTTAATTGCCCTTCTCAGCGACCGACGCATTTAACGCGATATCACTGCGATAGAAAGATCCGGAAAGTTCGATCTGTGAGATTGCGCGATATGCGCGATCGCGGGCTTGCGTTAAATCTTCACCAATTCCAGTGACGGTCATTACGCGTCCGCCAGTTGAGACCAGGGCGTCACCGTTTTGTGATGTGCCGGCGTGAAAGATTTGCGTATCTGCGATTGTGGGAATCTTGGTTATCGTGCCATTTAATTGTGGAGATTCTGGATAACCAGGTGCGGCCAAAACAACTGTCACAGCACTTTCATCTCGCCATTCAAGTGCAACATCATCTAGCGAATCTGTTGCAGCTTTATAAAGCAGAGTTGCTAGCGGTGTCTTTAATCGAGGAATTAAAACCTGGGTTTCGGGATCACCGAAGCGCGCATTAAATTCAATCACTCGCAATCCATGATCAGTAAGTGCAAGTCCGGCATAGAGAAGACCTACAAACGGTGTTCCGCGCGCTGACATCTCTGCGATCATCGGAGCCAATACTTTTTCGTATGTCTCTTCCACGATTTCATCAGGTGCCCACGGAAGTGGTGAGTAAGCACCCATTCCGCCAGTGTTGGGACCCTTATCCAAATCGTATGCGCGTTTAAAATCTTGCGCCGGCTGCATCGGCAAAATATTGCGTCCATCTGAAATTCCAAAGAGTGAAATCTCTGGTCCATTTAAATACTCTTCAATCACTACTCGTTTACAGGACAACGCATGTTTTAGCGCGGTTGCGCGATCATCGGTTACGACAACACCTTTACCTGCTGCTAAACCATCGTCTTTGACTACATATGGAGCGCCAAATGCATCAAGTGCTTTCTCTATCTCCTCCTGGCTTTCACAGGTGAAACTGCGCGAAGTTGGTACGCCCGCATCGCGCATTACCCCTTTGGCAAAGTGTTTTGATCCTTCTAATTGCGCTGCAGCTTTTGATGGACCAAAAGTTGTAATACCAGCGGCCCGTAGTAAGTCAGCAACGCCATTTACTAATGGAACTTCTGGGCCAATGACTACTAAATCAACTTTCAATTCTTTAGCCAGCGCAACGATTGCTGCGTTATCGGTGACTGCAACTAAGTGGTTTGTAGCGATCTGTGAAGTACCAGGATTTCCTGGTGCGCAATGTAATTCAGTGCAAGCTGGATCTGCTTGTAGTCCTAGTGCAAGTGCGTGTTCACGACCGCCGCTTCCGACTAGGAGGATTTTCATGGTTTAGATGAAATCCTTTACGACAATTGTTTGGTCGCGCCCCGGCCCGACTCCGATTGCACTCATCGGTGCACCAGAAATTTTCTCTAAGAAGGTGATGTAATCCTGCGCATTCTTAGGTAGATCGCTAATTTTGCGAGCCTTTGAAATATCTTCGCTCCAACCTGGCAGATATTCATAAATTGGTTTGGCGTGATGGAAATCTGATTGTGATGCTGGAAGTTCTTCTACGCGCTGGCCGTCGATGTCATAGGCAACGCAAACTGGGATCTCTTTCCAACCAGTTAAGACATCGAGTTTTGTTAAGAAGAAATCGGTAAGACCATTTACGCGAACCGCATAACGTGCAATTGGCGCGTCATACCAACCACAACGACGGGCGCGACCGGTTGTTACTCCAATTTCGCCGCCGATAGTGCGCAACTTTTCGCCATCTTCATCAAAGAGTTCGGTTGGGAAAGGACCAGAGCCAACACGAGTTGTGTAGGCCTTAACGATTCCGATTACGCGATCAATCTTGGTTGGGCCAATTCCAGAACCTGTGCAAGCACCACCTGCAGTTGGGTTTGATGAGGTAACAAATGGATAGGTTCCGTGATCAACGTCGAGCAGTGTGCCTTGCGAACCTTCCAGCAAAACGCGCTTGCCAGCTTTTAGCGCTTGATCTAGCAACAAAACTGTATCGGCTACATATGGGCGCAATATTTCGGCATATGCGAGGTACTCATTTAATACCTCATCAACTTCAATATTTTTACGGTTAAAGACCTTGATAAGTACTTGGTTCTTATCGCGGAGTGCGCCTTCAATTTTCTGACGCAGAATTGAAGGATCAAATAGATCTTGCACGCGGATTCCGATGCGGTTGATCTTGTCGGCATAGGCAGGTCCGATACCGCGACCAGTTGTGCCAATCTTTGATTTACCAAGGAAGCGCTCTGAAACTTTATCGATTGTGCGGTGATAAGGAGTTATTAAATGCGCATTGGTGGAGATAACGAGTTTTGAACAATCGATACCGCGTTCGGTTAAACCGCGAATTTCTTCAAGCAATACACCTGGATCAATCACAACACCATTTCCGATAACCGGAATTACATTGGGGCTTAAAATTCCAGATGGAAGTAAGTGAAGTGCATACTTTTGATCACCGATAACCACTGTGTGACCCGCGTTATTTCCACCTTGGTAGCGGACAACATAATCAACACGGTCACCGAGAATATCTGTGGCTTTACCCTTGCCTTCGTCGCCCCATTGAGCTCCAAGCAAAACTAGCGCTGGCATAGCAAAACCTCTCCAGAGATTGTTACGAGTGAGTTATTACTTTTTTAGTGATGTTCCGGTGGAACGCAGATCTGCGCAAGCGTGAACAACGCGTGCCGCCATTCCTGCTTCAGCGGCTTTGCCCCACGCACGTGGATCATAAGCCTTCTTATTTCCAACTTCGCCATCAATCTTTAACACACCATCGTAGTTCTTCAACATGTGATCAACTACGGGACGAGTAAATGCATATTGAGTATCAGTATCGATATTCATCTTAATTACGCCGTAATCAAGTGAATCGCGAATTTCTGAAAGAAGTGAGCCTGAACCACCGTGGAAAACCAAGTCCATTGGCTTGCTTCCTGCGGCAAGGCCCTTCTTCGCAACAACTGCATCCTGAAGTGTCTGCAAAATCTTTGGTTGCAAGACAACGTTGCCTGGCTTGTAAACACCGTGGACGTTACCGAATGTTGCTGCGACCATATAACGACCGCGTTCTCCGAGTCCAAGAGTTTCGATTGTCATCAAGGCATCTTCTGGAGTTGAGTACAACTTTGCATCGTGCTTTGCTTCAACACCATCTTCTTCGCCACCGACAACGCCGATTTCGATTTCTAGAATTGTGCGAGCAGCAACAGATTTAGTGAGAAGTTCATCTGCAATCTTCATATTTTCATTCATATCTACCGCTGAGCCATCCCACATATGTGAGTTGAAGAGTGGTGCTTGGCGGTTCTTGATGCGCTGTGCGCCAATTTCAAGAAGTGGTCGCATATAGCCATCAAGCTTTTCAACTGGGCAGTGATCGGTATGGATTGCGATATTTACATTGTAATTTTTAGCGACAACGTGTGCGAATTCGGCGAGCGCAACTGCGCCATCGACCATGTTCTTAACGGTTGAGCCAGATGCATATTCTGCGCCACCCCAAGAAAATTGAATAATTCCATCTGATTCGGCTTCGGCGAAACCACGAAGTGCTGCGATCAGTGTCTGTGATGATGAAACGTTAATTGCGGGATATGCGAATGCGCCAGCTTTAGCGCGATCCAACATCTCGGCATAAATTTCAGGGGTTGCTATGGCCATGATGACTCCAAATTATCTCGGGGCGTAATCCCTGACCGAGCGCTTCATTGGGCCGCATTCAGGCTTACGCCTAATCCAACCACCTTCACAGGCGGATGAAAAATCGCCATTCCCATCACGCGTAGGAAATGGCGACTTTTCGTCCGATTGGCCCCCGTTTATAGATGGTCACTGGTGGTTATGGATGGAGCAATTTCTGCAGGAAGGCGATCAAGCCGGCCAGGAGCGCTGGACTGCTGATTATCTTCAGAAGCAAGACAATGAATGATGTGTACATTTTTTCCTTTCTATTTACTCTCTAGTTATTCGCTAGTTCGATGATCGAAGGCTGGGATCTTCCCTCATATCTCCTATGCCACACCTCGAAAGCCTTCCGCCTGTTGATATTG
>JBIIPL010000115.1:0-3826 GCA_044342645.1 Candidatus Planktophila sp. | reverse complement strand
AGATAAATCATCGCGAATTGCACAGAGTTCACCGGTGCAGGTACCTGTAAATGCAAATGGAATAAAAAGAACTACTACGTTCTTGCTTCCCTTAAATGATGAAAGTGAAACTTTCGCACCGTGCTGATCATTTAATTCGAAATCTGGCGCAATAGATCCGACTGATAAACCTGTAAGTGATGTGCTCATGTGAGAAATCTAGCGCTTGCCAGCCTTTCGTGCGACAAGGCGAGTAGCGGTCCAATCATTGGCCACAACTAAGGTAGAAGTTTGACTGAGTCCAGCAATAGGTGCGGCATCTTGAATATCACTTGGCTCAACATGTCCATCACGGCCAACTTTTGGAGATAAGACCCAAATTGGTCCCGTCTCACTTAAATATGTGAGGGCATCCATTAATTCATCAACGAGATCGCCGTCACCATCGCGCCACCATAAAATAACGGCATCGACGACTTCGGTGGCGGTACCTTCTATGAATTTTGTTCCGATGGTTGTTGCGATCTCTTTACGTAAGGCGTCATCGCAATCTGTGTCATATCCGACTTCAAGGACGATCTCGCCTTGAGCAAATCCCATCCCCTTTGCCACTGGATAAGTCCACCGAAACAATTGACCTTTGACAAGGGTTTGCCAAGCCTTTTCTGAGACGAATTCTCGTCAGATTTTGCTCTACTGTGGCGTAAGCGCGAGAATATGACCATGAGTGAGAACTTCGGCGTCCCAGATCAGATCATCGACCAACTAGTAGATACCGACCCGACCGAGACCGCCGAATGGCAAGCGTCCTTCGATGCCGCGCTAAATAGCGCAGGCCCTGTACGTGCCCGTTTCTTAATATTGAAATTGTTGCAGCGCGCACATGAAAAAAATATTGGCGTAGCCGCACTTCGCAACACTGATTACATAAACACAATCACACCTGAGAACGAACCAGCATTTCCTGGCGATGAAGCGATCGAACGCCGCATCCGCGCATTTATTCGATGGAACGCCGCAATGTTGGTACACCGTGCACAGCGTCCCGGCGTTGGTGTTGGTGGACACATTTCAACTTATGCATCATCTGCCGCTCTCTATGAAGTTGGTTTCAACCACTTCTTCCGTGGACAAGACCATCCCGGTGGCGGAGATCAAATCTTTTTCCAAGGTCACGCATCTCCCGGAATGTATGCACGTGCATTTATGGAAGGTCGCTTAAGCGAAGATCAGCTAGATGGTTTCCGTCAAGAACTTTCTCATAAAGGTGGCGGACTTTCTTCATATCCTCATCCACGTTTGATGCCTGAGTTCTGGCAATTCCCAACTGTTTCAATGGGAATCGGTCCAATCAATGCAATTTATCAAGCGCGCTTTAACCGTTATTTACACAATCGCGGAATTAAAGATACAAGTCAGCAAAATGTTTGGGCATTCCTGGGTGATGGTGAAGTCGATGAAGTCGACACCTTGGGTGCAATCGGTCTGGCATCTCGCGAGAAGTTAGATAACTTAACTTTTGTCGTTAACTGCAACTTGCAACGCCTTGATGGTCCAGTGCGCGGAAACGGAAAGATTATTCAGGAGCTCGAATCAATCTTTGGTGGAGCTGGTTGGAACGTTATTAAGGTTGTTTGGGGTCGCGAGTGGGATCCACTATTGGCACAAGATCGCGAAGGCGCACTCGTAAATATTATGAACACAACCTTAGATGGCGATTACCAAACATTTAAGGGCGAAAGTGGCGCATACGTTCGCGAGCATTTCTTTGGTCGCGATCCACGCACTGCTGCAATGGTTGCTAATTGGTCAGATGATCAAGTTTGGAACCTAAAGCGTGGTGGACATGATTACCGCAAGTTATACGCGGCATATGCAGCAGCCACACAAGGAAATGGTCGCCCAACAGTTATTTTGGCTAAGACCGTTAAGGGCTGGACGTTAGGTTCGCACTTCGAAGCACGAAATTCAACGCATCAGATGAAGAAAATGTCACTTGAAGATATTGTCGAATTCCGCGATCGCTTAGGTATTCCGATTACCGATGACAAGTTAGATAAGTACACACCTCCTTATTACAAGCCATCCGAAGATTCTGCGGAAGCTAAATATTTGCAAGAACGACGCATTGCACTCGGTGGATCAATCCCTCGTCGTCGCAGCGTTTCGCGTCCATTAGCGCAACCAGCAGATGAAGCATATGAATCAGTTCGTCGCGGTTCAGGTCAACAAGAAGTAGCAACAACTATGGCATTTGTTCGCATGCTTAAGGATCTGGTGAAAGATCCTGGGCTTGGTGCGCGCTTGGTACCAATCATTCCTGATGAAGCGCGCACATTTGGTATGGATTCATTATTCCCAACTTTAAAGATCTACTCACCACACGGACAGCAATACACCGCTGTTGACCGCGAATTAATGTTGTCTTACAAAGAGTCAACATCTGGTGTGATCTTGCACGAAGGTATTAATGAAGCAGGATCAGTTGCTTCCTTCACTGCAGTTGGTTCTTCATATTCAACTCACGATGAACCAATGATTCCAATCTATATTTTCTACTCAATGTTTGGTTTCCAGCGCACAGGAGATGCTTTCTGGGCTGCCTCTGACCAGTTAGTGCGCGGCTTCGTGGTCGGTGCAACTGCAGGTCGCACGACGCTAAATGGCGAAGGTTTGCAGCACGAAGACGGTCATTCTCCGCTACTAGTTTCAACCAACCCGGCAGTTGTTGCTTATGACCCAGCATTTGCTTACGAACTCGGACACATCGTTAAAGATGGTCTGCGTCGTATGTATGGTGAAAATAGCGAGAACGTTTATTACTACCTAACTGTCTATAACGAGCCGTACGTGCAACCTGCTGAGCCAGATAATCTCGATGTTGCTGGTTTGCTAAAGGGAATTTACTTATTCCAGAGCGGTGCTAAACAGCGTAAGAAAAATGCGCAGATCTTGGCATCTGGCGTTGGAATGAACTGGGCGCTAAAGGCTGCGAAGTTACTTGAATCAGATTGGGGCGTTTCTGCATCAGTCTGGTCAGTTACTTCTTGGAATGAACTGCGTCGTGATGGACTTGCTGTCGATCGCCACAACTTGCTACATCCAAGTGATCATCGCAGCGCATATGTCACAGATAAATTAAATGGTGCAGCTGGCCCCGTAATTGCTGTGAGTGATTACATGCGCGCTGTACAAGATCAGATCGCTCCTTGGGTAGAACAAGATTTCCTATCACTTGGAACCGATGGCTTCGGACTCTCTGATACCAGAGGCGCACTTCGTCGCCACTTCAAGGTCGATGCTGAATCAATTGTTATTGCAACTCTGTCAGCACTTGCTAAATCAGGTGAAGTCAAGCAGAGCGTTGTCCAGGATGCGATCAATAAATATCAGATTAACGATATTAACGCCGCTGATCCAGGAAATACCGAAGGTTCTGGCTAAAGCTTAATTAATCCACTTTTACAGCGTTAGAAAAGAAATATGTTGCCATTAGCAGCAACGCTGGAATTGTTAGTGCGATCGCTAGAGATCCTGTGAATTGCGCTGTCCAAGCAACCACGGATTTTAGAATAAAGACTGCAATCATATTGATAACGCCAATTTGTCCAACAACCACAGCACTTGGCATCGGTGACCGACGATTACCTGCTGTGTAAAACGTTGGTGCCATCAATGAAGCGCCAACACCAGCAAAGATAAAGGCAATACAGATTGTGGCCAGAGCAATATTTTTGTGCTCTGGTGGAATCTGAACCGTTATTGCTAAGAAAGTGATGAAGCCGCCGCCACCGACGAGTGCGAAAAGACGAATTGTATTGTGAATTTGAAAACGCTTTGCCAAAGT
>JBIIPL010000034.1:0-10764 GCA_044342645.1 Candidatus Planktophila sp. | reverse complement strand
AATAAGTTTAATTCCGGGCGTAATTCCGAAGTAACATCTTGTATTGCTTGTAATCAAGAGTGCATCGGTCGAGTCGAAAAGAATCTACCGATTTCTTGTGTGGTAAATCCAGAAGTTGGTGCCGAAGCGAAATGGGTAGAGATACGTAAAGCTAAGCCGGAGCCAAAGAAGGTCTTGGTTGTTGGTGGAGGCGCTGCCGGAATGTCCGCAGCACTTTCGGCAAGTGCATCTGGTCATCAAGTAACACTGATTGAAGGATCGAAAAGCTTAGGCGGACAGGTTCGGTTGGCTAGTTCATTAAAGTTGCGCTCTCGGATCGGCTTATTAACCGAAGAGCTAGAAGTGCGTGTGAACAAATCCAATATCAAAGTACAGCTTGGAAGAAATATTTCCAACACCGATGCGGCAATGGCAGATTTCGATAAAGTAATTTTGGCAACTGGTGCGCGACTTGTTAAACGCAATCTCGGTGAAGGTCTTCCAATAATTTCAGCACAAGAAGCAATTGAAACTTTCTGCAAAACTGATGCTAGCAATGGTGCCAAGATTTTGATTTTTGATGAAGAGGGAAGTTGGATATCGGCTTCAATCGCAGAAGAGCTGGCCAATCGCGGATATAAAGTCCACCTGGTATCTCCTACTGCTTCGCTCTTTTCTCAAATAACTACGTATTCAAGATCAGCGTTAATCCCAAGGCTAAAAACTGCGGGAGTCCAATTTCATCTAGCCGCTGAGGTTGCAGTTGAATCTGGTCGAGCTGTCATCAAAAGTTCTCTCAACGCCCAAGACCAAGTAATTGATGGCTTGACTGCCGTGGTCGATTGCGGCCCGCGGCAGTCCAACGATGAGATTTATCAATCTCTCGAACTTCGGGATTCTGCTCGATTCCTTATTATTGGAGATGCTCTATCGCCTCGAACCGCGGCGGAAGCGACCTATGAAGGTAGTGCCGCTGGAGCATTTTTAGACTTAGATTTAGCACTTAGCTCTTTAGAAAATTAACCCAAGATCCCAACAGCAAGATCCCAACAGCAAGATCCCAGTAGAAAGAGGAGAAACAGAGATGGATGCAGCGGCGCTGATCGATAAGTTCCTTCAATTAAATGAGGATCGCAAGATGGATGAAGTGCAGGCGATGATTTCTCCTGACTGCAAGATTGAATTTCCAGGGGGCATCCGTTTTGCAAATATGGCAGAAATGGTTGCCAATGCAAAGACTCGCTATACCTGGGTTAGAAAAAACCGTGAGCGCTACTTTGTTGGCGTAAATGGCAATCAAACTACCGTTACTTCAATCGGAAAGTTATACGGAGTAAATCTTGCTGGTGAAGAATTCAGTGGAATTCGCTATGTCGACGTCTTCGTAATAGAAGATGGATTAATCACAGAGCAGATGGTCTGGAACGACTTCTGCGAAAGTGGCGTTTTATAGAATGTTTGACTCTAGCCAGTTAGGAAGTAGATAGCCGATGGTTCAAGCGCTCCAAGATATAAAGGTCATTGATATCGCAACCCTGTTTGCTGGACCGATGGCTGCCACAATGCTTGGTGACTTTGGGGCTGAAGTAATTAAAATTGAACATCCAAAGAATGGTGATCCAGTTAGATCACACGGCTCTAGCAAAAATGGCGTCGGTCTTTGGTGGAAAATGTTGGCGCGCAATAAGAAGTCACTCACTTTGTATTTAGGTTCACCCGAAGGTCAGGAAATTTTTAAAAAGTTGGTCAAAGACGCTGATGTTGTTATTGAAAATTTTCGCCCAGGCACACTCGAAAAATGGGGACTGGGATATGACGAACTGGCCAAGATAAATCCTGGACTGGTTCTTGCGCGTGTGACCGGTTTTGGTCAGATTGGTCCATATGCAAAGCGCCCAGGTTTTGGAACTCTTGCAGAAGCGATGAGCGGCTTTGCATCAATTACGGGAACACCAGATGGTCCCCCAACGCTGCCTCCTTTTGGTTTAGCAGATGGAATTTCTGCGCTGACAACTGCATATGCGGTGATGACCGCACTTCATGCGCGAAATATCACGGGCAAAGGACAGGTAATTGATTTAGCGATTATCGAGCCTATTTTGACGGTACTCGGTCCCCAAGTCATTGCCTACGATCAATTGGGCGAGATTCAAGAACGTCGTGGAAATAGATCAAGCAACAACGCTCCCCGCAATACCTACATTACAAGTGATGGAAAATGGGTTGCGATATCAACTAGTGCGCAAGCAATTGCAGAACGCGTGATGCACTTGGTTGGTCGCCCTGAATTAATAGACGAGCCTTGGTTTAAAAATGGCGCGGATCGTGCCAAGCACGCCGATATTTTAGATGATGCAGTTGGCGGCTGGATTAAAGAGCGCAGCAGAGATGTTGTGATGCGAGAGTTTGAATTGGCCGAAGCCGCTGTTGCCCCGATTTATGACATCACAGATATATTTAAAGATGAGCAATTTAAAGCGCTAGAAACAATTAAGACGATTGAAGATGATGAGCTGGGGCCGATCAAGATTCAGAATGTGCTCTTTAGACTCTCTGATACTCCTGGAGAAATAAGAAGTTCTGGTCCGAGCCTTGGCAAAAATACTGTCGAAGTCTTAACTGAGATTGGGCTTACCAGCGAGCAAATTGCAGAGTTAAAGGCTAAGGGTATTATCTGATGGTGAGCCAAACCAGCTACTTTAGAAGTTACCTTTATGTACCTGGCAGCAAACCTGAAATTGTTGAAAAAGCATTTAATTCGCAGGCCGACTGCGTCGTCATTGACCTTGAAGACGCGGTCCATCACGATAAAAAAGATGAGGCACGTAAATTTGTTGCCGAATTTCTGGCTACGCCAAGAGAGAAACCATTTTTAGTTCGCATTAATGATCTAACCGGACCGTGGGGCGTTACTGATCTAGAAGCTATTTGTTCGCCCAACCTATTAGGGATACGCGCACCGAAGGTTACAGCGGTAGAAACAGTAAAGATTGCCTCAAAGATTATTGAGAAGAGTAAATCACCGGCACAAATCCACCTTTTAATTGAATCGGCGCTGGGAGTTGCCAATTTAAACTTGCTTGCAAATTGCGATTCGCGGGTTGCGGCAATGTCACTCGGTGAAGCAGATCTGCGATCTGATCTACGCGCCACCGATGATGATGCCCTGGCTTACTCAAGAGGCGCTCTCTTGGTTGCTTGCCGAGCTGCTGGTCTGCGTCAACCCTCACAATCTGTTTATGCAAATACAAAAGATCTAGATGGTCTGCGTCAATCCACGTTAAAGGGCAAGGCGCTCGGATTTTTTGGAAGATCTGTAATTCATCCCAATCAAATCGAGATCGTAAATGAGATTTATACCCCGACTTTGGCTGAGTATGAGAGCGCTAAAGAACTTCTAGATTGGTATGAAGAAAAACAAAAATCTGGAGATAGCGTCATGGCTCGACCAAATGGCGAGATGATTGATCCAGCAAATATTCATTACGCAAAATTTCAAGTAACTCTCTTTAATTCTCAAAAGTAAATCGATCGCTAATTGGAGCAGAAGATGACAAGTCCACTCGTTCAGGCCCTGACAGGATCAACACAGATCATCGATTTAGCTCAGCCCCTTTATGCGGGTATGCCAATTTCACCTAACCACCCTGAGTTTCGTTTGGTTTATATCCGCAGACATGGTGATTCAGTAAGAGCCGATGGTGGCTCTGCAGCCAATGAAATGATTGTTACTGGTGGACACGTGGGAACGCACGTTGATGCACTGGCCCACGTTTCTCAAGAAGGAATGCTGCATGGCAATGTTCCGGTATCTGATTGCTTCCAAGGTGGAAAATTTATTTCACACGGAATAGATCAGATGAAACCCGTTGTGACCCGCGGACTTATGTTAGATATCGCAACTTTAAAAGGTGTCGATGTATTGCCTGGTGGTTATGCAATTACCGTTGATGACATTAAGCAAGAATGCGAAAGAATCGGCAAAATTCCACAAGCAGGAGATGCCGTACTTATCAGAACCGGATGGGGTAAATACTTCAGCGGAGATCCAAAGATTTATATCGGCCACGACTCAGGTGTGCCAGGAATAGATACCTCCGCTGCAGAATGGTTAGCCGAGAAAAAGATTGTCGTAACTGGATGCGACACCACAGCGTTTGAACATATCCCCGCTGGCAAGGGCCATAGTGTCCTACCGGTTCACCGAGTGTTGTTGGTAGATGCTGGAATCCACATTATTGAACATATGAATTTAGAAGCTGCCTGCGCTGCCAAAGTTTCTGAATTTATGTTTGTGCTCGCGCCTTTAAAAATTGTGGGCGGAACCGGATCGCCAGTTCGACCATTGGCTGTGATCTAGTGACAGCAATTGCTCATCTTCTTGGAGACGCAGCATTTGAAGTAACTCAAAAGGGTTTATCTCTTGAGTTGCGCCGCGAATCTTCGCGCCGCGTTTTAGATGTGATTGGTAATTCATTGGCTGCAACAGAACTGCCGGTGGCTGAGATCATTAAAAAAGTAGTATCTGCTTGGGCTGGTCCAGCTGATTCATTTGCAATCGGTGCCGGAAAGTTGCCGAGTTCATCTGCGGCGCTTTTAAATGGAACTTTGGCTCACTCACTCGACTTTGATGACACACATTTACCTTCTGTACTGCACCCAAGTGCATCGGTTGTTTCAGCCGCACTTGCAGTTGGGTCAAAACTTAATTCCAAGCCAAGTGATGTACTAGATGCAATCACAGTGGGCATCGAAGTAACTTGCAGATTAGGTATGGCGGGCTTTGATCGCAAACTTGGAAATTCTGTCTTCTTCGAGCGAGGATTCCACGCCACATCAATCTGCGGCACCCTAGGTTCTGCCGTGGCTGCTGCAATGCTAATGAAGTTAAGTTCTGAACAAATTAGTTCTGCAATTGGAATTGCCGCAAGTATGGGAGCTGGTTTGTTAGAGGCTAACCGAACTGGCGGAACTGTTAAGCGCACACATTGTGGCTGGGCTGCACACGGCGGAGTAGTCGCTGCGGAATTGGCGCAAGCCGGCCTGACTGGACCACCGACTGTGGTGGAAGGTCGATTTGGTTTTATGCAGGCTTATTGTGGAGATCAAGTTAATTTAGATGAGATCACTGAAAATTTAGGAGTCACTTGGGTACTGCCCGACCTCTTCTTTAAACCTTATCCATGCAATCACTTCACTCACGCAGGAATCGATGCTGCGCGAATTATGAAAGCCAATGGAATTACTGCGGATCAAATTGAGTCACTTGAACTCGGAGTTCCGACACCAGTGCTTAGAACAATTGCAGAACCTCGTGAATCAAAGATAAAACCGGAATCTGGATACCACGCAGCCTTTAGCGGCCCATATACAGTCGCAGCGGCTTTTTATCGTGACAACGGACTTGGACTATTTCACGAAGATTTTGAAGATGATGCGGCGAAAGATCCTGCGATCTTGGCACTTGCTGCAAAGGTAAATGTTGTATCCAACGCCGAATGCGATGCGATCTATCCTTACCAGTTGCCTGCTGTTCTGACCGCCCACCTTAAGGATGGAACTTCAATAACAGAGAAGGTTTTGGTAAATCGTGGTGGACCACAGAATCCATTGTCAGATGCTGAGCTCGCCCTTAAATTTGAATCAAATGTCAGGTCTATTTTGACGCCCGCGAAGGCGCAAAAGTTATCTGAGACCATATTTGGTCTTGCTACCGATGAATACTCATTAAATGACCTATCTAACTTAATTGATGTATTGATTTAATTTCCAACGATATGTAGCGTGTGCATAATACAAAGGGAGATAAAAATGTCTGTTTATGACGTCATCATTAAAAATGCTCGGGTTGTTAAGCACGATCAAGAAGCGCTTTTAAATGTAGACATTGCCATCAAGGATGGAAAAATCGCCAAGTTGGCTCCCAATCTGGATGCTAGTGAGGCTAAGCAAGTTCACGATGCCCGCGGCAAGTTGGCATTTCCTGGAGTAGTAGATGGACATCAGCATTGGGGTATCTACAGCCCACTTGAAGAAGATGCGGTCTCTGAAAGTAAAGCGTGTGCACAAGGTGGCGTGACTACTGCGCTTTCTTACATGCGCACCGGTCAATATTATTTAAATAAGGGTGGCTCACATTTAGATTTCTTCCCAGAGGTTTTGGAAAAGACATCTGGCAAAGCCTATGTTGATTATGGCTATCACCTAGCACCACTGACCAAAGAACATTTAACTGAGATTCCAGAGATGATTAATAAATTTGGTGTTACATCATTTAAAATATTTATGTTTTACGGTAGCCACGGATTACACGGCCGATCTTCGGCTCAAAACGAATTCTTGATGATTCCCGCAGATGAGCGATATGACGTTGCTCATTTTGAGTTTGTAATGCGCGCTATTCAAAAGGCCAGATTAGAAATGCCGGAGCTCGCAGATAACATCTCCTTGTCACTGCACTGCGAAACTGCAGAAATCATGACCGCCTATACCAAGATGGTAGAAGAATCTGGTCGACCAAGAGATCTTGAGGCTTATCACCTATCGCGTCCACCTCATTCAGAGGGTCTAGCAATTGCTATCGCTTCTTACCTAGCGCATGAAACTGAGCTTCCAAATATTAACTTGCTTCACTTGACCTCCTTTAAAGCAATTGATTCTGCGATGAAGATGAGCAAGACCTTCCCACACGTTAATTTCCGCCGTGAAGTAACTATCGGCCATTTACTTGCCGACATTAAAAATTCACGCGGAATTGGTGGAAAGGTAAATCCACCACTTCGCCCACGTGAAGATGTAGAAGCGCTTTGGGAGCACCTACTCAATGGCGACATTGACTGGGTCGCCAGTGATCACGCCTGCTGCCGAGAAGAAATGAAATTTGGAACGCCAAAGGAAGATGTCTTCGTGGCCAAATCTGGTTTTGGCGGAGCAGAGTACTTATTGGCAGGGTTAGTTGGAGAAAGTAAGACTAGAAAGTTGAGCTACCAAAAGATTGCACAGATCTCTTCTTGGAACACTGCGCAACGATTTGGCTTAAAAAACAAGGGTGCAATTGCAATTGGATACGACGCAGATATCGCTTTGGTCGATCCAGGTGCTTCCTATGTAGTTGCTGCAGGAGATTCGTTCTCAACTCAGGAGTACACCCCCTTTGAAGGCTTTGAGATAAATGCAAAGGTAACTGACACCTGGTTGCGCGGAAATCACATTTTTGGCGATGGCAATGTGATTGGCGCACCTGGCGGAAAGTACTTGCATCGTCCAACTGCCTAGTAGATACTCAGTTACGGATAGATCGGGAATAAGGAGTTAGCGATGCGCGATATCGATGAACTATTAACCTTGGACGAAAGATCAAGCGCCCAATTTATATTGTCACTTCGCAAACGTTGGGCAGACACTGTTTATCCGGCATATATCTCTGAAATTAACGCCTCTGGAATCAAAGTTTCTTCACCGCAAGAAGGTGAAATCAAACTCAAGCAGATGAGCCTTTATCCATGGTTTAGCCACTTGGAGCGAATCGGCCAGAAAATGATGTGGCGTTTAGGTAGCGATGTTGTTATGCGTTGCAGCGATGAGTTGTTGCAACAGTTAGAAAATGCTCCGAAGAGCGACAATGGTTCACTTCAGCTCGATCCAAATTTAGCGTTGCCAAAGTGGTACACAGATACTGATATTCATATGCAACCAGGCAGCTTTTTCTCAAATGATCTATCGGGTTATGTCTATCAATTTGGTGCCCGCATGGTGATGCTCCGTGATAACGATGGCTTTAAGTTCCACAAACTATTTTCAAATACCGCACTGCCAGATTTGCCAGCTAATCCACGAGTAGTAGACATTGCATGTGGATTTGGAAAGAGCACGCGGCCACTGGTTTCACGCTATCCAGGTGCTGAAGTTATCGGTTTAGATCTGGCAGCACCTGGCCTTAAGTTGGCACACGCTGAAGCGCAATCAGAAGGCTTGCCAATTCATTATAAGCAACAAGATTGTAGAAATGTGGAACTCCCAGATTCATCTGTTGATCTAGTAACCGGGACAATGATTCTGCACGAAATGCCGCAGGATGCAATTGTTGAAACCGTTAAAGAGGCTTACAGATTACTTAAGCCAGGCGGAGTTATTCGATTCCTAGAATTTCAACCAACCGGTGATCCGGTGCGAGATGCCACGGTCTACGAACACGCAGAGCGAAATAATGAACCTTACTTCCGCGCGCTCTTTGCTACCGATTTAATCAAACTTTGTGAAGATTTAGGGCTAAAGGATGCCAAATGGGTGGCATTTGATGAACGTGCTGAAGGTTTACTTCCAGGCGGATGGCCACAAAGAAACGATTGGCACTTTCCTTGGTGCGTACTTCAGGCGACTAAGGCAGCCTAATGACTACCGAATTTGATTTCTTTGAAAACCCACAAGTCTCAAAGTTATTTGATTTAATCCTAGAACTTGGGATGGATCTCAATGTGGCAAGCACCAGAGTGCACGCACTTGAGATGTTGCTAATTCGATCTGGGCAGATTAAACCCGGCGAATTAGATAACTTTCAACCAAATAAAGAGGAAGCCGCGCGTCTTGATCTAAACCGTGATGAATATATGGCGCGATTGATTCGAATCATCACAGAACTTGGACCATCAGAGCATCCGCTTCGCGAACAATGGGATGCGGCAATTGCTAAGCGTGGGCTGAATAAGTAACTATCTTCTTTTAAAGGCGCGCCAAGCGCCCGTACTTGCCAGAGCCCAAGCAACCAACAGTGGTTGAAAGAACAATCGAATTAATCGAGCACGATCACTGTTTAAACCGAAGGCATCAACTTTGTTTATGTACTGTGAAATATTTCCCCAGAAGATAGCGATAAAGAATAAAGCGGTTAAAAGACCAATTTGCATTCGATACTTCCAAAGCGCTATCAAGCTGATACCGAGTGCGATCTCGACTACCCCAGATGCTAAAACTACAAAATCAGCATACTCCTGCAACAAAGTTGGTACTTGAGCTTGGAACTCTGTGCGGTTGGTAGTCAGATGGCCGATACCTGCATATGCAAGTGCGGACCCTAAAACCATTTGTGGAATTTGGCGCAGGAATTGCCTTGCTGGAGATTCCACCTAGATCATCTTTTAATTGTTAGGAAAGAACTAGTTATTCTTCACATATTCAGCGGCGTGAGGAAAGCCATTGGCTTCAAGCTTTTCGGCTAACTCAGCTTTTACAGCCTTGACCACTTTATGTGTTCCGTCGCAGTTCTTCTCTTCGTCTCTGGTGTAAGTACAGGTACAAGCGCCCACGAAATATCTCTTTTCTCTTTAGATTTGCTCGAATCTTATTGGATCAGGCAAGAAAACGCTCGAATATCTCCTTTTTTGGCGTTTAAAAGTACGGGGTTGCCGTCATAGGATGAGCCTATGACTACCACTGTGAATCACTGGATTGATAATAAAGAATTTGTAAGTACCTCAGGTCGCACCGCACCTGTTTATGACCCAGCGCTCGGTGTCGAAACAAAGCGCGTTGCTCTGGCAAATGGCGCGGAGATTAACGCAGCGATTGCCGCAGCGAAGAAAGCATTTCCAGGTTGGTCAAAGACTTCACTCGCAGGTCGTCAGCAAGTCATTTTTAAATTCCGTGAATTATTAAACGCCAAGAAAGGCGAACTCGCAGAGATCATCACCAGCGAACACGGCAAAGTCTTATCTGATGCCCTTGGTGAAATTACACGCGGTCAAGAAGTAGTCGAATTTGCAGTTGGTATGCCGCAATTAATTAAGGGTTATTACTCTGAAAATGTTTCGACTGGTGTCGATGTTTACTCAACTCGCCAAGCACTTGGCGTTGTCGGAATCATCTCTCCTTTCAACTTTCCCGCAATGGTGCCAATGTGGTTCTTCCCAATTGCAATCGCTGCCGGAAATACCGTTGTATTAAAGCCTTCAGAAAAAGATCCATCTGCTTCGATTTGGATCGCCAAGCTTTGGAAAGAAGCGGGTCTTCCAGATGGCGTATTTAATGTGCTAAATGGCGATAAAGAATCAGTAGATGGATTACTGCACTCCCCTGATGTTGAGGCGATCTCATTTGTTGGTTCTACTCCTATTGCGCGCTATATCTATGAAGAGTGCGCAAAGGCTGGCAAGCGCGTGCAATCACTCGGCGGAGCCAAGAACCATATGTTGGTATTACCTGATGCTGATCTGGAACTCGTTGCAGATTCTGCAATTAATGCCGGCTTCGGCTCTGCGGGCGAACGCTGTATGGCGATCTCGGTTGTGGTTGCAGTTGAGCCAGTTGCTGATGCGCTGATCGAAAAAATTGTTTCTCGTATGGATAAATTGCGCACCGGTGATGGTCGCCGCGGCTGCGATATGGGTCCACTTGTGACCAAAGAACACCGTGACAAAGTCGCTGGTTATATTGACGTTGCAACAAAAGATGGCGCAAAGGTTGTTGTTGATGGCCGTAACGTAAAGGCAGATGGAGAATCAGCTGGTTTCTGGCTTGGACCAACCTTGATCGATAACGTGCCAACTACTTCTAGCGTTTATAAGGATGAAATCTTCGGTCCTGTCCTATCTATTGTGCGCGTTAAATCATATGACGAAGGCGTTGCGCTAATTAATAGCGGTGCCTTCGGTAACGGAACTGCCATCTTCACCAACGATGGTGGCGCTGCGCGTCGCTTCCAGAATGAAATTCAGGTGGGAATGATCGGAATCAACGTGCCAATTCCTGTTCCGGTTGCTTACTACTCATTTGGTGGGTGGAAACAATCAC
>JBIIPL010000114.1:0-3875 GCA_044342645.1 Candidatus Planktophila sp. | reverse complement strand
TCACTGATCTACCCGCCTGGATGCAACAAGTAGCAGCGATCTTTCCGCTTAAGTGGATGACTCAAGGTATGCGCTCTGTCTTCTTGCCTGACTCCTTTGCCACAGCCGAAGTTGCCGGCAGCTGGGAAACTGAAAAAACTTTCTTGATTATTTTCGCCTGGTTTATCGCCGGACTTATTATTTCAATTCGCACCTTTAAATGGGATCGACAGTAATGATCAAGTCAAAGAGATTAGCGCTAGCTCTCGCGCTGGGATTAACAATCACAGTTTCTCCAGCGCTGGCTGCGACGAAGAGTCCAACTCCAACGCCGAAGGCAACTGCTACAAAGAAAGCTACGCCGACTCCGAAAGCTAGCCCCACAAAAAAGGCACCAACTAAGAAGGCTCCAGTTAAGAAGCCACCCGTAAAGAAGAAGAAAAAGAAGGATGTTAAGTTATCGCCTTCACCATCTCCAAAATGGCCACCTGCTGGATTTAAAACAGATGCGCTCGGTGTGACCAAGCTCTATATGAAGGTTCCTACCGCGAAAGAACTCGTCGGAATATTGTCAGCGAAAACAGCGCTTTCCGCACAAATAAAAGACTGTACAAAATTCACATGCGGTGCGGTATTAGTCGCCTCCGAGATCGGTTGTCGTTGGTGGCAAGTGACAGCAGATGTAGTTGGTGCGACTTCCCTAGAAAATCGAACCTTAAAGACTTTTGGAAAAATCACTTCATCTGTTGCGGCTAGCACTCCACAAAAAATAGTGACAGTTTTGTTGGTTACTACAGAGCCAATTGGTTCTGGGCATATTCTCTCCAATATCAGCGCAGACTGTAATCAAGGTGAACCAACTGGCCCGGTTCCGTTAACTGAGTACAAAGCAGCTGGATAACAATGCTTGGTGGAATCAATAACGCGCTATTTTTAAGTAGCTTCGGTGGCTTTTTTGCCGTTGGTCTTTTAGCGTTGATTTTAAAGTGGGCATTTGCACGTGGTAAATCTGTTGTTGAGCGCACCCCAAGAATTGGTGGCGAATATGAATACGGTTCGCTAGTCGTCGTCGCTTCGCCAAATAACCATATTGAAGGCGAAATCTTGCGCCTAAAATTAGTAGACGCGCAGATTAAAGCGACACTAACTCAGACGAAAGATGGGCCGCGGGTATTCGTGTTTGCCAGGGATGAAAAAATCGCTCGCGCGATCTTAAAAAGTTAGCGATTTGCTCCGGGTACCCAGAGCTGATCACCAATCTTCTTATTAGCAACTCTTGCCAGAACGAATAAAAGATCAGAACAACGATTTAAATACTTGGCAGTCAGTGGATTTACTCCAGTGCCGAAACCGTGAATTGCAGCCCATGTGCGGCGTTCTGCGCGACGCACAACGGTGCGAGCGACGTGAAGATGCGCTGCTGCTGGTGTGCCGGATGGAAGAACAAAAGAGCGTAGCGGCTCAAGATCGGCATTGAATTTATCGATTTGTTCTTCTAAATATGTAACTTGGCTTTCAAGGACACGAAGTGGTTCAAAGGCTGGAGCATCAATTACTGGTGTGCAAAGGTCAGCGCCAACATCGAATAAATCATTTTGAATTCGGATCAGAAGTGCGCGAATTTCATCAGTTAACTCATCTGTTGCGATTACAACGCCAATAGTTGAGTTAGCTTCATCAACGGTGGCGTATGCCTCAAGTCTTGAATCGTTCTTTGAAGTGCGGCTCATATCTCCTAAAGAGGTTGAGCCATCATCGCCGGTCTTGGTGTAAATACGCGTTAAATTAACCATGGCCCTAGCCTATAAGTAGACTTGGCTTATGGCATCTTCGGGCAATGTAGGCAGCGACCGCTTCCGCATCGTGGGTGGTGCCAGCCTTAAAGGTGAAGTTACGGTTACTGGTGCAAAGAATTCGGTCTTAAAACTAATGGCTGCCTCCTTGCTTGCCGTTGGGAAAACCACCATTCGCAATGTTCCAGATATCGCAGACGTGGACATAATGTCCGATTTACTTACTCGCCTTGGATGCACTGTTGCTCACTCGGGTTCAGTAGTAACCATCGATGTTCCTGAATCTCCACAACACCGCGCTGATTACGATTTAGTGCGCAAGATGCGCGCTTCCATCAACGTTCTAGGGCCGCTGGTTGCCAGAACCGGTCGCGCTGAAGTTGCGCTACCAGGTGGCGATGCCATTGGTTCACGAGGTTTAGATTTTCATATCAAAGGCCTTGAATCCTTAGGAGCTAACGCACACGTCGAACACGGTTATGTTATTGCGGCAGCACCAAATGGTTTAAAGGGTGCAGCAATTGATTTAGATTTCCCGAGCGTCGGTGCAACTGAAAACTTAATGACCGCCGCAGTTCTTGCTAAAGGTGTGACAACAATTGAAAACGCAGCGCGTGAGCCTGATCTAGTTGATCTCGGTGAATTCCTTATTTCAATGGGCGCGAAGATCGAGGGCTTGGGCACGCCGCTAATTACGATCACTGGCGTAGCAAAGTTAAATCCAACTGATCACATAACAATTACTGATCGCATCATCGCTGGAACTTGGGCATTTGCCGCAGCGATGACTCAAGGAGATATCACTATCCACGGCGGTCGCGCGGACCACATGGAGGTTATGTTAGAAAAATTAGCGCACGCAGGCGCAATTATTACTTCAACTTCCGATGGAATTCGCGTACAGATGAACCAACGTCCGCGCGCAACGGATGTTGCAACACTTCCCTATCCTGGATTTGCAACCGACTTGCTGCCATTTATTATCGCGATGAACGCCGTTGCTGATGGGCATTCCATGGTTACTGAAAATGTCTTTGAATCACGCTTTATGTTTGTCAATGAATTGATGCGCTTAGGCGCACAAGTAACTGTCGATGGCCATCACGCATCTATTGACGGAATCCCGCAGCTATCTGGTGCACCGGTTGAAGCAACTGATATTCGCGCAGGAGCCGGACTTGTCTTGGCTGCTTTAGTTTCTGAAGGCGAAACTACTGTAGATGGCGCATTTCATATCGATCGCGGATACCCAAACTTCGCCGAAGATCTTCGCGCTCTCGGTGCCAACGTTACCCGCAAATAGGTTACAAAAATATAGATTTTCAGTGGAAGAAACTGTGTAGTTGCTTTTCATGTTTCTGGAGCTGAGAAATCTAAATTTTATTTAACTAACCGACTCCGTCAAGATTGAGACACGATCATTTGAGACAGATAAGAAGCCGCCTTGTACGTTAAATTCTTTCGTTGTCCCATCTACACCTTTGATGCTCACTGCACCGTCGACTAGAACGCCAAACAAAGGTGAGTGGCCAGGAAGCACTCCGAGGTCACCCTCGATTGTGCGCGCAGAAACAAAAGTTGCCTGCCCGGACCACACCTGTTGTGTTGGCGAAACTAGTTCGACGTTAAGTGCCATGTTTTTCCTTGACTTAGTTCTTCGCTAATTCGGCAGCGCGGCGCTCAACATCATCGAGGCCACCGCACATAAAGAATGCTTGTTCTGGAAGGTGATCGTACTTTCCGTCAGCAAGTGCTTCGAATGCTGTGATTGTCTCTGATAGCGGAACGAATGAACCTTCGATACCGGTGAAGACCTTTGCCACGAATGTGTTCTGTGACAAGAAGCGCTGGATGCGACGGGCGCGACCAACGAGTACACGGTCATCTTCAGATAATTCATCAATACCAAGAATTGCAATGATGTCCTGGAGATCCTTATAGCGCTGCAAGATCTGCTTGATGCGGTTTGCAACACGGAAGTGATGCTCACCGATATAGCGTGGATCCAAGATGCGTGAAGTTGAGTCAAGTGGATCCACAGCTGGGTAGATACCAAGCTCTGAAATCGGACGAGACAACACTGTTGTTGCATCTAAGTGCGCG
>JBIIPL010000033.1:0-10830 GCA_044342645.1 Candidatus Planktophila sp. | reverse complement strand
CGTTTCTTGCCAATGGTGGCACCTGTTGCAATGCAACAAGGACGTTGGGTGGCTAAGCAGATCGCTCGCGCATCTCGCGGCCAAGCGCTGCAAGATTTCAAGTATCTCGATAAAGGTTCAATGGCAACAATCGGACGCCACAAGGCTGTTGTGCAATTTAAAGGAATTCAGATTGCTGGAATACCAGCTTGGTATGCCTGGTTATGGCTGCACTTGTTCTACTTACTTGGCGGTCGCAACAAAATCGGAACAATCGCTGATTGGACTTGGAACTATTTAACCTTTGATCGTGGCAATCGCCACATTATGGATAGCCAGTAAAAAGTGCCAGATTATTTAAAGCTGCGCGGCCACCAGATCTATTCATACGAATGGGATAACAATGGCGAGGCAGTCGTTTTGCTACACGGTGGTTTAAGCCAAACATCACATTGGGATTATGTATTGGCTCCAGATTTAGAACCAGATTTTCATCTATTTGCCTACGACCGCACCGGACACGGTTACACCGCAGATCAAGTGAACTCTTTCCACTTTAAATTTCAAATTGAGGAAGCGATTGCATACTTAGAAGATGTCGTTAAAGAACCAGCGCACCTAGTCGGTTGGTCTGATGGTGGAATCATCGCAATGTCGGTTGCAATTTCGCGTCCAGATCTTGTTAAATCACTTGTTTTAATCGGTGCTAATTTTCATTATTCAGGAACTGTGATTCATCTTCCGTTTGTAGAACCAAGTGAAGAAGATAAAGCTGAATACGCGGCCACATCACCAGATGCTCCCCACACCCAAAACGAGAAGATCAAGAAGATGTTGCGAATTTGGGATACCGAACCAGATATTGCACTCAGCGAATTAGCAAAAATTCAATGTCCGACGCTAATTATTGCTGGCGATGACGATGTAATTTCTCATGAACATACCTTGGCTATGTATCGCGCCATTGAATTAGGTCAGTTGGCGATAATGCCTGGCACATCGCATGGTGCGCCGAAGGAAAAACCAGGGTTATTTAGCGCTTTAGTTCAGCAGTTTTTGACGGATTTAAATTATCCGATGACCAAAATGCCGATACGTCGAGTTAGCAATCAACCGGAAGAATAGTTCCGGTTGTAACATCATAAATCGCACCAGCGACGGTTACGCCTTCTGGTAATAATGGGTAAGCGCGAATGCGATTAACGTCAATTGCGAGCGCACCTTTTTGATCGCGAGTTGTGCGAAATTCGAGTGAACGAGTATCAACACCAAATTTCTCGTCAATCAATGCATGAATATCTGCTTCATCACCACGCGCCATTGCGCAATCAGTGTGTGGCATAACCAAAATACGATCAACGTTTAACAGATAAGTTGCAAGAACCAAGGTGCGGATTACGTCTTCGGTCACGCGCGCTCCAGCGTTACGCAAAATCTTGGCATCACCAGATTGCATGCCGACAACCGAAAGTGGATTGATCCGTGAATCCATACAAGTAACGATCGCCAAACCCTTAGCCGCGCGACCAGTGAGTTCAGAGTATTTAAATGACTTTATATATTCGGCATTTGCCGCGATTAGATCGTCAAATTGCTCATGAGGAAACGAGTAGTTCTTCATCGCTCCCCCTTCACGCTCGGGTTATAAATCTGGAGCCCCCCGTCAGGATTGAACTGACGACCTGCGCATTACAAGTGCGCTGCTCTACCACTGAGCTAGAGAGGCTTGCTGCCTTTGCAGGCAACGGGCGTAATTATGGCAGTTAACGGCGTAATGTAAAAATCATCAATCTCTGCAGCGCTGACGGGTAGGTTTACCGCATGCGATTGGGCGTTTTAGATGTGGGTTCAAACACTGTCCACCTCCAAGTCGTAGATGCGCACCCCGGCGCCCGTCCCAGCCCAGCAACAAATCAAAAAGTTGAATTGCGCCTTCACGAATATTTAAATAAAGAAGGTGAAATAACTGCCGAAGGCGTTGCGCTTCTCGAAGAATCGATCGCCGATGCGATCTCGCACGCTAAGGAGTTTCAAACCGAGGAGATATTAGCTTTTGCAACATCAGCAATTCGTGATGCTAAAAATGGGAAAGATATTCTCAATCAAATAAATCAGAAATTTGAAATTGATCTGCAAGTTCTCTCTGGTGATGATGAAGCGCAAATGACTTTCCTGGCTGTACGTCGCTGGTTGGGTTGGTCAAGTGGTCGCTTACTTGTCCTAGATATTGGTGGTGGGTCACTCGAGATCGCAGTTGGGGATGACGAACGCGCAGAAGCGACCATTTCACTTCCGCTGGGCGCATCACGCCTAACGCGCGAATATCTTGATTCTGATCCGCATACTTCAAAAGAAATTAAAGCGCTAGAAACTTTTGTATACGATGCAATAAAGCAATCTTTGCCTGAAGATATCTCCAAACATATCGCTGATCACTTTGTCGCAACCAGCAAAACATTTAGAACTCTCGCTCGATTAGGAGAGCATTGGTTTGAAGATAATCCAAAATACTTAAAGATTAATTCACTCACCAAAATGATTCCAAAATTACAAGATATGTCCAATAAACAACGCGCCGAACTTCCTGGCGTTTCACCAAGCCGGGCTCGCCAAATTGTGGCGGGGGCAATTGTCGCCCGCACCGCAATGGAACGGCTGCAGATCAATGAGCTCGAGATATGTCCTTGGGCTTTGCGTGAAGGAATTGTGCTTCGTTGGCTCGATTGGATGGAGCGATAAAGCCTTTAAATTAAAGGTTCGTCAATCCAGTCGCAAGCAACAACTTCACCCGCACGACAATGCAGAACAATTGCCTGAGCTGGTTCTAACTCGCGATCCATTGATTTAAAGTATTTTTTTCCAACTAATTTCTTAACTACCTTCGGAATTATGGGATTATGGCTACAAACTATTGCTGGAACTCCGCGGTCCATTAAATCTTGCACATAATCAAGCGGGGCTTGTCGATCTATTTCAAAGCCATATTCAGATAGATCTTTAGAGAAAATTGGCGTCTGTTGTAGGGATCGCGCCATTACATCGATTGTTTCGATGCATCGCAAAGCATCTGATGTGTGAATCTCTGTTGCGGCATAAGGCAGATAGATCGGCAAGAGCCGCTTTGCCTGCAATTGACCGCGGTGTTCCAGCGGACGATCACCATCATCACCATCCCAATCAGTGCGCTTTAACGCTTTGGCATGGCGCAACAAAATAATTGGAAAAGTATCAGCGCCAAAATCTGAGAAGAAATCTACTATCGCACGATCATCTTTATTGGTCAGTTTCTCTTTCGCTTTTTTAGGAGTTAACCACTCGACCTGATCAACTTCTTCTGGATTTGGATTTCCAGTCTGCACAGTCGCTGCCGCAGCCCAGTAGCGAACTTCTTTCGGTGCACCCTCTAATTTATATACAACTGTTCCAATTTCCGGACCAAAAACAGATTCGTAACCAGTCTCTTCTTGGATTTCACGGTGTCCTGCTGAAATATGTGATTCACCTGGTTCTACTTTTCCTTTCGGAATTGACCAGTCGTCATATCTCGGGCGATGGATCACTGCAATTTCTAAATCGCCGTTACTTGCTTTACGCCATAAGACTGCGCCTGCTGCTTGAATCATTGGAGTTTCAGAGTCTTTGGGCATCAGTGTGTTTTCTTATATCGCTTGATATACACGCTCTGCAGATCTTGCAGAGGCTCACCAGCAGCGTTCTTTGCTACGCGTACCCACTTCTCTTGAGATTGATGCCAGCTAGTTGTTTCATCGCTGAGCGAGAGATCAAATATTTCTTGCAGCGATGTTTTATGTGCCGGACGTTCGATACGTACCAAACTTTCAACACGACGATCGAGATTTCGGTGCATTAGATCTGAACTACCAACCCAATATTCATCATCTCCACCATTTACAAAATGGTAAATCCGAGAGTGTTCAAGGAATCTGCCCAAGAGCGAACGTACTTGAATATTTTCAGATAGACCAGGAATGCCGGGCTTGAGCGAACAAATTCCGCGGATGACCAAATCAACTTTTACCCCAGCTTGTGAAGCCTCATAAAGTGATTCCACAAATTCTTCGTCGAGAAGCGAGTTCAACTTCATCTGAATTCCTGCTGGCTTTCCAGCCTTGGCGTTAGATATTTCTAAAGCAATTTTCTCTAGCAGCCCGGTGCGCAAGGTGCGCGGTGCCACCAAGAGTCGTGAATAAGTTGAATGCGGTGCGAAACCAGATAGTTGATTAAATAACTTTGTTAAATCTTCCGTTAGCAACGGATCAGCGCTAAGCAAACCTAGATCTTCATAAAACCGCGCTGTCTTTGGATTGTAATTACCTGTTCCCATATGACAATAAAGTCGCAGTCCTTGCGCTTCATCGCGTACTACCAACGAAATCTTGGCGTGTGTTTTTAAGCCCATCAATCCGTAGACAACGTGGACTCCAGCGGCTTCAAGTTTGCGAGCCCAACGCACATTCGCTTGCTCATCAAATCTGGCACGAATTTCAATAACTGCAAGAACTTGTTTGCCAGCTTCCGCCGCTTCAATTAACGCTTCAACGATTGGTGAATCACCTGATGTGCGATAAAGAGTTTGCTTAATCGCCAAAACGTTTGGATCTTGTGCGGCATGCTGTAAAAACTGCACAACCGATGAGGTAAATGACTCATAAGGGTGGTGCAGCAAGATTTCACCCTGGCGAATGGCTGCAAAGAACAAGTCAGGCTCTTCGGGATCAACTTCGCGAAGGGCCGCAACAGTGCGTGATCTAAAGGCCGG
Source organism: Candidatus Planktophila sp. (assembly GCA_044342645.1). Classification (GTDB taxonomy): domain Bacteria; phylum Actinomycetota; class Actinomycetes; order Nanopelagicales; family Nanopelagicaceae; genus Planktophila. The sequence continues at coordinate 6,071 of JBIIPL010000033.1, read as the reverse complement.
ATATTTAAGTTTTGGCAGATCCAAGTCAGCAATTTTTGTTAGGTCGGTGAGATCAAGTGGTGCTGGCAAAGATAAAACATTTGCTGGGTTGATATCTAGCTCTTCACATAAAGTATTTAAAAGATGCTGATCAATACCTTCTTCTATCTCAAGTCGAACTGGTGGACCAAAACGTCTGCGGGCCAACTCTTGTTCCAATGAGTTTAGTAAATCCTCAGAATCTTCTTCTTCAAGTTCAATATCTTGATTTCGAGTAACGCGGAATGTGTAATGGTCTTGAATAAGCATTCCGGGAAATAGTTCTTGGAGATGAATTGCAATCAAATCTTCTAACGGCAGAAAACGTTTGCTGTGTGGCGTGGGGCTGACTGCAATCAATCGAGAAAGAATTGGCGGAACTTTAACTCTCGCGAAATATTCTTCTGAACTCTTTGGATTCTTAACAATGACAGCTAAGTTTAGAGAGAGCCCGGAAATATATGGAAATGGGTGCGATGGATCAACAGCCAATGGGGTTAATACCGGAAAGATGCGATCACTAAAGATTTTAGATACATAGCTGTGTTCATCATCATTTAAGTCATCCCAATGGATTATTTCAATATCGTGAAGCTTTAATTCAGGAGCGATCTTCTTCTTAAACAAATTCGCATGTCTTTGTGTCAGTTCGCGTACGCGTGCAGCGATTGCTTCTATTAATTCAGCAGGTGTATAGCCAGCGGAGTTAACTAAATTTGGATTTGTCTCTATCTTTCCTAGAACAGATGCCACACGCACCATATAAAACTCATCTAGGTTGGATGCAAAAATAGTTAAGAATCGAACGCGCTCTAATAAAGGAATCGATTCGTCCTCAGCTAATTCAAGGACGCGCTCGTTAAAGGAGAGCCAACTGATCTCTCGATCAATCAGATGAGCAGCATCAGGCATAGGTTCATCATCTCTCTTTTAGGTGAATTTCACGTAATCGCGATATGGACAGCGGCTAAACAGGCCAGCTTGTAGGGCTTGGATACTTTGCGAATCTTCCATCTCCCGATGATTTACCGCGCAGGCGACGCCAGATCCAAGGAAGCGCAAATGTGAAGAACCAAATCGCTGAGATTAAACGTTTCTTAATCCAAGAAGTTGGTTGTGCCGGTGGAAGTGGAATCCGCCAACTTGGATCAAATGGATAACCCAACTTTTCCAATAGCGCTTGTGCAACGCGGTTATGTCCTTCAGCATTTAAATGTAAGCGATCAAAAGCTAGGAACCTGTTGTCATTAAAGAAAGTTTCTTTATTTGCATCGACAATAATGGCACCAACTTCAGCGCCAACTGCATGAACAATTTTATTAAATTCTCCAAAGCGCGCTGCCCAAACATCAGAACCACGTCCAGTGTTTCCTGTTCGTTCTAAGACAGTAAATAGCATTAGCGTTGCACCCGTTGCTGCCGCGCGACGTACTGCTTCGGCATAAAGTGCTTGTGCAACTTCTGGTTTATAACTTGGACGCAAGGCATCATTTGCACCGGCGTGAAAAGAGAGCAAAGTATCCGCTCCCGTGACATAGCCAATAGCAACTGGTAATTGGTCATCGATTACTTGTTTAAGTAACTTGCCGCGTACCGCCAAATTAACATAGGTAAATCCTGGCTCTTCTTGCGCCATTACATCTGCGATGCGATCAGCCCAGCCACGGTATTGCCCATTTACAACAACATCCGACATTCCCTCGGAATACGAATCTCCGCAGACGATTAAACGTTTATATTTCATTTCCTAGCTCTTTCTAGATAATTATTTGCGACGTTGCTCGTCAACCCAGAACAACGCGATCGATGTCGCAACACTTGCATTTAGCGATTCAGTACTCGCGCGCATCGGAATTGAAACAACCAAGTCACACTTTTCCCGAACTAAGCGAGATAAGCCTTTTCCTTCAGAGCCAACAACGATCATTACATTCTCTTTAGCAACTTTCATGCCGCTCAAAGACTGATCAGATTCGCCATCTAAACCGATAACAAAGCAGCCTATTTTCTTTGCATCTTCAATCGTGCGTGCCATGTTGGTCACTTGCGCAACCGGCACACGAGCAGCTGCTCCTGCAGATGATTTCCAAGCAGATGCGGTCATCGCTGCAGCGCGACGTTCTGTCATAACAACACCGGCAACGCCAAATGCCCCAGCACTTCGCACAATCGCACCAAGGTTACGTGGATCAGTAACGCCATCTAGTGCAACGATTAAAATTGGGTGGTTAGCGCGTTCGGTTATCTCTTGGAAAGAAGAGTATTGATAAGGCTTAATCGCCAAGATAATTCCTTGGCTATTAGCGCTGATGCCTTCAATTTCAGCACGGTGGACTTCGCGAATCGGCAGTTGGTGGTGCAGTGCAAGTTGCAACGATTCAGCAACACGATCATCAACGTCAATGCTGCGCGCAACAATTAACTCTGTCGCCGGAACACTGGCGCGCAGTGCTTCCAAAACAGCATTGCGACCTGAAACAATTTCGCCTTTAGGTTTTTCACTACGTCCAGTGCGAGTACGCGGTGCTGCTTTCTTTTCAGCAGCCTTCTTACGTTTTGCAGCTGCGTGATACGGACGGTCTTCCGCTTTTGGCGTTGGACCTTTTCCTTCTAAGCGACGTTTATTTTTTCCACCGGTTCCACCAGTTGGACCTTTTTTAGAACTTGATCGAGCTGCGCCACGAGGTTTTGCAGTGCCGGCCATTTACTTCTCGCTTATCTGTGAGATAGACCAACGTGGCCCTTGTGCTGTGTCTTCGATAATTATGCCAAGTGCGGCAAGCCCATCGCGAATTTGATCAGATGCTGCAAAGTCTTTTCGATCGCGCGCTGCTGTGCGTTGTGCGAGTGCGAGTTGAATAACGCCATCCAGGGCATCTGTTAAATCAGCTCCGCCTGAAATTGCAAAGACTGGATCAAATGGATCGCAACCAAGTATTTCTAACGCTCCACGAATCTCGCTGGCAGATGCTGCAACCACTGTTTTATCTCCAGAAGTTATTGCGCTATTTCCTAGACGCAGAGCTTCTGAAATACCAGCCAGAGCAGTTGGAACCGCTAAATCATCGTTCATTGCATCGGTAAATCCTTGTGAAATAACTGGAATTGGTGCTGAACCTAAAATTTCAGTGGCGCGATTTAAAAATCCTTCAATACGGCGAAAAGCAGTTGCTGATTCAGCGAGTGCTTCATGAGAAAACTCCAACATCGAACGGTAATGCGCGCTGCCGAGATACCAACGCAATTCGATTCCGCGGACAGTCTTTAAAAGTTCGGCCACCTGTAGTGAATTACCCAATGACTTACTCATCTTTTCACCAGATGCGGTTACCCAAGCGTTATGCATCCAGCGCTTAGAAAATGCGTAACCGGCAGCCTCTGATTGCGCGATCTCATTTTCGTGATGCGGGAAGATTAAATCTAAACCTCCACCATGAATATCAAATGCTTCACCTAAATAAGCATGCGCCATTGCAGAACATTCCAAGTGCCAGCCCGGACGACCCGGCCCCCATGGAGTTGGCCAAGATGGATCTCCTGGCTTTGCCGCTTTCCAAAGTGCGAAATCACGCGGATCTTTTTTAAATGTCTCATCAGCATCGGCTGCAGAAAGCAGATCATCAACTCTCTGACGAGATAGCGTTAAATAAGAATCTAATTTGCGCACTTCTAGATAAACATCACCGTTGCCTGGAGCATATGCCGCACCGCGTTCTATCAGCGATGCCATTAACTCAATCATCTGGGTGATGTGCCCGGTTGCGCGTGGTTCATAAGTTGGAGGCAGCACATTTAAAGCAGCGTAAGCATCAGAGAAAGCTCGTTCGTATTTCATCGCAACAGCCCACCACGGCGCTTTTTCGTGAACTGCCTTATGCAAAATCTTGTCATCAATATCAGTTACGTTGCGAATAAATGTAACGTTATAGCCAGATTTGCTAAGCCAACGGCGCAAAATATCGAAGTTAACACCTGAGCGAACGTGGCCGATATGCGGCGGTGCCTGCACAGTTGCACCACATAGATAAATCCCGACTTCGCCAGCTTTAAGTGGCACAAATGGGGATGTGGTTCGCGTTAGCGTGTCATATAAAGATAGCGAACTCATTGGCTAAGTCTATCTTGCAACTCTTATTTAGAATAAATCAGCGCTGATGCAATGGCGGCAATGCCCTTGCCTTCGCCAGTTAAGCCCATTCCATCAGTAGTTGTTGCAAGTAGCGCGACTTCTGTTCCACCTAAAGCCTGAGATAGCGCAGCGATCGCTTCAGTGCGACGTGATCCAATTTTTGGGCGATTACCAATTACTTGTACTGACACATGTGAAATTTTGAAACCAGCTTTTTCAACTAATGCCTGTGTTTCTTTTAATAGCGTTGTACCTGATGCTCCGGCATATTCCGGTTTATTTGTTCCGAAGTTTGATCCCAAGTCACCTAAACCACTTGCTGCAAAGAGTGCGTCGCAGATTGCGTGTGCTGCAACATCGCCATCGGAATGTCCTTCAACTCCATCTTGATCAGGCCACAACAAACCAGCCAGCCAAAGTGGTCGGCCAACTTCGAAGTGATGAGCGTCAACACCCACACCAGTTTTGAAGGAAGTAGATTTACCTAAGAATTGCAGCGCAGTTGCTAGATCAGAAGCAGTTGTAATCTTCAAGGCGCGTTCTTCGCCTGCGATAACACGCACTGGCTTTCCGAGTGATTCGACAAGTGCGGCATCATCGGTTGCCTCACCTGATGCAGCGTGCGCCTGATTGATTACTGCATAAGTAAATCCTTGCGGTGTTTGAATCTTGCGCATCGAAGTGCGATCTGGGGTTGCAGTGACCAATCCATCTGCGCTGACAACTTTTACAGTATCGGTCTGAGCCAGCCCTGGAATAACTGCAACATCTCCAGACTTGAGTGCGGCCACAACGCTTTGTGCCAGCGCTGGGGAAGCAAGTGCGCGAGCTGCATCATGAATTAAAACATATTCTGCATCGCCTGAGACTTTTGATAATCCAATTCGAACGCTTTCAGAACGAGTTGTTCCGCCAGTAACAACTGTGATGCCATCGCCAACTAAAGATTGAATTTGCTTTTCATATCCAGCTGGTGCGGTGACGATAATTTGATCAGCGACAGATGAAATTGAGGAAACTGCGTGTTCAATTAAGGTGCGATCACCGAGTTGGATTAGCGCTTTCGGAATATCTGCGCCAAATCTTTCGCCACTGCCTGCAGCAGCGATTATTGCGGCGATCATCAGTTAAGGGCGCTAATTAAGAAGCGAGAACCTCGTCAAGGAGAGTTGCAGCCTTTTCTTCATCTGTGCGCTCAGCAAGAGCTAGCTCAGAGATAAGGATCTGCTTCGCCTTGGCGAGCATGCGCTTTTCACCAGCAGAGAGACCACGATCTAAATCGCGGCGGTATAGATCGCGCACAACTTCGGCGACCTTAATAACATCTCCTGAGGCAAGTTTTTCAAGATTGGCTTTGTAGCGACGAGACCAGTTTGTTGGCTCTTCGGTATATGGCTGGCGAAGTACGTTAAATACACGATCAAGTCCGGCGCTATCGACAACATCGCGAACTCCGACGAGATCTACATTATCTGCAGGAACGCGAACTGTGAGATCTCCTTGTGCAACTTTCAAAACTAGGTAGGTACGCTCTTCGCCCTTGATGATTCGAGTTTCAATGGCTTCAATTAGAGCTGCGCCGTGATGAGGATAAACAACGGTTTCGCCGACCTTAAATGTCATGTGTTGCCCTTCGCTAGACAGACAATTCTACCAGCGATTTTCGAACGAGAAAACCCCATTAAACAAGGGAGAAACCGAGCTAAAAGGCGTGAGAGAATATGGCCTATGCGTCGCATCTTCACAATCATCTCTGTTCTATTAATCGCTACAACACTTACAGCGTGCGGAGCCGGGCAAAGCGCAGCAACTCGAAATATTACGCAAGTAACTGATGGTGTTGAACTCAGTATTACTCAAAATGGTAGTGCGATAAAGATTGTTAATTTATTACTTGTTGCAACTGAAAATGGTGATGCAGTTG
>JBIIPL010000113.1:0-3967 GCA_044342645.1 Candidatus Planktophila sp. | reverse complement strand
GTCATCGTCTCTAAAATATCAACCTGGGTTACACAGACTTTAAGTATTGTGCGGATTCGCCCAAGAATGGCTAGCGATCGATGGGTATCACCAGATTCAAGGGACTTTGCAGCCTCGTTAAATTCGTGGATTAATTGTTTAAACCAGAGTTCATAACTCTGGTGAATAATAATAAATAGCATTTCATCGTGTTCTGGCCCTTCAGATAAAGGGTTTTGTAATTCAAGTAATTTATCAATTGCTAAATAAGAAGTGTAGGTAAGTGCAGAATCAAAGTCGGCTTCGCTCACGTGACTCTCGAATCAGTTTTTTCAATCTTCTCATATTGTCTTGAGGCAACTAGATCGCGGATGCGTGCAAAACCATCCCAAACTTCCACATAAGAAGTTGGAAGAGGAGCAATCGCTAGCCTTATTGAATTAGGTGTTCGATAGTCCGGAATAACGTCGGCAAATTCTCGTAACGCCACACAGATACGTGCCGCATCAGGATGACCGATAGAAATATGACCGCCACGTTCTTGGGGATTTCGTGAAGTTAATAGAGTAAATCCTAATTCGGCTAGCCAGGCATCAAATAACTGAATCATCATTTCAGTTCCGATCGCAGCCTTTTCTGAAATCGCACCGATTCTTGCTTCTTCGATCATCGTAAATGCGCTCTTAATGCAACGTAATCCGATCAGTGAAGGACTAGCAATCTGAAAACCACGAATGCCTTGTGCTCTTTCAAAATCTGCACCCATTGCAAATTGATCGCCTTGTGAAAACCAACCTTGGATCGGTACTTGCAATTCGGCTTGCACCTTCTTATTTACATAGAGCCAGGCAGGTGCGCCCGGGCCAGAATTTCCATATTTATATGTACATCCGACTGCGATGTCCACGCCATTTTTATCGAAGTCCATCTCAATAGCACCGACTGCGTGGCTGGCATCCCACAACATAAAAGCTCCGTGTTTGCGCACTAAATCCGTCAGAGATTTAATGTCGTTGCGGGCACCAGAACGATATTGAATAACTTCTAAGGTAACGAGTGCTACATCTTCATTTAAGTAAGGTGCAAGAATCTCTGGCGTTATTCGTTCGTGCTCTGCTTTACCCGCTGATTCGTTATCGATAATGACAAGTTTTAATCCAAATTGTTTTGCAATTCCATCCAAGATGTAACGATCAGTTGGAAAATTTGCGGCATCAGTGATTATCGTCTTTCGACCAGGACGTGCGTGAATTGCGGCCAGTGCTAATTGATAGAAATTGACTGAAGTTGTATCGCAAGCAAGTACTTGGCCAGCAGCTGCACCAAGGGTGGAACGGCCAATCAAATCTCCGGTTGGTTGCGCCTCATCAACCCAGTGCCCCCATCCGGTTACAACCTCAGGACCCCACTCATCTTTCATAAATGCATTTACCGCCTCGACCGTGGCTAGCGGGAGTCTGCCTAAAGAATTGCCATCGAGATAGCAGATATTCGGATCGCTGATTACAAATTGGGATCGGAAGCGAGCCAATGGATCGCGAGCATCTAGGTCGAGTGCAAATTGACGGTCAGTGGCTTTCATAGTTGAAAGGTACGCTCTCCCATCGTGGCGCGCAATCTTGTAAATATCGAAGAGGTCAGCAAGGCCTTTGATATTAGAGCGCTGCTTGAAAGAGTTTCACTCGGTGTTTCAGAAGGTGACCGAATTGGAATTGTTGGGCGCAACGGTTCAGGTAAAAGCACTTTAATGAAAGTTATTGCTGCAATTGAAAGCCCTGATCAAGGCAGAGTAACAAAAGCGAATTCGGTCAGAATCGGCCTACTTTCACAAGTTGATAAAGCTGATCCAAATTCAACGGTGGGTGACGTTGTAATTGGAGATAGAGCAAAACACGAGTGGGCGAGTGATTCTGGAATAAGAGAAGTCTTTACCGGTTTATTTGGTGGATTTGATGACCATTTATTTGAAAGAAAGTTTTCAACTTTATCTGGTGGAGAAAAACGCAGAGTCGGCCTAGCTAAATTATTGATTGATGAACTTGATCTAATTTTGTTAGATGAACCAACCAACCATTTAGATGTGGAAGGCGTTGCGTGGCTGGCCAACCATTTAAATAGCCGCAAATCTTTAGCAGTTCTTGTGATCACACACGATAGATGGTTTCTAGATGCGGTCACTGACCGCACCTGGGAGGTAGTCGGCGGCAAGGTTGAAGAGTACGACGGTGGATATTCGGCATTTGTTTTAGCGAAAGCAGAACGCGCGCGCCAAGCAAATGCGATGGATGCCAGGAGAAATAATCTAATTCGCAAAGAGTTAGCCTGGTTGCGCAGAGGTGCGCCGGCTAGAACAACAAAACCTAAGTTTCGCGTAGATGCCGCAAATGTATTGATTGCAGAAGAGCCCGCGCCCCGCGATCAAGGTGAGTTATTGAAATTTGCCCGCAACCGTCTAGGAAATACAGTTTACGAAGCACATCATTTACAAATTCGCGCTGGCGAAAAAGAATTAATTGATGATCTTTATTGGAATATTGGTCCAGGAGATCGCATCGGAATTGTTGGCATAAATGGATCTGGCAAAACAACGCTGATGCGTACCTTGGTCGATCAATTACAACCATTTGCTGGAAAGTTAACCACTGGAATAACCGTGAAGGCGGCATTTCTAACTCAGCATCTAGATGAATTAAATCCTGAATGGCGAGTGCTGGAAGCGGTCGAAAAGGTCGCAGCGCATATAGAACTTGGCAATGGAAAATCACTTTCGGCTTCGCAACTCTGCGAACGCTTAGGTTTTGATAAAGATTCACAATGGACGCCAGTAGGAGATTTATCTGGAGGCGAGAAGCGCAGATTGCAATTAACTCGATTGCTGATGGACTCACCAAATGTGTTGTTGTTAGATGAGCCAACAAATGATTTTGATATTGAGACTTTAACTGAACTGGAAGATCTACTAGATAGCTACGGTGGGACTCTAATTGTAATCTCACACGATAGATATTTCCTTGAACGAGTCTGTGATCGATTTGTCGGATTACTGGGGGATAAGTCTTTGAGAGATTTACCTCGGGGAGTTGACCAATATTTGGAACAACGAGAAGCCGCCCTTAAACAACCAAACTTGGATACAAAAGTAAAGAGCGCTTCTTCTGCAGCAGAGCAACGCCAACTCAAAAAGGATTTGGTGCGTGTTGAGAGACAGATTCAGAAATTGAAAGAAAAGATTACTGAGCTAGAAGTAGCGCAAGAAACCGCGGCATTTGATCCCGCTGAGTTAATGAGAATCAGCAAGGAACTGGAGAATCAACGCGCAGAATTAAACACTCGAGAAGAAGAATGGCTAGAAATCACAGATCAACTAGGCGATTGAGTTAAAATATTGCCATGAGCCAAATTTCACACTTTGTTGAAGTAATTTTATTCCGCAGCCGCTTCTTGCTGGCCCCGCTATATCTCGGGCTAGTAGGAGCGCTAATTCTCCTGGCGTATCGCTTTATCGTTGAATTTTGGCATCTAGCTGAGAAGACTGCTGACATGAGTGCAAGCGAGTTCACGCTTTCCTTGCTGGCTCTTCTTGATTTAACGCTACTTGCAAATCTTATTTTGATGGTCATTTTTGCTGGTTATGAAAACTTTGTTTCGCGCATAGATATCGCATTGGAATCTAAAGATCGTCCGCATTGGATGGGAACGATCGATTTCAGTGGTTTGAAGATTAAGTTAATTGGTTCGTTGGTTGCAATTTCAGTAATTGAACTTTTGAAAGATTTCATTGAATTAGCGGGTGAGGCAGAAGTTGGTGAAGGCACAATTTGGAGAATCGCCATCCACCTAACATTTGTAATATCTGGAGTTCTTTTTGCACTAATGGATTGGATCGCTGATAAGCGCGAATTCCACGGCACTCACCCACAGTGACCAAAGGTAATTCCAAGCTTGATGTTCTAGCCGCAATATCTGGGCTGATGATTGCGCTGCAAGC
>JBIIPL010000001.1:0-41810 GCA_044342645.1 Candidatus Planktophila sp. | reverse complement strand
GTATCCGGACGCGACGGAGAAATCTATTTAGGTGAAATTTCACGTGCTTCACCGTTTTACCTTTTACTTCTTTGACTCAGTCACAAGTACTGACTGAGATAAAATTTGAGTCTTGCCTGGATTAAGTACAAGTCGAGTTGTAATTGACTTGATAGGACCTGTTAGGTCGAAGCCACGGTTGCCCACGGGGATAGAGAACTCTGAAGTTGGGGTTGAGACTACGAGAATTCTAACGGTCACAAGGTACTGCCCGTTGGACATCCGCTCAAAATCGGTGGTTGTGGCGCCGAGATTAAGAGGGATCCAACTGCCTGAAACACCAGCTGAAACCCCGAGAACGGAGTATCTGGTGCCGTTGCCATCCACTGTGATGTTCTGAGAGATCATCACATTTGGGCCACCAACCGCTGTAATGGCTTGGGTGGTCAACTCTGTTCCGGCTTCAGTGGCTATTGGCGTATTTCGGTTCACGCGCAAGGTGCCTGGGGTGCCGTTCTCGGTCGCAACAGTGAAGCCTGTTGGGATGCCGTCTTTATCAAGTCCTGGGAATGCAAGCTTGGCTGATTTGATCGCCACGCCTGAAACCATTGTGCTGGATTTCTTGGCTGGCATTGAAATATTAGGTGTTGGGGTGCTGGCCTCAACTGGTGCGACAACTTCATTTGTTCCAGCCACTGGGCCAGATGCAATTTCAGATGGTGCAGAAGGATTGATTACAACGCCTTCGCGGCCGGTCATTGAGTTAAAGCCAAGGAATGCTGTCATAACAAGAAGTAGTGAAAGCGCAACCTTAGAAGACTTTTGAGCGAGTTCTGCTGCCTTCTTATAAGTAGTAGAAAGCATGTCGAGTGCGGTTAGGCCACGCTCTTCATCGATAACCAATTCTGAAAGAACGCGGCGAAGTGAGGCGCGAGCGCGAGAAACAGTGTGGCGCACTGCAGATTCCTTGATACCAAGTTCTGCTGCGATCTCTGAAGTCGAGCGGCCTTCCATTTCCCACATAACGAGCGCTGCGCGCTCTGCAGGAGAAAGGAGAGCTAGTGCTTGACGAATGATGGCTGCATCTTCTGCAGCAGAAATCGCCTGTGAGTGATCGCCATCGACTTGCCAAGCAGCCTCAACTTCAGCCTGGGCATCATCAATAACCACGAGGTTAGGGCGACGACCTTCAAGGCGGAACAAGTCGATGCAGAGGTTTTCGATTGTGCGGTGTAGATAAGAAAGTGCGTGATCGTTTGATTCAAGCTCTGGGGCTGCGAGCATGAACTTGATCAGCGCATCTTGAGTGATTTCTTCAGCTTTAGCGGAATCCTTCAGAACGCGGTTTGCGTGGGCAAGGAGTTCTGAACGGTGCTCTGTGTAGAAAGCACCGAGCTCTGCGACGGTCCACACACGAGGACCTGCAGAGGCTGCAGACTTCTTAAATGCCACTTTGGGACTTCCTTTTTTACCGGTTTTTACTTCAGTGACACCCGTCGGTGCCTCTATAACCTTCTACGAATCATAGCCCCAGATGTAGCGGGGAAGGGACAAAACGGACATTTTGCTGACTTTTGACCCTTACTCCCTGCCAGCCAATTGAGGGCGGTTTTGCGCCAAGAATAAAAAGATTTGAGCGGTTCTTCTGGGGGTTTTTGCGATCAGTTTCATTGCAGCCCGAAACGCCTTTGGAGCCAAAGAAGATGTCCGAATCCAGCCTTCTTTGCGGCAGCTCGAAATAAAGAGTTTTAGAAACTGTGTTTGACAAAAAATCTCCATTTTTGGAGGCGAGTTTTCCAGTTCGCCTGCTAGGAATTCTAAAGTTAGCGCTAACTCCGAGGCCAAATGTGGTCTGCGTGATAATTGTCCACCAAAATCCGATATGTACACATACATTAATTCTTCAGAATAAAAAACTCTCGAATTGAGGAATTCGATTTTTCGTAAGAAACATTGGTCTTCGCCAATTTTAAAAGCAGGGAAAACATGTTCACCGATCACGCTTCTTTTAAAGATCATTCTCGTGAATGCGGGCATATTTGCTAAGTGCATTTGTAACAAATTCTTCGCAACTAATGTTGGATGCGGCATCCTTGTCGATATATCAGAACCAGATTGAGTTGCTATTGCTCCAATCACAACGCCATACTCTGTTGGATTTAAAGAATTCAAAAGCGAAATATATGCGCAAGGATCTGGTAAGTCGTCGCTATCCCAAAAACAAACCCAGTCAGCATTTGCATGCTTAATTCCTAAATTTCTTGCAAGCCCAGGAGATCCGTATTGAACAATGAATTTATCAATATGTACGTTTTGAATATCACCCAGTAGTTCATTCAGGTCTTCCTCTGTACCATCCTTCGCATCGTCATGAACAATGATTATTTGGATAGGGAGTCCAACGCAGGAAAGAAGCGTATGTCTCAAATTATCTAATTTTCTTGCCATTGAACGGATAGGGATGATGGCAGTTAACTTATGTATCGGCTCCATTGTCAATGATTAATCTAGATTGAAGCAGAGTGTAGGTTTTTAGGCATTTTTTATTAACTCCTTCACTCAGCGATTCTATATCTGTTTGGCAAAAAACTTTCGACTTTACGATAAAAATAAATACTCACTGGCGCAAAGAAAATTACAACTGTAACCAATAAATTAGCTCTTTCTGGCCATCGCTTACGAACCCAGATCGATTTCAAAAGAAATTTTCTTCCCGGTAGTCCATTCGACGCAAGTGTTAATCGAGCCGCGTAATAATATGCGTGCGATAGCGCAATCCGACTAAATCTCTTAGTGGTTTTGCTATAAGAGAGATAATCCTTAATTACTTCTATTCTTTCAAAAGCCATTGCCATAGAAACATTTTTTATTGACGTTGAATCATTATGTAAACGCCATTGAGCTAAAGGTTTAGAGATTCTCTTGAAGTGACCGAATTGGCTGAGTCTGAGCCAAAAATCATAATCGGACACATATTTATAGTTGGCATTTCGCCCTCCGATAGCTAACGCTTCTACCTTCCTAAAACATGCTCCAGGACCAGGCAGACAATTGGAGAATGCTGCTAACTCGGTAATTGAGTACTCGCGAGTTTCTCGTACTTCAATTTTCTCTCCTAGCGCATCTATCAATATCCAATCCGGATAAGTTGCAACCAAGTTTCTATCAGATTCCATGAGTTTAACCGAGGTCTCAAACAACTCAACAGTTAATAAGGGATCGTCATGATTAACAATAATGCAATAATCTCCAATAGCCATATCCACTCCAAGATTTACTGCGGCCGCTTCGCCCATATTTTCTTGGTGAAAACTACGCAATTCTTTAGAATATTTCGCTATAATTTCTGCAGTTGCATCGGTTGAGCCATCATCAATTACAATATATTCAAATGAGAACTCTTTAGATAAACTAAGCACGGATTCAATTGTTTCAGCAATGTAATCTTGACCATTGAAAACTGGCGTTATGATAGTTAATAGATTCTTATCTTTTCTCACCTCACAAACTATATCTTCTGGTTTCATTTGGCACTCTCTCGTAAGTCGACTTAAACGCCACATCTATTCGTTCTATCTGCGCTTTATAAGCTTTAAAATACTAGTAAAAAGGGATAAAATCATTACATTATCCATTATGAACTTAAACAAGTTAGGAGTTTTGTTTTCGGCTAATCGCCCGCATCTAAACGGATTGTTTTTCAGGTAGCAAAATCCTGAAAGTGATATCTTTGGAATGTGCGGTCTCGTAAGAAAAGTTGGTATCCAACAAAAATAAGCAAAACTGATTTATTGGTTTTTTTCATTTTTTTTTCAGTCTTTGTTTTATCAATGCTTTTCGTAAGACCGATGCAGGATGACTATGTTTCTTTGAGGGATGTAAGTAACGACGGATTACTCAATTCGATCCACAACATGTGGAAGTCTTGGGGTGGGAATATATCCACAATTGTCATATCAAATTTCTTTATTAATCTTTACGCCTCTGGTTTTATCTTCTATGGTATTGCGTTACATTCAATTATTGTCACTTTGCTTCTTCTTTCTACATTTAGAATATTCAAGATCTATCTAGAGGAGATTACTGGTACTGAAATTGGTTTTCGGTCCTCCAGTTATTTGATTCTCTCTTTTTTTTGTTTTGGCTCATTACACGCGCCCGGATATTTTTCGATTCTCAATTTCACGCTCGCAGCCACAGCACATTTGTTACCAACCTTGATTTTTGTTCACGCAATTTATTTTGCACGCTCCAAAAGGATTTTTAGCTTATTTTCGCTGTTTATTCTTGGATTCATTATTGGCAATTTAAATATCTCAGAGTCAATTTTTTGCCTTGTAACTAGTTTAATCATTCGGATACTTATAAAAAGTTCCTTGATGAATGCTTTACAAATTAAGAAGAGAAATTTACTCTTGTTGATTTTTGGCCAAATAATTGGCCTTCTTACAATTGTCTTGGCACCTGGATTCCGCGTCCGTTCAGAAATTGTTTTAGAGCCTCACACTTTTCAAGAGTTGGTTTTTAATTTTTTCCTAGCGCTGCTTTACAACGTTGGGGACATTCTGCTTCATCCGGGTTGGTTCTTGGCTTTACTTGTTGGTTGCGTCTTTGAAAAAAACCTGATGCCGCGTTTCTTATTACTAAAGTATTTAAAAATCACTTCGTTCGTTCTTGTTCTATGTGTCTTAACCGTAAGCGCTGGAGGTGCTTTTGCTTACCCTTCCTGGTACCACACTATGTCCTTCTATGTTTTTGTCTTTCCAGTGTTTTTCACATTAGGTCTGATTCTTCGAGAGCAACTTGGAGTGGCTCGTAGAGAAAAGTTTTTAATCTTGAGGAATTTTGTTTTTGTCTTTTGCCTCTTACTTCTTGTCCGAGACATGGCCATGATGGGAGTGAGAGCCGAGCACTGGGATCGCGATTATGAGAGTAATAAGGTCAGGATTGCAAATAATCAGTTCAATCTAGTTGGCTACAATGTTAATTATTGGCCGTTGGGGTTGGGTGTGGATGATGTGGAGAAATGGGCTTGGATAAAATCGGCATACATTGAGTGGGTACAAAAAGGTTTCCTGTGATCAAATCTAATGTTCGCTTTTAACTATATGTACCGAAATAGCTAGATTTAAATTTTGACTTGGTATTTTCAATGGCCAGTATTTGATTTTTACTAAGTCTTTTGAAAATACCTCTTTTAGAATAACTAATAAAGAATTTATATGATTTTGGTGTTCTAGGGCATAAATAAATCTAGGGTTTGTTATTCCTAATTTCTTGGCTTTTCTGTATGTGTATAAATTTTTTACAACTTGATTTGCGATTCCCGGGTCTGTGGGAAGCCCAATCGAGAATTCTCCATTGACCTTTAGAACCCGCCGTACTTCTTGAAAAGCTTCTAATGGATCCTGTAAGTGGTGGAATAGGCAGGTGCTAGTTACTCGATCAAAATATCCATCTTGGAAAGGTATTTTCTCAACAGAGCCAGTTTTTCGCTGTACCAATACTTTTTCATCCCCGCCCAAATATTTCAAATCACCTATTTCGGATTCTCTGATGTCTAGCGCTACATACTCTTCGATTTTATAAAGTGCTTCCTTGGGAACGAAGGGGAAATGTTCGCCTACCCCAGCTCCCACTTCAAGAATTCTCCTGGGTGTTTTATCAACCCAATTCCTCTCTATGAGCTTGTGAAAGGTCTTGGTTCCTCTGCTTTGAAGTCCTGCGTAACATAATTTTTCGAAATAATTGTCGTAGTAATCGGATATCACTAAATCTTTACTAATTTTCAATATGCACACTCGTTTCACGTGATTAGAGAATTAGGGTAATCGCGTGATCGCGAATTATGAAACTTTTCACGTAAATGGTATCCTTAACCCATCGAAGCACCCTGCATCGATGTATTTCCCCCAAAGTGAGCCTAAATGGCCACTTACTTGCGAGTCTTATCACCGCCCTGGCCCTTTCGAGGCCATACCCGAGACGCGCTTGTCGTCTCGATTGGTATCTATTTCTATGTCTCTACAGCCACGTACAACCGCGCCCGGAAAAGCCCGCAGAGCAGCATCTGCTAAAGCCGGCAAGCCCCGCGCTAAGAAGTCATCTGCCTCAACCCCTATTTCTAAGCCCCGCCACACAAGTGCTGAAAAAGCTGCACGTAAAGGCGCAGCCGCTAAACCATTTAAGGCAGCTTCATCTAAGCCAACAAGCACGCCTTCAACAAAGCGCTATTCAGATATAGACACATCGACACTTTCAAAGAAAGAAGCTCGTTTAAACGATCGCTCCAAGATGCGCGCCAAGCGTTATCAAGAGAAAACTGCTTCTAAGCCAAGAGAGGCAAAAGAAGAAGCTGTAAAGCCAGAATCTCGCGCTAAGAAATTTGTCTCAGACCGCAACGAACGCACAGCACGTCCAGAATTTAAGAAACCAGATACCCGCCCAACAACTCGTCGCGATGCCGCAAAAGAACGCGTAGCCCGCACCGACGATGGCCGCCCAAACTTCATCCCTGGAAAGCGAGAAAAATATAAACCAGGTGCACCCTCAAAGCAAACTTTTGCTAAACATAAAACTGCTCCAGATGTAAGTGCGTCTAATTACCGCGCAGAACGTCCAGCAAAGCCACCACGTGATCGCCGCAATGATTCACCTGCTTATGCTCGTGATGATCGCAAAGCGCACAAGACACACACCAATGCAGCAGTCGATTTCGGTGCAGACGATAACTATATCTCAGCAAATCTTGCAGATGCCAACTTAATTGATGCAACACCGCTCACTGAAGTAACAACAACTTTCCGTGACTTAGGAATTGCACCAGCTCTTGCTAACGCACTTAACACGCAAGGCATTACGCACCCGTTCCCAATCCAAATTGCAACAGTTCCAGATGCAATCGCTGGCCACGACATCCTTGGTCGCGGACAAACTGGATCAGGAAAAACACTTGCTTTTGGCCTTGCTTTGCTTACAAATATCAGCGGGAAAGCAGCAAAACCACACAAGCCTTTAGCTTTGGTTCTCACACCAACTCGCGAACTTGCTCAGCAAATTGATGAAGTTTTAACTCCTCTTGCCCGCGCCATCGGTCATGATTCTGTAGTTATCGCTGGCGGAATGCCGTACGCAAAGCAAATAACTGCAATGCGCAAAGCAACTGCAGTCCTTGTTGCAACACCAGGGCGCTTAATTGACTTGCTCAATAAGGGCGAAGTCCAACTAGATGATCTAGAAATTACCGTTCTAGATGAAGCAGATCAAATGGCCGACATGGGCTTCTTGCCAGTAGTTAAAGAAATTCTTGATCAAGCAAAGCCAAATGGTCAAAGACTTCTTTTCTCAGCAACTCTTGATCGTGGTGTTGATGCCCTTGTTCGCCAGTACTTGAATAACCCAAAGACACACTCGCTTCAAAATGACCGTGCTTCAGTTTCGACGATGGAGCACTACGTACTCGTTATGCACCCAGGCGACAAAGATGACATCACAAATCAAATTGCAGCTCGTAACGGGAAAACTATTCTCTTTGTTAAAACTCAACGCGGTGCAGATCGTCTAGCTGACAAACTTGCTCACGCAGGTGTTCCGGTTGGGGCACTTCACGGAGGAAAGTCACAAGCAGTTCGTACAAGAACGCTTGCGTTGTTCAAGCAACTACCTAATGCTGCACTTGTCGCGACAGATGTCGCAGCACGCGGTATTCATGTGGATGGGATTTCTCTTGTTGTGCATGTTGATGCACCAACAGACCATAAAGATTATTTACATCGTTCGGGCCGTACTGCTCGTGCAGGAGAAGCCGGTGCTGTCGTAACTCTTGCAACCACTAAACAACAGAAATCTGTCGGGGGATTAACTTCTCGTGCAGGAGTGACCCCTAAATTTGTGGGAGTTAAACCTTTAGATCAAGACTTAATGCGCATTACTGGAGCACAGGAACCTTCTGGAATTCCCTATTTAACACCAGTGGTTGAAAACAAGGGGCCAGCGCGTGGATCACGTAAGCCTCGCCCTAACTCGTCAGAACGTCGCCGCAGACCAAGATAATTTTATAGGCCCATTAATTGCGCCTGATGATCAAAATCGGGAACTGAATTACGTACTTCTTTAAAGGTTCCACTTGCGAGTATTCTACCGTTATCCATGTAAATAACTTGATCGGCATTTCGAACGGTCGAAAGTCTGTGTGCAATCATCACAATGGTGACCGACCCTTGTAACTGCACAATTGCGTCCGAAATGTCGGATTCAGTTTGTCCGTCCAGTGAGCTTGTGGCTTCATCCAAAACCAATAGTTTTGGTTTTGTTAACATTGCACGCGCAATTCCCAATCTCTGTCTTTGCCCGCCACTTAACTTTGTGCCACGCTCACCTATCTGAGTTTCGAGGCCCAGAGGAAGTTTTTCAACAAAACTCTCTAGCTGGGCTACCACAAGCGCATCCCAACACATTTCATCCTTAACCACATTTAATGGGAAACCCATTGCTAGGTTTTCTCTTATGGTTCCATTTAAAAGGGAAACGTCTTGCGGAACATACGAAATTGCTCCCGGCCATTTCGAAATTGCATCTAACGGTTTTACTCCTGAGACTGTAACTTCACCGTTATCCGGTGTAAGCACCCCCAGCAAGATATCGACAAGCGAAGTTTTGCCAGCTCCAGAAGGGCCAACAATTGCAGTTGAGCTTCCGTTCTTCAAGTTTAATACGATATTAGACAAAGTTTCTTTATCACTTTTTGGATAAGTGAAGTTCACAGAAGTAAATACAACCCTTGAATCAAAACCAAGATGTGTCGAATCTAAATTATCGTCTACATTTTCGGCAGCTGGAACATTCTTTAATGAATCAATCAAGTCAAGAGTAGGTAGCGCTGCACCAATTCCTCCACGCATTTGAATAAAACTTTGCTGTAGGCGCATGATTGCCGGTGCGATTCGAGTTCCGGCAGCTAAAAAAACTGAAAGAGCAGCGGTAGCGTGTCGTGCATCCTGGAGTGCAAATTGTACTCCAGCAATAATCACGGCGCCAACAACCATCCCTGATTCAATTACATACTTGCTTACATTTGGCATGAACTGAACTTCAGCTAACACATCTGCCAGTTTTCGCTGAACTTTGCCAATTTCGCGGGCATAAAAATCGCGACGATTTCTAACAACTAATTCTCTGTAAGACTCCAGGACTTCAATGATTTTGCTATTTCCTCTTATTGCTAGTTCAGAATTTTCAAATCCTAATCTGTGCGCTTTGACATGCATGCTTCTATAAAGAGAAAATCCCAAGACTGAGAAAAACAAAACTGAAGTCAGCGCAATGATTGGGTCCACTACTAATAGGGCAATAAACATCAAGATTAATAGCGAAGAGTCAGCGATGATTGTCACAGCAACACCAAGTATGCTCAACGTGATTGCTGAGACTCCAACCGTAAGCGCGTAAACGGTTTCTTGAGTCGAACGAGATTGCACTTGAATTAAGGATTGTGACAAGAGTTGACCAACTAATTTTGAGGAGAGGGTTGCCCCACGGTGGCTTAAGAAAAACAGAATCCTTCTAGTTATCAGGATTGAAAGAACTGTTCGCAAAACGAAAATGAGGGCTGCTCCGAGCCCAAGTGTTGCTACCTGCTCTTGAAAACTTAAATCGGAAATCTGTAAAAAACCTAAGATTGAAGATACCTGATCGCCAGGCTGTTGAGATTGAACACCGGTCACGGAAAGGGCACCTAGTACACCGATTGCGGCTACGCCGATTAAGTCAATCACTCCAAGCCCGGCTTGCAACAAAATGACTAAGACGATTTTTGGTTGATCGCTTTTTGGTAAAACTTGAATAGACCGCATCAATGTTGTGCGGTTAATTCTGCTTTTAACTCGAGATTTCATATTTCCTAGTGGGCTAGATTCCAGCAAAACCAGAATAGTTCTAAGTTCTTTAATGCCTATTATCGTCTAATTTAGAGCTTTAGTAGTTAGATTTAGGCGATCGGGGCTGTAAAAGCACCAGTGGGTGAAGGTTCTCGCCTATAATCGCTCGGACAGCGAGGATTGTGGAGTAATAATGTCTAAAGTTTTGGTGGTTGGCGGAGCGGGTTACGTGGGTGGTTGGCTCACCGACGAAGCGGTTCGAGCTGGACATGATGTAAGAGTTTTAGACAATCTCACTTATGAAGACTCGTACCTTAAAGATGTAGACTTTGCTTACGGGGATATTCTCGACTTCAAAACGGTAGAAAATCACCTTAAATGGGCTGACTCCGTCGTTTGGCTCTCCGCTCTTGTCGGCGATCCTGCTTGCGCCATTAATCCAAAATTGACGCGCCAAACAAACGTGGATGCGGTTCGCCAACTAACTGAAAATTTTGGCGGGCGCATAATCTTTCCATCAACTTGTTCTGTTTACGGAGCTCAAGATGGGCTTCTAGACGAATCAAGTCCGACTGGCCCCCTTTCACTTTATGCTGAATCAAAATTAGAAGCTGAAGAAATACTAAAGAAGAGTGAAGCAACTACTTTAATTTTCCGACTCGGCACACTTTTCGGCATGAGTGATGCTTTCGCTAGATTAAGGGTTGACTTAGTTCTAAATGTGCTAACAATCAGGGCAATTCTTGAAGGAACAATGAGTGTTTTTGGCGGAGCTCAATATCGCCCACTTCTACATGTAAAAGATGTTGCTACGGCTGCAGTTCCTCATTTGGATAGTAATTCTACTGGTATCTACAATCTTCACACTGAAAATGTGACCGTTTTGGAGTTAGCGCAACGCATAAAAGCAATTGTAACTGATGCCGAAATTGAACAAACTGAAATTTCATTCCAAGATGCGAGAAATTATCGAGTAAGTTCAGATGCGGCACGTTCGGAGATTGGCTTTGCCCCTAAATGGTCAATTGAAGATGGCGTTAAGCAGGTTGCCGATGCAATCTGGAACAAACGCATTAAGGACGTCGCTAATCCACGCTTTAACAATTCAGAGAGCCTTCGCCTGCAGTGGGGTGTTCGCAAATGACAGACTCTATAAATGGAATGCCAACTATCCCAACAATTTTGCCAGGTGGATGCTCAGTTGATGACCGAGGAGAACTTTCCTTTATTAATGGCTTTCCTTTAAATAATTTCAAGCGTTTTTACACAATATCCAATCATTCTCAAGGATTCATCCGCGCCTGGCACGGGCATATGCTCGAATCGAAAGTATTTTTCGTTTTAAGCGGATCTATTCTTGCCTGTGCGGTGAAAATGACAGACAAGATCAATCCAGATAAAAACCAAGTGGTCGAGAGAAAAGTTCTATCATCCAAAAATCCATCTGGTTTTTTTATCCCAGCAGGTTATGCCAACGGTTTTATGTCTCTTACAATTGATGCTCAACTACTAGTTTTCTCCAACACTACCTTGGAAGAGAGTCAAGGCGATGACTACAGATTCGAATTTGACTACTGGAATCCATGGGAAGTTGTTCCTCGTTAAATGACTTCAAAACCAATTTTAATGGTTTTAGGCATCCGTCCGGATGTTATCCGTGCGAGCATCATGCTGCGAGAGCTTAGGAATAGATTAGGAAGTAACTTTAAATTAGTTTGGTCGGGTCAACACTATTCAGATAACTTGAAAGACGTGTTTTTTCGTGAATTAGAGATACTTCCGCCTGAAATTGAATTGAATATTTCTGGAGATTCTGACGCAGAACTTGTCTCTTCGATGATAAGTGAACTCTCAAAAGTGTTGGTTAGAGAAAAACCTAAAGCGGTTATCTTTTTGGGCGACACCAACACTGTCACTGGCGCTATTGCTGTTGCACAACTTAATATTCCTGTTATTCACATTGAAGGTTGTATGCGTTCGTATGACTGGAGGATGCCAGAAGAGAAATATAGAACTATTGCAGATCATCTCTCTGACTACATTTACGCTTACCTGCCTGAATATAAGGAACAAGGCACGGCTGAGGGAATACCGTCAGAAAATATCATTGTTACTGGCAATCCAATTGTTGACGTCATTCAGGAATACTTCCTCTCCGGCAAGCTTCGAATGGAAGTCTCAGAATTCCAAACACTACTTCAAGATAAGTACAGCTTGGGCGGCGGTAAATTCTTAGTGATGACCTGCCATAGACGTGAAAATGTTGAAAATTTGCTTGCATTGCGAAACATTTTTGAATTAGTCACCAGTTCTCCTATCCCTGTCATATTTCCAGCAGGATATAGAACCCAAAAAATGATTAAACAATTTCGCTTAGAATTGCCCGCTAATTTAACGCTTGTTGATCCAATCGGCTATTTAGAACTTCTGGAACTCTTAGTTGCCTCTCACGGAGTTCTGACAGATTCTGGAACAATCGTTGAAGAGGCGGCGGTTTTAGGTGTTCCCTCAATTCAAATGAGAACGGCCACCGAACGCCCTCAGGTGTACCAATGTGGCGCGAGTATTAAATTTGATCCTTTTCAGAAATATTTGAATATGGATTTTGTTGAAAGGCTAGTGGGGTTAAATGGTAAGAATTGGGTTCACCCTTTTGGCGACGGAAAAGCCTCATACCGAATTGTTGAAGATATTTTGAATCGGGTGCAAAGCGACTCATTTCAAGGCCATCAACCTTCTAAATATGCTCCTTATTCGGATTTATCATTTAGCTCTGAAGCACTCTAGCTTAAATCAGAAATTTGATTGCTCTTGCACCATTTGTTTAATCGTTGGCGGGGTCTCATAACCAGCCATATTCCACAGTAAATCATTGGCTTCTTCTTTTTCCGTAGACAAAGTTCTATCTATTGTCTTAGCGCTCTCAACATCTGTGATTTCAATATCGGCTCGATTATATGAAGATGCAAAAATACGTAATAGATCTGCTTTAGTGACCACATCTTTTGGAACAATATGAATTTTACTTAAATCCGAGTAGTCATTTTCTATCATTCCCTTAGCGAGAAGACCAAAGTGGTGAGTAGTAACGCCATTCCACAAATGGTCAGTAAAACCATTTAATTTTGCGTCTTGAGGTTGGTTTCTAAACCATTCAAGGAGGGAGGTTGAACGCCCTTCTTCCGGGCCAATAATTGATGCGCGGATATGTTTCAAATTGTCAGCGGGAATTTCACCCAGACTCTTAGTTTTACCATACACATCGGTTGCATCATGTGGATCGTTTTCAGAATACGCCCCAATATTTCCACTATAGACGCAATCAGTAGCGATCTGAATTACTGGCTTGCTTGTGGCTAGTGCGATCTCTTGTGGAAATAGAGCATTTATTCGTACTGCTTGATTTATGGAAGTAATATTTTTTTCATCGATATGCGGTTTAATTATTCCAATACAATTAATAATCCAATCAGGGTTTACCGTAGAAATTAACTCGCTGATCGAATCGGCGGATGCATCAAATTCTAAGTACCCGGCTTTTCTGATTCTAGATGTATTTACAATATCAATTGATTTATTTTTCCTTAGGACATTTGAACAGGCATGCCCAAGCATTCCTGTCGCACCTAAAACAAGTACTTTTTTCAATATTCCTCCAAAGTTAAGATAGCCTACCGAACTTTTTTTGTGTGTGAGATAGGATCGCCACGTGCAAAAAGAGTACGACTATCTAATCGTCGGGGCTGGAATTGTTGGCCTCTCTATAGGAGTAGAGCTTTTACAGAGAAATCCAAGTTTGAGAGTTCTGATCGCCGAGAAGGAGACTGCTCCTGCTCAGCACGCGTCTGGTCGAAACTCTGGCGTTCTACATGCTGGTTTTTATTACTCACCCGATTCACTTAAGGCTCGGTTCTGTCTAGAGGGAAATTCCGCACTGAGGGAGATTATTTCTGAAAGTAGGTTGCCTATAAATGAATGTGGCAAAGTTGTTGTCGCAACCTGTGAAGAAGATCTGCCTCGACTCCATGAGTTGTATAGGCGTGGACTAGCTAATGGAGCTAAACTCGAGCTTTTGGAAGAAGATGAATTAAACGATTTTGAACCTTTAGCCAAGACATACAGGCAATTCATTTGGTCACCGTTAACAGCCGTGAGTGACCCGGTACTTGTTAGTGAGCGCATTAGAGAGAGTTACTTAAAATTAGGTGGTGAACTACGTACTGAAGCAATGATAAAAATAGATTTGAATTATAAAGTGACGATAAATGGGGTATCTCTTTCTGCGGTCCAGATCATTAATGCGGCAGGTACAAATGCAATTCATCTTGCACACTCGGTTGGTGTTGGAAAGAAATATGCGCAATTGCCGGTATTGGGACTGTACAAAGTGACCCCACGGGCTAATCTTCCATTGAAAACGCTCGTTTATCCGGTTCCTAATCCAAAAAATCCATTCCTTGGTGTGCACTTCACTCTGACCGTTCAAGGTGACATTAAAATTGGCCCCACAGCGATTCCTATCCTGGGAAGAGAGCAGTATTCGTGGCAGGATCTTCCAGAATTCCTAGATTTGCAAAGCAGCATAAAAGCTCTCAAATCCCTCATGGCTAATTCGCCCGCTAATTTGATCAATTTAGCAAGAACCGAGCTGCCAAAAATTTCAACAAAAGTTTTATCTAGAGATGGCCAAAAGTTGGTTCCATCAGCAAACGAATCAATTTCTTGGAAGAAAAAGAGACCTGGAATACGCGCCCAATTGGTAAATCTAGAAAAAGGGGAGTTTGAGATGGACTTTGTAGTCCAAAAGGAACATAACATTGTTCACGTCTTAAACGCAGTAAGCCCTGGCTGGACTTCTGCAATACCTTTCGCCAAATGGATTGTCGCAACTTATCTATGAGGATTTCGGTAATTACCCCCGTTTATAACGGTGCCAATTATATTGAAGAAACCGTGCTTTCTGTGTTAAAAGCAGCAGAAGGATATAGTGTCGAATACCTTGTTATTGATGATGGATCAACTGATCGAACCGCTGAAATTTTAGAGAGATATTCACATAAAATTAAAGTGATCAAAAAGAATAATGCTGGAGAGTCTGCGGCTGTCAATACTGGAATTATCAATGCAGTAGGTGATTTCATTCTTGTTGTCAGCGCAGATGATCCACTATTTACTCCACTAATTTTTGATGGTGTTGAAGATTTTTTCGATACTAATCCCGATATTGTCGTTTGGTATCCAAATTGGAACATGATTGACCAGGATGGAAACAAAATTAAAACTGTCTGGGTAGATGAATTCTCCCTTGATAGATTGCTTGGAAGATTCGTTTGCCTACCAGGTCCAGGCACATTCATCAGGAAAGCTGAAGCCTTGAAAATTAGGGGCCGGAACGTGAAATGGAAATATGTTGGCGATTACGACTTTTGGTTGCGCATCGTGCAACTGGGATCCTTTCAAAAACGTGATGAGGTGCTCGCGCAATGGCGATTCCATAAAGAATCTACATCAATCTCAAAACGAGGGCCAGAAATGATGAGAGAACAAATATCAGTTATAGAAGAATTTGTAACCACCCATAACTTGACAAGCCGAATGATTCGAATGTCTCGAGCTCATTCCCACTACTATGCCTCCATCACAGCCTTTCAATTCAATTACATGTTGGGGGTAAAAACATTAATAAGAGCCTTCTTAATTCGGGGATTTTTGAGTAACGACTTTAAATTTAAAACTATTACGTATCTTCTTTTTTATCCTTTAAGAACTAAGGGTTCTAAATCGCTTAAGAAACTTTTTTTTAACAAAGAAGAGATTTGATGAAGTCTCGTCGCATATTAGTTATTTGTATGGTAAATAGTATTCATTCCGCTCGCTGGCTTGCTCAGTTTGATAACTCCAATCTGATGATCAGAGTATTCCCATCCAATTTCTTTAGAAAGGTACACCCAGAAATACTCCGTCTAGAAAAAATGGGCTTAATTGAAATTGTCGATTACAAATTCTTTCGAGTTTTTCTTGGATTTTTTGACCATGTTTTTGAACTTTTCTTCAGTGGAGTATTCAAGAAATTCACAAGGCAAGGCCGATTGAGAAAAGAAATCCGTTTATTTGCTCCCCAAATAGTTCATGTTCTTGAATTCCAAAGTGCAGGGTACTTGTGCTTGGACTACATAGAGAAATATGGAAAAGACTTCATTTTAATTTCAACAAATTGGGGTAGTGATATTTATCATTTTCAATCAATACCGGAACATAGAGAGAAGATTGTTAAATTACTTGAACAGTCAGACAGATACTCATCTGAGTGTGAACGGGATTACGCTTTAGCTGAAGAATTAGGGTTTACCGGAATCAATTTACCTGTTATTCCAAATTCTGGTGGTTTTCTTGAAATAGATATTAACCTGCCAAGAGTTCCCACCTCTGAACGTAACCTAATTTTGGTAAAAGGTTATGGAGGTTATTTTGGACGATGCCAGTTAGTCGTTTCCACACTCTATAAGGTTTTAAACGCGAGTGAGAATGAAAAATTCTTGGTTCACTTCTTTTCTGTTTCAACAGATGTAGTTGGTTTAATTGAGAATCTACAGGAAGCATTTCCAAATCGCATAACTTACACAACTATCGAGAAACCCCTTTCGCATTTTGATTTACAAAATTTGTTTTCGGTTGCACGTATCTATATTGGTTGCTCAATTAGTGACGGTGTTAGTACTTCATTCCTAGAAGCATTGGTTGGTGGCGCTTACCCCATTCAGACAAATACCTCCTGCGCTGGTGAATGGGTTAAGAAAGGCTCCGTTGGGACTCTTATAAATTTAGATGAAGGGGATCTTTGGTTGGCGATCAGTTCTATAATTCATGATTCAGCCACTTTAGATTTCGCACAAAAAACCAACAATCAATTAGCATTAGATCACTTGGAATACTCACGAATTAAGTCAATTGCAAATTCTTTTTACCTTTAGTATTTATCTCTGATATGAGATCCGGCACGAGAACAAACTGATAGCTAGTCTCTTGGTTATTTCTTGGCTGTATTGATCTATTCCAAGTACACGTTTCAAGTTTCTAGACATATTTCCTGCACGCGGATCAAATTCTGAATACGTATCCATTATGATTGCAGATGAATTCGTCTTAAGCAGAACTTTCACATCTTTCAAAATGATTCCTTCGAAGTTTATGGGAAGAGGGATAGCAAGATAACTGAAAGAGGTTGTAATTACGACGAATAAATCAAAAGAAAATTCAGAAAAGACTTGTTTGCGCGTTAGTGGATTAATAGACTATTTAACTAATTTCAATGAAAAATTCCTTTCATTTTCAAATTTAGTAGGTTGTTTAATTATATAAGATTGTGCCATATTTGAAATACTTGGAATTGTTGGTCTAGTCCAAGACCACTGAGCCACCTGGTGTGCTCAGGTGAACGGAAACTATTCCAGTTTCGCCTTCGGTGCTAGATGGGTCTACCCAATCAATTGCAACTTTATCAAGTGCGCTCATGATTTCAGTTTTAAACCAAGAGTCAGAGAGTTGATCTTTATCGGCAATAACAATCTTTTCTATCTTGGAAACTGTTGTTCCATCTTTCGATGGATGATCTGCCGTGAGCCACTGAATAAAGAATGGAAGCTCGCGAGACTCTTCAATTTCCTTAACACCAATTTGCTTCCATTTAAGATCTGTTCCATCTGGGCGCGTACGGTGGCCATCGACTGCTTTACGACCAAACTTTTCTTCGATTGGTGCAATGTCTTCGGTGCTAAATACCCAAGTAAGCCATCCGCCACCTTCTTGAGCTTTCTTTGATACAGCTTTACCCCAAGGTGTTTGTTCTGTTGCTGGGTGATCAAGTGGGCAAACAACTTCGATGTATTTGCCATCAAGAAGTGGAGCAGTGAAGTTACGTGTTCCAAAACGTGGGTGGATACCGCCATCAACAAATGTTGTGCCAAGGCGAGAACCCAGGCGTTGCACGGTGTCGGCTAGTTGATCATGGGAAGTTACATATGAGACATGGTCTAAGCGCATGGAGTTATTTTGCACCATGAAAAGGGGTGGTCTTTACCAAATAGTGGGTCTTACTAAAGCGCGCAGTTAAGGTTTTTCTTGGGGCTTTTACCCTCAAGTAGATAGGCATCGACTGCATTATCGACACAAGCGCTGCCGCGTCCTTGGCCCGTGTGGCCGTCGGCGTTGAGTGAGATTAGTTTTGATGAGGTGAATATTTTGCTGAGGCCAACTGCCCATTCATAAGGCGTTGCTGGGTCGCGTTTAGTGCCAATCACGATAATTGGTGCGGTTTTGATGGAAGTTATCTTGTTGGTTTTGCGAGTTAACTTATCTTTCGTTGGCGGAGTCAAATACTTGCACGCGATATTTGTATATGCCAGGTATGGGCCAAAGATTGGTGCAGCATCGGTAAATCGCTTGGCATCTCCCTTGGTTTCTTCGATGGTGCGGGTGTCAGGCCAATCTAGGCAATCGATGATGGCACCGGAATCTAACTCGTTAGAAATGTAAGTGCCATCGGGTGAGCGATCTGTATATTGGTCTACTAAATCAAGGAATGAGTCTCCATAGCCTTGTAGGGCTTCGGAAATTGCGGTGCGTAGCTTTGGCCAGCCATCGACATCGTCATAAAGTGCCGATGCGATGCCGAGCACGATCAGGGATTCGGTTGCGGGGCGATCATCGTTTTTAACTTTTCTTTTGCGTGGCAACGGGTTTGTCGCAGCAGACGTGAAGAGTGAAATTATTTTTGTAGTTGCATCTTGCTTATTCTTTGGTAACGGGCAGTCATCTTCTTTAGCGCAATTGGTAATGAAAGCACCGAGGGCGTCGTCAAAGCCTTTTGCTTGTGAAATATTTTGTTCAAGGATTGAAATATTTGGATCAACTGCGCCGTCTAAGACCATTCGGCCAACTTTGTCGGGGAAGAACTGCGCATAAAGAGTGCCGAGGTATGTTCCATAAGATTTGCCGAGGTAATTCAGCTTCTTATCCCCTAACGCTGCCCGCAGGATGTCCATATCGCGAGCTGCTTCTGCAGTTGAGAAATGGTTTAAATATTTGTTTGCACTTTGGCATTTATCGATGAAGGATTTAGCATCGGCTATTGCTTGGGTGAGTTCGGCTTCGGTGTCGGGCTTGGCATCGGCGGCGTATGCGGCATCAGTTTCTTTATCGTTAAGGCATTTAATTGGTGCGCTGCGATCAACGCCACGTGGGTCAAAGCCGACGATATCAAAGCGATCTAAGACATCTGGATCAAAGATGTATTGGGCGTTGTAGGCGTAATCAACGCCAGAGCCGCCGGGGCCACCAGGGTTAACGATGAGAGAGCCGATTCGATTCTTTTGATCTTGGGCTTTATAGCGAAGTAGCGCAATTTTAAAGGCGCTAACTGTTAGATCTGCGTAATCGATCGGGACGCGAAGGTCGGCACATTCAAAGTCTTCGTAACAAGTGAACCAATCTAACTTCTGGTTTTCATATGTTGCTAAATCCGAAAGTGGTGTTTCGATTGTGGCTTCCGAGGAACAAGCCGAAAGAACACACGAAATGAAAAAAATCATGACTCGCATTTTCAAGGGTGCTACTTTTTTCAATACGTTACTCTCCTTATTACTATTGTAAGAGATAACACCGCTTCAACGCTCACGATTTATGCAAAATTAATTGATGTAAAAATTGGCCTACCAAGAAATGATTTTTTTGCAGATGTTTTAATATCTAGTGTGAATTTTTGGGCGAAAATTGTGATTTATAGTTCGTCGTATTCTACTTCAGGTCGATTCTGAACTTGAATGTAGATTCGACCAATGTACTCACCTAATAATCCAACCGATGCAAATAAAGCCGCATTAGTCGACAATATTAGGAATACGATCGACGTCCAACCTGGGACTGTTCGTCCTTGCAGCCAAAGAATTCCAAAAACAACTGAAAGAATGAGCATCAAAGCCGAGACAAACACTCCAAAGACTCCAAGGACTCGAAGGGGTTTTGTTGTGAAACCAATTGCCGAGTTGATTGCCAGTGAGATCATTTTGGACAGCGGATATTTAGATTTTCCTGCGTACCGCGTGTCGCGAACAATCTCAATCTCTTTTACTTTGAATCCGAGAGCGGGTATCAACAATCTGAGGATTTTTTCTTTCTCTGGGAGGGCGGTTAAAGTATCTACGCAACTCCTAGACATTAATCTGTAGTCGGCAGCATTTGTAGTGACGCTGATTCCCGTTAATGCCCGTATTATTCTGTAATACAACCGAGCAGTTATTGATTTAAAGAGTGTATCCGTCTTCCGATTTACCCTAACGGTCTGAATTACATCAATTCTTTGATTCTTTGAAGTCATTGAAATATAGGTCTCGATTAGTTCCGGAATATACCTTGGGGGATCTTGAAGATCACAGTCGAGTGTAATCACACAATCCCCTTCAGCTCTTTCTAACCCTATGCAGAGAGCTCGCATATGACCAACATTTTTGCGCAGAGCTAAAATTTTTGCTTTGCTTCCTTTTCTAGCATTAGAAAGCACTTCAATTGACTTATCTGTAGAACAATCGTCCACAAAGATGATCTCGCTTTTTCCATTGTAGTATTCAAGCACCTTAACAACTTCATTAAGAGTTTGGGCGGCCGATTCTTCTTCGTTATACATAGGAATAACTATCGATACGAAGGGTTTCTTGCTCGACTTTATTACTCTAGGCATAGTTATAATCTACACATGGATTCGGTAGAAATTCAAAACTTGGCAGATTTAGAAAGTGTTCACTGGTGGTACCTACTCCGGACTGAGTCTGTAGCTAAATGGGCGCGCTCTCTTCCTGCAGGATCAAGAATTTTGGATGTCGGCTCGGCTAGTGGCGGTAACACGTTGCTTCTAACCGATTTAGGTTTTAATCTGACGAGTCTCGAAATGTCTGATTTGGGCGTCGAATTGCAGTTGAAAAAGGGTATCCATGTAGTGCGAGGAGATGCGACCGATTTACCTTTTGAATCAGAATCTTTTGATGCAGTCTTGTGCCTGGATGTTTTGGAGCATATAGAAAATGATATTTCAGCGTTAGCAGAAATGTATAGGGTTACTAGACCTGGAGGAAAATTCCTATTTTCAGTTCCTGAGGATCCTAAATTATGGTCGGAGCATGATGAAGCGGTTAGGCATGTCAGGCGCTACCTGCGAGAAGAGTTTAAACAAAAGATTGCAGAAGTAGGCTTTGAGATATCGCACACTAGAAGTTCTGTAGTTTTTTTAAAGTGGCCTATAAAAATATATAGGATATTCAGTAAAGGTAGTTCTCTAAAGAAAGAGAATTTTGTTATCAATTCCTTTCTTTATAGAGTTGGTCAATTTGAAAGGCGAGTTGTGCCTTCGTTCTATCCTGGGGTTACTTTGTGGTCTGAGGGTTCAAAACCCAAGTAATCAGGCCAAACGACACATCAAAGCTTCGATGGTCAAAAGGGGCGCTGCATTGTGGCTCAAGTTGGTCCGCGCTTCCATAATTGCGTTGATCTTCTTCACCGTTGCGTGGGCAGGGTTTTTATGCGCATAAGCGGTTATTTCATCAAGGATATCTATGTTGATAATCGAATCGGTGGCTCCAGATTGCACAAGCATCACATCGCGATAGAAAGTTGCGATATCAAGGAGCGCGCCATCTAAACCATCGCGCACGGCGCGGGTGGCTCGTGATTTCTGTTCTTTCTCCAACTCTTTGATTGCCTTTGATCCACCGGTTGCCATGCCGCGACCGGTTGCGCCTTTGCCGTAAGCCTCGGCGAGCGCCTGCGTTTCTGCCTCATCGCGCGCATCAGTTGTGGCATTCGCCTCTTGCGTTGCAAGATCGACAAGTGTTTGCGCAGCTGTGTATGCGGCGGCTATAGAAGTTAGTTGCAGCGGTAACTTCATAACTTGTGCCCGATTGCTGCGCACGTGTTCATTTGTGGCAATGTATCTTGCGCGACCGATGTGCCCCTGTGAAACGCGGGCGGCGAAATCTGCCATTGCAGGTGTTATGCCATCGCGCTTTTCTAAAACTTGTGTCACGTCATGTGTTGATGGTGTGCGCAGCTGCAGGTGGCGACAGCGTGAACGAATTGTGGGCAAGATGTCGTGAAGTGTTGGGGCACAAAGCAACCAAACTGTGCGAGCGCCGGGTTCTTCAATTGCCTTAAGAAGTGCGTTCGCTGCAGATTCAGTCATGCGATCGGCATCTTCCATCACGACAACGCGCCAGCCGCCCATTGATGGCGCCCAGGATGTGCGAGTTAAAAGTTCGCGAACTTCATCGATCTTGATGGAAAGGCCTTCAGTACGGATGATCTCGACATCAGGATGGCCCGAGGTTTGGGTGCTGCGGCACGCCTGGCAGGTGCCACAGCCGCCTGCAGGACAGACCAGTGCTGCGGCAAAGGCAACGGCTGCCGATGAGCGGCCACTGCCTGGCGGGCCGGTGAAGATCCAGGCGTGAGTCATTCCGTGTTTAGAGAGATTGGGTGACTCTTGCCCACTTTGGGCAGCTTTAACTGCGCCTTGCAAGATTTCGGTGATGTGGGATTGGCCAACTAATTCATCAAAGACAGAAGGTGTGCTCATTTCTTCTTTAGCAATTTCTTTGGAGATTTCATCTTTGGTGTCTTAACGATGTGAGAAATTGCAGGAAGTGCGGCAACGCGGTTGATGATCTCTTGATGGATTTCTTCGATTGATTGCGTGCCATCGACAACTAAATAACGTTCGGGATCAAGGCGTGCGATCTGTAAGAACTCTTGGCGCACGCGCTCGTGAAAAGCTAGCGGTTCTGCTTCTAATCGATCGTGGCTCTTTAAGCGGCCGATGCCAGTTTCCGCAGAAAGATCGATCACAATGGTCAACGTTGGAAATAAAGATTCGGTTGCCCAACGTGAAATGCGGGCGACTTCACCGGGGGATAGAACGCGACCAGCGCCTTGGTAGGCAATTGATGAATCAAAGTAACGATCTGAAATTACAACTTCACCTTTTGCAAGTGCCGGACGAATGACTGAGTAAACATGGTGGGCGCGATCTGCGGCATAAAGTAAAGCTTCGGCGCGTGGGCTGATCTCTCCAGTTTCGTGTCCGAGCAAAATCTTGCGCAAGCCTTGACCTAAATTTGTTCCGCCAGGTTCGCGCGAGAGAACCACAGTTTCACCGCGATCTTCTAACCATTTCTTAAGCAACTTTGATTGCGTTGATTTGCCGGTGCCTTCGCCGCCTTCAAATGCGATGAAGGTGCCGACAGTTGGCGCACCAGTGATGCCACCGAGTTCACCTTTTAGTGCATTTGAAATATCTGACCAGAGAGAAACATTTGGGCGATCTTTCATCTGGTGATACGAGATTGAACCAATGATCGATGCGATCACACCTGCGATAAGAATTGTTGCTTGGGCGCCGTTGAAGTTGATGCTGCCGTTTTCAAAGTTAATGGTGTGAACACCAAAGGCTGCGGCGACTACTGGTGCGATCGCAAGAACTGCCACCAAAGTGATGCGGATCAAGGATTGCACGAAGGCGAAAGTGCGCCCGCGTACTTCATCTTGAACTTCCATTCCGAGCATGGTGAAGCCGGTTACCCAAGTGACGCCGCTGAACATGCCAAGGATTATTACGGTGAAAACTGCCATTACAAGGTTAGGAATAATTGCAAGTAAAACCAGGAAGAAACCTGCTGTTGTCAGCGATGCGCCAAATAAACGGCGGCGGGAAAATTGCGCAAATATCTTTGGGCCAAATGCAATGCCGATGGCAAGGCCGGTAAAGACTGCGCCGAATAAAACACCATATGCCGCATCACCGCCACCGAGATCGCCTACAAATGTGCGAGCAAGGCCAATAACCGCACCTGCGGCAAAGAAAGCGCCGATCATTCCGACCACAAGGCCGCGCACAATTTTGGTTTGGCTAACTGCTTTCCAACCATCGTGAAGTGATTTTAAGACGCCTTCATCTTTTGCTTTCTTGGCTGCCGCACCCTTTGGAATTTCTTTAAGTCCCCAAATGGTAATTGCGGCAAAAGCGAAGCTGGCCGCGTTTACATAGAGTGCAATATCAATTGAATCACCGATAGTAAATGGAAAGAGTGATTCGATGGCGTTGGCAAATAAGGTGAGCAGTGAGAATAATATTGCTGCGATCGGTGCGGTGCCGTATGCGGCTAAGAGTGAGACTTGGTTGGCACTTTCGAGGCGTTCTTTACCAACTAAATTTGGAACCGTTGCTTCCTTGGCTGGTGACCAGAAGAGCGTTAAACATTCGACCAAGATCATTGCGGTGTAAAGCCAGAGATATGTATTTACCAAAGGGATAGAGATATAAAGTGCGGCGCGCAAGATGTCAGAGACAACCATTAATTTGCGGCGATCAAAGCGATCGGCAATAACGCCTGCGATAGGGCCGAGAAAGACTGCGGGCAGCAAGCGTGCGATGAAGACACCGGCGATTGCGAAGTTTGCAGTTGCATAAGATCCACCGGAAAGTTTTTGGGCCAGTGCTGTTGTTGCTAGAAGTCCGAGCCAATCACCGAGGGAAGAGAAGACCATGGAGTTCCAGAGCTTGCGAAATGCGGGGATCGCCAGAACGCTGCGGGTTTCATCCTGCGCCGGGGCGGCAGGGGTCGGCAAGCTATTCGGCATGAATTAAGTCTATCGGGCGCAGAGAAAGAGCCTAAAAGAGGCTGCGGATACTTTCTTCAAGGCTGTATTTGGATTTAAAGCCCATCTCTTTTGCAGCCAGTTCAACATCTGCACAAAGAAATGCTGGATCTCCGGCACGACGTGGAGCCTCAATAACTTCGGTATCACTCTTATTTGTGGCATCTAGTACCAAGTTAATGATCTCGCGCACCGATGCCCCGCGGCCTGTGCCAACGTTGATAATTGCTGGAATTGGTTTTGTGGCATTAGCTGCGACCAGGTGTGCTGCTGCGATATCGCGAACATCGACATAATCGCGCACACAAGTGCCGTCAGTCGTTAAATAATCGATACCGAAGATAACTGGTGCTTCGCCTTTATTTAACTTACCTAAAACAATTGGTACCAAGTTCTCGACAGAGTTATCGAGCAGTTCAAGAGATGCGGCGCCTACGACGTTGAAGAAGCGAAATGATGATCCAGAATTGCCAGGCGTATTTATAAATGCGGTTACTTTGCTTTCGGCATCTAACTTTGTAGATCCGTATGGAGATATTGGTGAAAGTGGACCATTTTCTTTACAAGGCTCCATAGTGTCTGGACTTCCATAAACCGCGGCAGTTGATGAGAATAAAAATTTCGTCACGCCATGCTTTTGGGCAAGAGATAAGAGTTCGGTGGTGGCTGTGTAATTGACTTCCTTGTACTCATCCGGTTTTTCTACTGATTCGCCAACTGCTTTCAGAGCGGCTGTGTGCACAATGCCAGTAAAGGCTTGGCTCTTTAAAATATTTTCGACAGCGGTGTAATCTCGAATATCAACCACGTGTAGCGGAATCTCCTGGTTATGTTTCTTGCGTAAGTAAATTACTCGCGATTCAAGGCCTTGATAAAGTGAATCGAGCAAGACAACGTCTTTGCCATTAGTGATGAAAAGGTCAGCAACGTGTGTGCCGATATATCCCGCACCGCCTGTGATTAGCCAAGTTTCGCGAGACATAGTTTTACTCTATTCCGATTTCTTTGCAGCTTTGCCAGTAGCTTTTTTAGCGGCCTTCTTCTTTGTTGCTGCCTTCTTAATCGTATTCTTTGTAAGCGATGGTGCGCTATCCCCAGCCTTAACTTTTGCAGCCTTCTTCTTTGATTTCTTGGGTGAAGGGCCGTTTTCGGCCTCCCACGCGCGGCGGCCAGCCAGAAGTTCAAGGGCGCGTTCGATAGTTAGTGCTTCGAGGGTGTCGCCGCGGCGAAGTGTTGCATTGGTTTCACCATCGGTGACATACATACCAAATCGACCGTCTTTAACAATAACTTCTTTCTCGGTTGCTGGATCTTTACCGAGTTCCTTTAGTGGAGGTTTGGCAACACCACGACGACGCTCTTTTGGCTTTGAGTAAATTTCAAGTGCTTCATCGAGTGAGAGTGAGAAGAGTTGATCTTCACTTGTCAGCGTTCGTGAATCTAGGCCAGCTTTTAAGTATGGGCCGTAGCGTCCATTTTGAATAGTTATATCTTCACCAGCTGAATTTGTGCCGAGGATGCGCGGAAGTGAAAGCAGTCTTAACGCATCATCAATTGTGATGGTATCCAGAGTCATTGTGGAAAGAAGTGATGCAGTCTTTGGTTTAGGTGCATCTTTCTTTTTACGCTTCTTCTTTGGTTCACCTTTATCGTCAAGTTCAACTGGTTCTGGTGGAAATACTTCGGTGATGTAAGGACCAAAGCGTCCGGACTTAGCGATAACTTCTAAACCGGTTTGTGGATCTGTGCCGAGTTCGCGCTCACCAGAAGGTGCTGCAAGTAGCTCAATCGCTTTGGCAAGAGTTAACTCATCGGGTGCGAGTTCTTCGGGGATATTTGCGAGTTTGCGGTCTTGGTCTGGAATATTTTCTTGAAGATAGGCGCCGTAACGACCAACGCGGATTTCGATCGTGTCAGATAAGTTCATTGTGTTGGTTGCGCGCGCATCGATGCCGCCGAGATCAAGGGAGAGCTCGTTAAGGCCTGGTTGGCCATCGATGCCGTAATAGAAATCGCGGAGCCAATCAACGCGGCCAGCTTCACCGGCTGCGATCTTGTCGAGATCTTCTTCCATTGAAGCGGTGAAGTCGTAATCAACTAACTTTGTAAAGTGAGTTTCTAATAGGCCTGTCACAGAAAATGCCAAGAAGGTTGGCACAAGTGCGCGACCACGCTTGTAAACGTAGCCACGGTCTTGAATTGTCTGAATGATAGATGCAAATGTTGAGGGGCGACCGATACCGAGTTCTTCCAACTTCTTTACAAGTGTTGGTTCGGTGTAACGCGCAGGTGGCTTGGTGTCGTGGCCTTCACAGTTATATTCGCTGACCTTGATTGATTGGCCGACTGTCATTGCGGGAAGGCGCTTATCAGATGCTTCTTCATCGACTTTGGCGTTTTCATCGACGATGTCATCGTATGCAGCCAAGAAGCCAGGAAAGGTGATTACGCTGCCGTTTGCGCGAAAGATTGTGGCTTTCTTATCTGATGTGGTGGCATCAAAATCAACGCGCATCTGCATCTTTTTAGCATCTGCCATTTGGGAAGCAACAGTGCGCTTCCAGATTAGATCGTAGAGTGCGAATTCATCGCGAGAGAGTTCGGGTGCTAATTCACCTGGTGTTTTAAATGAATCACCGGCGGGACGAATCGCCTCGTGGGCTTCTTGTGCATTCTTAGACTTTCCTTGATAAACACGTGGTGCATCGGCCACATGGTCTGCGCCATAAAGTGATTTCGCGGCAGCACGCGCTGCATTGATTGCTTGTGCAGAAAGATTGATTGAATCAGTACGCATATAAGTGATGTAACCGTTTTCGTACAAGCGCTGTGCAACGCGCATTGTGATTTGTGCGCCCCAACCAAGTCTTGAACCAGCATCTTGTTGCATAGTCGATGTTGTAAATGGTGGTTTAGGACGCTCGGTACGTGGAGACTCCTCCATTGATTTAACGGTGAGCGGAGTTGATTTAAGTGAATCAACAAGTGCGCGTGCGCTGGTTTCATCAAGAAGCAGAATGTTTTCAAGTGACTTTTCTTTAACTGCGCCGTCTGCCCCAAAGTCGCTGGTGGAGGCTACTTTCTTGCCTTCAACCGAAAGCAAGCGTGCGGTGAAGCCAAGATCGCAAGTTGCATTTAGATCCCACCAAGAAGATGAAATGAAAGCCATGCGTTCGCGCTCTTTTTCAACGATTAACTTGGTCGCAACAGATTGCACGCGGCCGGCGGAAATTCGCGGCATAACTTTCTTCCAAAGTACTGGTGAAAGTCTGTAGCCGAAAAGGCGATCGAGAACGCGACGGGTTTCTTGCGCATCAATTAAGTTGTAATCCAAATCGCGGGTATTCATGACCGCTGCCTGGATCGCTTCTTTAGTGATCTCGTTAAAGACCATTCGCTTAATTGGGATCTTTGGTTCAAGAACTTCAACTAAGTGCCAGGCAATAGCTTCGCCTTCGCGGTCTTCATCTGTTGCCAGTAATAACTCGTCGGCGCCTTTCATCAACTCTTTAAGTTCAGCGACTTTTGCTTTCTTATCGGGGTTGATGACATATAAAGGTGCGAAATCATTTTCGATATCGACGCCTTCTTTTGACCAGGCAAGTTTTTTAACATCTTTAGGAATATCAGCTGCGCGCTGTGGCAAGTCGCGGATATGACCGACGCTAGCCTCGACGATGAAACCATCGCCGAGGTAGTCGCCAATCTTGCGCGCTTTCGCCGGTGATTCAACGATCACCAGTTTCTTTAGTTCTCCAGCATGTTTTTTATCTGGCATCGTTTCCTAAGATCGGGGAAGTTATTTTCTTAGTACTCGATAGAAGTTGCTTGGCGACGGCTGCGAATTAGCGAACCGACGATAAGCAGAACTGCTACGAGTGCGATGATCATTGATGTGCTCTGCTGGGTTGGAAGTGCGAAACTCACAATTGCAGGTGTAATCAAGAGACCAACCAAGTTCATAACCTTGATAAGTGGGTTAATTGCTGGGCCTGCTGTGTCCTTAAATGGATCTCCAACAGTGTCGCCAACAATTGTTGCAGCGTGTGCATCTGAACCCTTGCCGCCGTAATTTCCATCTTCAACCATCTTCTTCGCGTTATCCCAAGCACCGCCTGAGTTTGAAAGGAAGACAGCCATAAGAGTTCCGGTGCCGATTGCACCAGCAAGGTATGCACCTAATGCGCCAACGCCGAGACCGAAGCCAACTGCGATTGGTGCCATAACTGCAAGAAGTCCTGGTGTTGCAAGTTCGCGAAGTGAATCGCGAGTACAAATATCAACAACGCGACCGTATTCAGGCTTTTCAGTTCCCTTCATAATTCCTGGGTGCAACTTGAACTGGTTACGAACTTCCATAACAACAGCACCTGCTGCGCGAGAAACTGCGTTGATTGCAAGACCTGAGAAGAGGAATACAACTGCTGCGCCGATGATTAGACCAACGAGGTTACGAGGATCTGCAACATCGAGCACGCCCTGGAATTGAAGTGCGACATCTGCGCCTTCACCAACAGCCTTGATGACTGCTTCCTTGATTGCATCGGTGAATGCACCGAACAATGCGGTTGCGGCAAGTACTGCAGTTGCGATTGCAATTCCCTTAGTAATCGCTTTAGTTGTGTTTCCAACTGCATCGAGTGAGGTAAGGATCTGTGCGCCTTCGCCCTTAACATCGCCTGACATTTCTGCGATGCCTTGTGCGTTATCAGAAATTGGTCCGAAGGTATCCATTGCAACGATTACGCCAACAGTTGTTAGCAAACCAGTGCCTGCGATTGCGATTGCAAAGAGTGACAATGTGATTGAACCGCCACCGAGCAAGAATGCACCGAACACGGATGCTGCGATCAAAAGTGCTGAGTAAACAGCTGATTCGAAACCAACTGAGATACCAGCCAAAAGTACTGTTGCGGCACCTGTTTGTGATGATGCTGCAACGTCGTTTACTGGGCGCTTACCAACTTCAGTGAAGAAGCCTGTTAATACCTGAATTGCAGCGGCAAGTGCGATACCGATTAATACTGCGCCAAGTGCGAGAACTCGTGGATTGATATTGCCAGCATCTGCAAGAACCTTAGGTGAGAAGTTTGTTAGTTGATCAAACTTTGCAGGTAGGTAAGTAAATGTTGCAAGACCGGTTAGGCCGGCAGAAATAATTGCGGATAAGAAGAATGAACGGTTAATTGCATTCATTGCTGACTTATCTGTAGGGCGCATCTTGGTGAGGAAAATACCGATTACTGCGGTAAGAATTCCGATTGCAGGAACGATCAATGGATAGATCAAACCTTCATTACCAAATGCGGCCTTACCTAAGATAAGTGCGGCAACAAGTGTTACTGCATATGACTCGAATAAGTCAGCGGCCATACCAGCACAATCACCGACGTTATCGCCGACGTTATCTGCAATTGTTGCAGGGTTGCGTGGGTCATCTTCAGGAATTCCTTTTTCAACTTTACCGACGAGGTCAGCTCCGACATCTGCTGCCTTTGTAAAGATTCCGCCGCCAACGCGCATAAACATCGCGAGCATTGCAGCACCGAAACCAAAACCTTCAAGAACTGTTGGTGCGTTTTCACGGAAGATAACAACTGCTCCGGCTGCACCGATTAGTCCAAGACCAACTGTTGTCATACCGACAACGCCGCCTGTGCGGAAGGCAATTTGTACTGCCTTTTCTGCACTCTTTTGACGAGCAGCTTCTGCAACGCGCACATTTGCGCGAACTGCCAGCCACATACCGTTGTAACCAACGAGTGCGGAAAATCCTGCACCCATAAGGAAGAAGAGCGAGCGCCCGATACGAATTGAAGTTGTATCAGCAGGTAGTGCGAAGAGTAAGAAGAAAACAATTCCAACAAAATAAGAAAGTGTGCGGAACTGGCGCGCGAGGTATGCGGCGGCTCCTTCTTGCACAGCTTCGGCGATCTCGCGCATTTTCTCGGTGCCTTCGCTGGCTGCCAAAACTTGGGCACGCAAGACCCAGGCGATGGCGAGTGCGAGAAGTGAAATCGCTAGGACCACGTAGGTGATATTTAAGTTTGTGCCGGTTACTTGCACATTGGACAGGGCGGCAGATGCTCGCATTGGTTCTCCTCCGTTGGAGAGTCAGGGCGTCCTTTCGAGTGCGGACGCTAAGATGGCGAGAG
Organism: Candidatus Planktophila sp.; assembly: GCA_044342645.1. GTDB lineage: Bacteria > Actinomycetota > Actinomycetes > Nanopelagicales > Nanopelagicaceae > Planktophila. Next base: position 11,104 of record JBIIPL010000001.1, on the reverse strand, counting down.
TTTACGCATAACCCACCCCTAAACACCAAAATTAGAGCGATATACCTCTTATATATAAAATTTTTACGCTGGGGTTGCTCGGGTTGGTCGGCTAACCTTGCCGCAATGAATACTGCAGTGAACCTCTTCGACGCCCATTCCATCATCTCCACCCTTGGTTTGGTCGGCATCCTGGCGATCATCTTTATGGAAACTGGGCTGCTCATCGGGCTCTTCTTCCCGGGCGACTCTCTGCTCTTTTTGGCAGGTATCGGCGCATCTGGAGCGGCTGCAAAAATTTTCGATGGCGTTCAGATCGATATTGCAGCGCTGCTGATCGGTGCGCCGCTGGTTGCGATCGTTGGGTCACAGACCGGATATTTCATTGGCGCTAAATTTGGCGTGAAGTTATTTGATCGCCCCGACGGTCGAGTTTTTAACCAGAAGAAAGTAAAGGCGACCGAAAAGTGGCTAAATAAATACGGCACTGGCAAAGCTTTGGTGCTGGCACGTTTTATTCCTTTTGTACGCACCTTGATAAATCCAATGTGCGGAATCATCGGAATGCCTGCAAAGAAATTCTTCTTCTGGAACTGCATTGGCGCGGTTTTATGGACCGATGGGTTAATTATCGCCGGTTATTACTTAGGTGAAAAACTCGAAGGCAGCGTTGATAAATACTTATTGCCAGTTGTTGGATTAGTTATTTTTGTAAGCGTTCTGCCAGTTGGTCTGGAAATCTTGCGCGAATGGCGAACTAAGCGCCACTTGAGTTAGTACTTCCAGAAGTTAAAGGTTACAGACCTAAATCTGCTGGTTGAAACGCTGCGCGGTATTCATAACCAGCATCAATAATTGCCTGCTTTGCACCACGTTCCACAATTACTGCAACGCCTACAACGATCGCACCGGCTTCTTTCAACGCTTCAACCGCAGCTAAAACTGATCCACCAGTCGTAGAAGTATCTTCAACCGCTAAAACGCGCTTGCCAACAACATCTGGTCCTTCGATACGGCGCTGCAATCCGTGAGCTTTCTCGGCCTTGCGAACTACAAAAGAATCGATTGCTTTTCCGTTACGTGCTGCAACATGCATCATCGCAGTAGCAACTGGGTCTGCACCAAGTGTTAAGCCACCTACTGCCTCGTAATCTAAATCTTTGGTTAGCTCCAACATAACTTCGCCTACCAGCGGGGCTGCAACGTGATCAAGGGTCACGCGGCGCAGATCAACGTAATAATCCGCTTCTTTTCCTGAAGAAAGGATGACTTTGCCGTGAACAACAGCCTTGTTAATAATCTCTTCTCGGAGAAGTTGATGTGAATTCATAGTTAAACCTTACATTGTTAATCCAACTGCCCTAGCGTTCTCATATGGATGCAAAACGGCTGGAGATATCAAGGCTGATTAACCGCTTTGCTTTCGGGCCACGTCCTGGAGAATTTGCCGCCGCTTTGAAAGCCGGACCTGCAACATATAAAAGCTCACTTCTTAATCCACCGGCCGTTGATTCAGGAGCGCCGAAAGAACCAGTGTTTGCAGACTTAGGTCAGCGCCCCGCCCCTAAGAGCGCAGACTCAGCGCAATTTTCACAAGCGCTTGGTGCACAGAAAAAAGAGCTAACACTTTGGTGGTTAGACCAAATGGTTTTGACGAATAAACCTTTGCAAGAGCGAATGGTCTGGTTCTGGCATGGACATTGGGCGACTTCTATAGGCAAGGTTAATTATGCGCTTCCTATGTTGACGCAAAATCAAACTTTTAGAAAGTATGCACTTGGCAACTTCAAAGACTTATCGCAAGCGATGCTTTTAGATGGTGCGTTGCAAGTTTGGTTGGACGGAAATGAAAATACCTTAAAATCACCAAATGAAAATTTGGCGCGAGAAGTTATGGAGCTATTTGTTTTAGGTGTTAATCGATACACCGAAAAAGATGTTAAAGAATTGTCGCGAGCGTTGACTGGATATCAAGTACCTCGAAGTACTGGAGTTGTGACTTTAAATCAGAAGCGCCGTGACACTGGTGCGGTAACAATTTTGGGTAAGACCGCAGTAATGACTGGGCCAGAGGCGATTACCCATCTTGTGGATCAGGCGGATTGCCCACGCTTTTTAGCCGAACGAATTTGGTACCGCTTTATTTCCAGTACTGAAGCTTTACCTCAGAATCATCCGCTAATTAACGCCTTGGCGGGAAGAGATATACAACAAGGGTTAACCGCCTTATTAAACGGTAAGGATTTAACTAACCGGAAGTATTCAATTGTTAAGTCACCGGTCGAGTGGTTTGTCGCGGTGTGTAAAGCGCTGGAATTAACGCCTTCTAGGCTAGATTCCTTTACAAAGCTAAATGGGTACCTAGATAAGTTGGCACAGATTCCTTTCTCTCCACCAAATGTTGGTGGTTGGCCAACTGATGAGGCCTGGCTTAGCTCGGCGAGTGCGCAATTTAGAATTGTTTTTGCTTCTTGGTTGGTCAAGCAGGCTGATCTTTCTACGATCAAAGCAATCGCGCCAGATAAGAGAATCACTTACTTAGCCGATTTATTAGCAATTCCTGAATGGACGGCGCGAACATCGGTGCCACTTAGCGATTTGCAGAACAATCTTCCTCGCTTAGTTGAACTTGCAATTTGTAGCCCAGAATATGTGGTGAGCCAATGAACGAAATTCCAACTATGTCTGCTGAACAACTTGGAATGTCCAAGTACACCAGGCGGCAATTCTTAAAGTTCTCGGGCGCAGCAACAGCTGCAACAGCGGCAAGTGTTCTTTCGATAAATGATGTTGCCGAAGCAGCAATCACGCGGCCGCTTCCGCTGGGCACACCAATATTGGTTGTTGTAACTCTCTACGGCGGAAACGACGGATTAAACACCGTGATTCCTTTCAAGGATCCTGCGTATTACGCAGCGCGCCCTGATTTAACTTACAAAGCTGAGACGTTACTTCCGCTTTCAGATGAGTTGGCTTTGAATCCAGCAATGACAGGAATTAAGAACTTGTGGGATGAAAAGAAGGTAGCAATTGTTCGCGGAGTTGGGTATCCCGAACCAGATCGTTCTCATTTCTCTTCAATGGCTATTTGGCAGACCGGATCTCCAAAAACTCATCTAAGCACTGGTTGGCTGGGAAGATGGCTAGATACACAAAAGATTGATCCAATGACTTCCATAAGTTTGGGTTCTGTTCTGCCGCCATTGTTGGTCGGTGCAAAAAACAGTGGATCCGCACTTCCTTTGGGTGGTTTAGTAATTCCTTCTGGTGTATTTGCTAAGGCGTGCGATCAATTATCAAAACCTACCCGCGCAGATAACAAGTTGATGGCGGCGGCGGCTTTATCGATGCGTAATCTATTTAGCATCTCTGGAAATATCACACCTATTTTATCTCAAGCAACGAAAATGTCAGATGATCTTCCAACTGTTAGCGGTGGCAATGCTGGCGGTGATTCAAATTTAACTCAGCAATTAAGCGTGGTTGGAAAACTAATCGAAGCTGGTGCGCCAACAAAAGTTTGGTCTGTTTCACTTGGTGGCTTTGATACTCACGCCAACGAAGCTAATGCTCAAGCAGCACTGCTTGGAACCGTTTCAACAAGTATCACCAAGTTCTTGAGCCAAATGAAAGCATCGGGTCGCTCAAAAGATATTACTGTTCTGGTTTATAGCGAATTCGGGCGACGCGTAAAAGGTAATGGTTCTGAAGGTACTGATCACGGAACCGCCGGACCAGTCTTTTTAATCGGAGATCGAGTCAATGGTGGTTTCTATGGTGATCAACCGTCGCTAACTAAATTAATTGACGGTGATTTAGCCGTGACCACAGATTTCCGAGATATTTATTCAACTGTGCTTGAGGGTGTTTTGTTAACACCAGCAGAAAAGGTTCTGGGTAAATGGAACGGCAGGATTAAAGCTTTTAAGCCTGTCTAATCTTCTTTATAGACAATAACTTCATTTTTTCGGCGTGAAACAAGTGCTTTAGGTGGATTCTCTTTTAGCAGCGCATCTACTTCAATGCGCAACTGCGCAACCTCAATTGCCATATTTGCCATGGCAGATTCAAGTTCAATAATTCTTTTGATTCCGGCGTGATTGATACCTTCGCCAACTAAACGCCCAACCATTCGCAGCGATGCGATGTCGCGCAACGAGTAACGACGATTGCGCCCAACAGTTCGGTTTGGTGAGACTAAACCTAAGCGATCGTACTGACGCAGAGTTTGTGGGTGCAGCCCAGAAAGTTCGGCAGCAACTGAAATTACATAAAGCCCAGCGTCATCATCTGGAGTCTTATTATCTTGAGGTTCGTTACTCATAACTCCGCCTTACTCTTTAGCTCACTGCGCACATCTGTTTCAGATGTTGCTTCGGCATATTTCTGCAAGGCTTCGACTGCATCACTTGGTAAGTTTTGTGGAACCTGTACTTCAACGGTTACAAGCAAATCTCCAATGGTTGCACCTTTTGCTATCCCTCGTCCTTTAACACGGAGCACGCGACCATTGGCGGTGCCAGGTGATAAACGAAGTGTTACTTCTTCACCAGTCAAAGTTGGAACTTTTATATCAGCGCCGAGTGTTGCTTCAGTAAATGTGACTGGAACAGTGATTGCAATGTTCTCACCTTTGCGTGAAAAAATTGCGTGCGGCTTAACGTGCAACATAATAAATAAATCACCAGGGCCAGCATCACCTTTGCCGCCTTTGCCTTTTACGCGGATTTTTGCGCCATCATTTACTCCTGCAGGAACTCGTGCAGAAATAGTTTGTGATGGCCCGCCATCAGTAGATAAACGAAGTTCTAAAGTGGTGCCAAAAGCTGCTTCTTTAAAGGTAATTGTTGATTCTGTTTGTAAATCTTGTCCTTTACGTGGACCACGACGTCCACCTGCGCCAAATAAATTAGCGAATATGTCTTGTGGGTTTCCACCGCCGAAGATGTCGGAGAAATCTCCGCCTTGAAAATTCTGTCCGCCTTGCGGTGATCGCATTCCACCGCGTTCGAACATATCGCGCGCTTGATCATATTCCGCACGCTTTTTACCATCAGATAAAATGTCATAAGCCTCAGAGACCGCTTTAAACTTTTCCTCCATTGCGGCATCACCCTTAGTTTTATCAGGGTGAAGCTCGCGCGCTAAAGAACGGTATTTCTTTTTGATTTCATCGCCACTGGCAGATTTGCCAAGACCCAAGATCTTGTAGAAATCCTTTTCATAAAGGTCTTTAGCGGCCATGGAAAGTAGTTATTCCGCAGGCGATTCGGCAGGATCAGTAACTGCCACACGAGCAGGACGCAGGATGCGTTCTTTATATTTATATCCTGGTTGCAAGATCTTTGTCGCAGTAGGCACCATTACATCGCTACCGGTGTCGTGCATCAGCGCTTCGTGAATTTGTGGATCAAATTCTTCACCAGCTGTGCCGTACTTTTCCAAACCCAAACGAGTTGTGATTGCAGTGATTTGATCTGAAACAGATTTAAATCCACCGGTCAGCTCGCCGTGTTCGGTAGCGCGATCAATGTCATCCAAAGTTGCAAGCAGTTCAGTTAAAACCGCACCAATTGCGAGTTCATGTGCCAGAGCGCGATCGCGTTCAACACGCTTTCGGTAGTTTGCATACTCGGCTTGAAGTCGTTGTAAATCAGCGGTGAGAGATGCCACCGGATCAGTTTCCTGAACCGGGGCAGCCTCTTCCGTTTGTAGCAAAGCGTCATCGGCTTCCATTTGAGTACTACTTTCTGAATTCATTTAGTTGATACCAATTCCGCTCCTCGATATTTTTATGCCTCGTCTTTAGTTACTGCCTTCGTCCACGACCTCAGCGTCTTCAACGCCATCTTCATTTGCTGAACCTTCGCCTGTTGCAGCCCCTGCTGCTGCATACATCGCAGCGCCAAGTGCCTGGCTAAGAGTTGCTACCTTTTCGGTATTTGTCTTAATCGCTTCGAAGTTAGCACCTCCGAGTGAAGTCTTAAGTTCGACAAGTGCTGCCTCAACTTCAACCTTCTTCTCGGCTGCTTCGCCTTCAGCAAGTTTTTCTGCGTTATCTGCAATGAACTTTTCAGTTTGGTAGACAAGTGAATCTCCGTTGTTGCGGATTTCAGCTTCTTCACGACGTTGCTTATCTTCTTCCGCGTGTGATTCAGCATCTGCCATCATGCGATCGATCTCTTCTTTTGAAAGAGAAGATCCGCCGCTGATTGTGACTGATTGTTCTTTGCCGGTTGCAAGATCTTTTGCACCAACGTGAACGATTCCGTTTGCATCAATGTCGAAGGTAACTTCAACTTGTGGAACTCCGCGTGGCGCTGGTGCAAGTCCGGTTAGTTCGAACATGCCTAACTTCTTGTTGTGAGCAGCCATTTCACGCTCACCTTGGTAGACCTGGATCTGCACAGCAGGCTGATTGTCATCAGCTGTCGTAAAGATTTCGCTGCGCTTTGTAGGAATAGTTGTGTTGCGCTCAATCATTTTGGTCATAACGCCACCCTTGGTTTCGATACCAAGTGTTAGCGGTGTGACATCGAGAAGGAGAATGTCTTTAACTTCTCCCTTAAGAACGCCTGCTTGCAAAGATGCGCCAACTGCCACAACTTCATCAGGATTTACGCCCTTATTTGGCTCTTTTCCGCCGGTTAAGTCGCGGACAAGATCAACGACTGCTGGCATACTAGTTGATCCGCCAACAAGTACAACGCTCTTGATGTTGCCGATTGCGATTCCAGAATCTTTTAGAACTTGCTGGAATGGCTTCTTGCAACGCTCAAGAAGAGGCGCAGTAAGTGTTTGGAATTGTGCACGAGTCAGAGTTTCATCTAGGAACAATGGATTCTTCTCGGCATCAACAGTGATGTATGGCAGGTTAATTGATGCTTGCTGTGATGATGAAAGTTCGATCTTTGCTTTTTCAGCGGCTTCACGAATACGTTGCATCGCCATCTTATCTTTTGTCAAATCAATTCCGTTCTTTGAACCAAATGTTTGAACTAAGTGATCGACAAGTACTTGATCCCAGTCATCTCCACCAAGGTGGTTATCACCGGCAGTTGCTTTAACTTCAACAACGCCATCGCCGATTTCCAATAGCGAGACGTCAAATGTTCCGCCACCTAAGTCGAATACAAGAATTGTTTGTTCTTGATCTGCTTTATCTAAACCGTATGCGAGCGCTGCTGCAGTTGGTTCGTTGATAATACGAAGTACGTTAAGTCCGGCGATCTCGCCAGCTTCTTTTGTTGCTTGACGTTCTGCATCTGAGAAATATGCAGGAACTGTGATCACTGCATCAGTAACAGTTTCACCAAGGTATGCCTCAGCATCGCGCTTTAACTTTTGCAAAATACGTGCAGAAATTTCTTGTGGTGTGTACTTCTTGCCATCAATATCCATTGACCAGTTAGTACCCATGTGACGCTTAACGGAACGAATTGTGCGTTCAACGTTGGTCACTGATTGGCGCTTAGCAACTTCACCGACGAGAACTTCGCCATTTTTAGCGAAGGCAACGATCGATGGGGTTGTGCGAGCGCCTTCTGCGTTGGCGATAACTTTTGGCTCTCCACCTTCGAGTACCGATACGCAGCTATTTGTTGTTCCGAGGTCGATTCCGACTGCTCTAGCCATTTGTATTGCTCCTTTTAAGTATTTAGCTCATCTCAAGCCCAATTTGGGGTTGAGGCTGGTCTAACCTGAGTCGATCTTACCCGAAAGAGTGAGTCGGAGCGACTCAAGTTTGGACCATCCCGTATAACTCCCCTGCTTGCTCAGATATTCCCGCTCCACCTCGGTAACCTCGCGTTATGCGTATCGCCTTGGCATCACTCTCGTATGCGATCACTGTCTTCGCGCTCGTACTGCTCGCCATTCGGGTGCCGCAATTGATTGGGATTTATCGCAAGGGCCAACCTGATCCAACTAGAAGTAATAATCGTGGTTCGCGGTTAATGCATATGTTGCACGAAGTTTTGAGCCACACCAAGATGCTCAACTTCACCGCAACCGGAATTGCGCACTGGTTTGTGATGATCGGTTTTGGTGCGCTTATTGGAACGTTAATTACCGCATATGGTCAAGTTTTAAATCCAGATTTTGCGCTGCCGTTAATTGGGCATTGGGTTGTCTACGAGCTCTTCGCTGAATTCATTGCGATGGCAACCGGCATTGGAATTGTCACTTTAATTGGAATTAGACAAGTCGCGCGTTTTCGAATGCTCAATCGTTTTGCTGGTTCTGGAATGGGTAAGGCGTATTACGTTGAAGCAACTATCTTGGCAATTGTTTTCTGTGTGATCGCACTGCGTGGTTTGGAAGGCGCACTGGCTGGTGAAACTAGCTGGAATTGGCATTACGCGATCTCTTGGCCTGCAGTACTTGCATTTAAAGGTATGAGCGCAGTTGCAATTGAAAGCGCAATCCTTTATGTGGCAACTGCAAAAATTGTAATCTCGATGGCTTGGTTCATTGTCATCGCAAGTAATTTGACTATGGGTATTGCTTGGCACCGCTTCTTGGCTTTCTTTAATATTTATTACAAGCGAAATAGTGATGGCAGCGCATCCCTTGGCGCACTCCCTGAAATGCTTTCCAAGGGCAAGCCGATTAACTTTGAAGATCCTGCCGAAGATGATGTCTTTGGTTTGGGTAATCGCCAAGATATTTCTTGGAAGGGTCTGCTTGATATGACCAGCTGTACCGAGTGCGGACGTTGCCAATCGCAATGTCCTGCTTGGCACACCGATAAACCGCTTTCACCAAAGTTATTGATTATGGCGATGCGCGATCACGCTATGGCGAAGGTTGTTGAAACTGAAGCGATAGTGGGTGAAAACAGCCCCATTTCACTAGATGTTTTATGGTCTTGCACCATGTGTGGTGCCTGCGTAAATGAATGTCCGGTTGATATCGAACACGTTGATCACATTGTAAATATGCGCCGCTTCCAAGTATTGGTTGAATCAGAATTTCCGACAGAACTTGGTGGCACTTTCCGTAACTTGGAAAAAGCCGGCAACCCGTGGGGTGCTAATAAACAAGATCGTGAAGGTTGGATCGCCGAATGTGATTTCCCGGTTCGCGTAGTTGAAGGTGTGCTGCCTGATGAAGTTGAATATTTATTCTGGGTGGGCTGCGCTGGGGCTTATGAAGAACGTGCCAAGAAAACTACCAAAGCTGTTGCAGAACTTTTATGGATGGCAGGGGTTAACTTCGCCGTTTTAGGTAAGCGCGAGACTTGCACCGGAGATCCAGCACGTCGATCTGGAAATGAATTCTTGTATCAAATCTTGTCGCGCGAAAACATTGAAACATTTAATGAAGTATTTGCGGGGCGGCCAAAGGGGAAGAAGAAAGTCGTTGTGACTTGCCCACATTGCTTCACAACAATTGGGCGCGATTACGCGCAAAGTGGTTTCGAACTTGAAATGTTGCACCACACACAATTACTTAATACTTTAATTAAAGAGAAGCGTTTGAAGCCAAGTCCACATAAGAGCGAAAAGAAGTTGACCTATCACGATCCGTGTTACTTGGGTCGTCACAATCAGATTTATGCACCGCCTCGTGAATTACTTGAAGCATCGGGTTGCGATGTGACAGAGATGCCACGTAATCAAGAGCGATCATTTTGTTGCGGTGGCGGTGGCGGCCGAATGTGGATGGAAGAGAAAATTGGAACGCGTATTAATTTAAATCGTGTTGATGAAGCTATTTCAACTGGCGCAGAAGAAGTTGCAGTTGCTTGTCCGTTCTGCCGCGTGATGGTTGGCGACGGAATGGTTGCGCGTCAGAGCGATGTTGAAGTTCTGGACGTTGCTCAAGTTTTGTTGCGTAGCGTTAAAGCCGCTGAGTAGTTATCCACAGAACTTGTGCACAGGTGTGTATGAATTACACGCGTGTAATTCGCAGTAAAACCGCAGTCGTTAAGTAGCCCCCAACAAGGCCGCCCAGGTGGGCTCGCCAGTCGACTCCGCCCAAGATGAAGCCGAATACGAAGTTCAGACCAACGATTACGTAAATGTCGCGTACGCCCTCGCTAATCATTTTGCGCATTGCAATAAAGGCACCAAATAAACCAAAGACAGCACCTGATGCCCCGACTGAAACTTGGGGGGCGCTATTAAAATAGATTGAAGCGAGCGATCCGGTTAAAAGTGAGAGAAAGAAAATTGTAAGAAAGCGCGCTTTGCCAAGCGCTGCCTCAACAGGATTGCCTAAAACAAGAAGTGAGAACATATTAAAAAATAAATGTGTCAGTCCACCGTGAACGAGTGCGACAGAGAAGAGTCGCCAGATTTCACCCGATTGAACGAGTGGGCCAAAGAGCGCGGTGTATTCGTAGAACTGCGGATAAATCAGATCTGCCAGGTAAGCAGCACAAATAATTGTGATTAATGAAAGCGTTGCAGAACGCTTCATTTTATACATCAGTGTTTTGTTAAGCGATGGTGACGCTATTGATTACAACTGGTGTAACCGGAACATCTTGCGCACCTGTTGGTGTTGAACCGATTTTTTCTACAACTGCCTGAGAAGCAGCGTCTTTAACTGCTCCGAAGATAGTGTGCTTGCGGTTTAACCAAGTTGTTGGTGCGACGGTGATAAAGAATTGTGAACCATTTGTTCCTGGTCCTGAGTTGGCCATTGCAAAAATGTATGGCGCATCAAATTGCAGCTCTCCGTGGAACTCATCAGCGAATTGGTAACCAGGTCCGCCAAAACCTTTTCCGAGCGGATCTCCACCTTGAATCATGAAACCTGAAATGACGCGGTGAAAAATAGTTCCGTCGTACAACTTCGCAGTTGTCTTCTTGCCATCGCGAGGATCGGTCCACTCTTTTGCACCAGTTGCGAGTTCAACAAAGTTAGCCACTGTCTTTGGTGCGTGGTTTGGGTAAAGCTCGATAACTACATCGCCAAGTGATGTGTGCAGAGTTGCTGTTGATGACATGTTTTTAGCCAATCGTTCGGTGGATTTGAGAAATTAAAATATTGTGGAGACCAGGGGAATCGAACCCCTAACCCCCGCCTTGCAAAGGCGGTGCTCTACCAATTGAGCTAGGTCCCCGTGTTAGAACGGGTGGGCCCAGGTGGACTTGAACCACCGACCTCTTCCTTA
>JBIIPL010000112.1:0-4033 GCA_044342645.1 Candidatus Planktophila sp. | reverse complement strand
TTTCCTCATGATTCGAGCAGATACGGTCGGGTACCAGTTCGCAAACAGTTTGGTCACCTATTTCTACGAGCAGGCATTTTCCCTGGGTTTAAGAGGCTATGGAGCAGCTATTTCTGTTGTTTCATTGATCTTGATTTTCGCAATCACAGCGGTTCAATTTAGAGTGCAAAAAAGGTGGGTCAATTATGACTAGGAAACGCAAATGAATTTAACGCGACCTTATAAAATTGCAATTATTGTCTCCTTGATTTTTGTCTCCTTGCTAATGGTCGGACCATTTATCTGGATGTTCATTACCTCTTTAAAAACCTATGACGAAACTATTGCGACTCCTATGTCGTGGTTTCCAGAGAAAGCTCAGTGGGCTAATTACTCACTGGTTGCAGCTAAATACCCATTTTTCACCTTGTATCTCAATACCCTGATTGTTGTTCTGGGTACAGTTATTTCACAGCTCTTATTCGCTTCGATGGCGGCTTACGCCTTTGCTCGTCTTAGATTTCCATTTAAAAATGCAATTTTCTTAGGGATGTTAGCGTTACTGATGGTTCCAGGTCAGATCTTCCTGATCCCGCAATTTAATGTAATGGTTAAATTAAATCTCACTAATACGATTGAAGCTCTGATAATTCCTAATATGTTTACAGTCTTTGGGGTGTTCTTGCTCCGCCAATTCTTTGCGGCGATTCCGATGGAATTGGAAGATGCAGCAAGAATTGATGGAGCCGGCACATTCAGAATCTATTGGCAAATTATGATGCCGCTGGTTACACCTGGACTGGTTGCGCTGGGCATTTTGACGATGATCGGCAGTTGGAAAGAATTATTGTGGCCGCTAATTGTTAATACAGACATGGTAAAGATGACGCTATCTGCGGGCCTTGCTTATCTTATTGGTGAGCACACAACTTATTACCAAGAGGTGATGGCAGGTGCAGTTATCTGCGTGCTTCCAATGGTTGTTATCTTTGCATTTTTCCAAAAGAAATTCGTTGAAAGCATCGCACAGACAGGAATCAAAGGCTAGATATGTTTGCGAAAAGGAGAAAATTAGATGCGTAAGCTGCGAGTTGCCGCATTTATGCCCCACCAAGATGACATGGAAGCCCTCACCGGTGGAACACTTCTTAAGTACATTCAGCAAGGCCATCATGTTGATGTAGTCATCGCAATGGATGGTCGTCGCGGTCGCGGCGTTTTATCCGAGAAATTAACTTGGCAAGAGATCGTGGCTCTTCGAAAAGAAGAGGCCACCCGTGGTGCAAGTTATTTAGGCGTTAAACCAACCTTCTTGGATATTGAAGATCACCGCTTAGTTGATGATCGTGCTTGTTATGACACAGTAATAAACGAAATGGAACGCTTAAATCCAGATGTCATCTTTACAACATCCCCTAATGATTACCACAACGATCATCGTGCAATATCGCGCCTGGTAGTCAATGTTGCCTGGGCGCCGGTCTTCTTTTCTGATACCAAGGCAAGCGTCAACTTTATTCCTGATTTTTACGTAGATATCACCCAACAGTTTGAAACAAAGCTAAAGATGCTAGGTGAACATGCCTCACAATTGAAACCTGGCTGGGAAGAGATGATTCGCACTGTTAATCGTTTGCGCGGAATGCAATGCATGAAAGAGGAAATTAAGTACGCCGAGGGATTTCAACTATACAAGCGACTCAATTGGGTTAAGGGCTATGAGCTACTGCCTGAGGATACTTTTGAGTTGCCCACACAAATAGTTCCGACAACAGAGCGAAACTAAATTAATGCCCAAGAAGAAACTCTGCGTTCTGGGTGGGGGCGGCGTTAGAAGCATCTTCGTCGCCAGAACGATCGCCCGAGCCGCCGCAGAATTAAACTTGGGTAGTGTAGTTTTTTTCGATGTTGATGCCGCAAAACTAAAATCGTACGGGGGATTAGCTAAGGAAGTAGCTAGGCGCATATCTCCAGATTTAGAGTTCACTCTTGAGACTGATGCGAAAAAAGCAATCGAAATTGCTGACTACATAATCACCACAGTGCGCGTGGGTGGCGATGCTTCGAGAGTTAAAGATGAAGAAATCATTTCTAATTTGGGCTTACTTGCACAGGAGACAACTGGCGCCGGTGGCTTCAGTATGGCGATGCGGTCGATCCCAGTAATTTCTGCATACTGCCAATTAGCCAAGGAAATCGCAGCGCCCGGCCACATCATCCTCAATTTCACAAACCCAGCTGGCCTAGTTACACAAGCACTGGTCGATCAAGGGTTTCCCGCCTTCGGAATTTGTGATTCCCCACTGGAACTCATTGGGCAGTTGTCAGAAATGTTAAATGTTTCACGAGATCGTTTTAGTTGCAATTCATTTGGTCTAAATCACTTGACCTGGTTCAATGAATTTGAAGTAGATGGGAAAAGTGTTTCTAAAGATCTTCTAAGTGATCCGGCACTCTTTACCAGCACGGAAATGCGGATATTTGATCCAAAAATTCTAGATATATCCGAGGGCCACCTGCTAAATGAATATCTATATTTCTATCATTACAACAAAAAAGCGATTGCTATGTTTGAAGCTTCGACGCCTTCTCGTGGTGATCTAATTGCCACGGTTAACAAGGCTATGAATGCAGAGCTATCTGGGGTCAATGTTGAGTCAGATTTTGACACCGCTTTAGAGATATTTTTTCGAAATTACAATGTTCGCGAAAATAATTATATGAAGAATGAGTCTGGTAAAGCTCGTCCAAAGGTTCGTGAAGTTCCCTCGGTCGAAGAGTTTGTGAACGGAAATGATGAAGGTGGATATGCGGGGGTTGCAGTCAACTTCATTAAAGCTTTTGAATCATCAGCACCTGCCGAGATGGTGCTTTCCACTAGAAATAATGGTGCGATCGCTGGGCTCGAAGCAAATGATGTTGTTGAGGTCATGTGTACGGTTTCCAATGAAGTGGTTAAGCCAAGACCTCAAAAAAATATCCCTAAAACAATTTTTAATTTAATCGCAACAATGAAGGAGTATGAACGTCTTTCGGTACAGGCTATTTTGAGTAAAGATAAGAATCTGGCTGTAAAGGCGCTAATGACCAATCCATTGGTAGCCAATTTTGATTTAGCTTCCAAATTAGTCACCGAGTTTGTGACTCGTAATTCACAAGATTCTGGTGAGTGGAAATGAAACCTTTTGCCTCAATTTTTGGTCAGATGAACGTAGACCTTATTTTTCACGGCATAGATACGCTACCGGCCCTAGGAACTGAAGTCTTTGCTTCTGATTTTGCTATGTGCGTTGGTGGAGGACCGATAGTGATCCCGTATCACCTTGACAAGCTTGGAGTGCCAGCAAAATTAGGCACTATCTTAGAAAATGACTTCGAGTCTTATATTGCGCGAGAGTTACTTACTCGAATTGATTATAAGAATATTTCAGAATTTAGCGTTAGCGCTACAAAACCTGTCGTCTTTACTAGCGTGCTGACCACGAAGGATGAACGTTCATTTATTAGTTTTAATTCAAATGTAGATGAGACCGCTTTGAGTGATCGTGAACTTCTCGATTTTTATGATGGTATTTCAGTTACTACCTTTCCGCATAATTTAGATGTAGCCAAGGAGCTTCATTCTCGTGGAGTCGATCTAATTTTAGATTCTTCTTGGACTGATGACATCAGCTTGGATAAATACCTGAAGATGTTCCCGTATGCGAAATTCTTCACACCAAATAGTATTGAAGCAAGAAGTATGTGTGCTCAGTCAGATCTTTTGAAGTGCTTGGATATTCTTGAGCAATACATTGATATTCCCATTATCAAAATGGGGTTTAGCGGAGTAATAACAAAGATAGAAGGCAAATACTTCCATATTCCACCTGTGCGCACCTTCAATTCCATTGATACAACAGGTGCTGGAGATAACTTTATTGTTGGACTGATTTATGGAATGTGGAAAAAGTATGATCTGCTAAAAACCTTAAAGTGCGCAAATATTTTGGGGGGACTTTCTACTGAAGTATTGGGCTGTTTTAGATCTGATTTAACTGAAGAAATGTTAAAT
>JBIIPL010000032.1:0-11218 GCA_044342645.1 Candidatus Planktophila sp. | reverse complement strand
TGATCAAATATCCCTCATAGTTGCAAGGGAGCAGGTTAGAATTCCCGCATGAATCCCGCAGATATTAAGCGTTGGATCGCTGCTGCCGAATCGGCTTTTACATCCGCCAAGGATCTAGATCAATTGAAGAGCGCTCGTTTGGCACACCTTGGAGATAAGGCTGATATTTCTTTAGCAAGCCGCGCGTTGGGTTCAATGCCCGCCGAAGAGAAAGCAAGCGCTGGAAAGATCATCGGTGAAGGTAAAGCGGCAATCACTGAAGCGTTAGGTCGCGCAACAGCCAAACTCGAAGCCGATCGCGATGCAAAAATTTTATTGGAAGAAGTCGTTGATATTACTCTTCCGGTAGATCGTGCCCATCGCGGGGGATTACATCCGATCTCAATTATTAAAAATGAAATTAGTGATTTCTTTATCGAACAGGGTTACAGCGTTGAAGAAGGGCCAGAACTCGAATCCGGATGGCTCAATTTCGATGCCCTAAACATGCCGGCCGATCATCCAGCGCGCACAATGCAAGATACTTTCTATATTGAGCCAGTTGAATCAGGGATGGTTCTGCGAACACAGACTTCTCCGGTGCAGATTCGTTCTATGTTGGCTAATGAACCACCTATTTACATGATCTGCCCTGGGCGCACATTCCGCGCCGATGAGTTAGATGCGACGCACAGCCCAGTTTTTCATCAAGTTGAAGGTTTGGTAGTTGATAAAGGCATAACGATGGCGCACTTAAAAGGCACGCTAGATAATTTCGCTCAGGCAATGTTCGGCTCAGATGTAACAACTCGTTTGCGTCCATCATTCTTCCCATTTACCGAGCCAAGTGCAGAAGTAGACATTTTCTTTAATGGCCGCTGGATTGAATGGGGCGGATGCGGAATGGTAAATCCCAAAGTGCTAGCCACGTGTGGCATTGATACCGACATCTATTCTGGATTTGCATTCGGAATGGGGCTAGAACGCACGCTGATGGTGCGCCATAACGTAACCGACATGCACGACATTGTTGAAGGGGATTTACGCTTCACTCGTCAATTTGGGGTGGGTCTATAAATGCGCGCACCGTTATCTTGGATCCGTGAGTTCGTTGAGATTCCGAAAACGATTTCAGCTGAGCAGATTGCCGAAGGTTTAATTCGGGTTGGCTTTGAAGTTGAAGAAATTATTGAAAGCGGTGCCGGGCTTACCGGGCCACTCAAATTTGCCAAAGTTTTGACTATCGAAGATATAACCGAGTTCAAGAAGCCGATTCGCTATGTGGGCCTTGACTGCGGCGAGAAGGATGTGCGCTACGTAATTTGCGGTGCTACAAATTTCGCTGTCGGGGATTTAGTCGTTGCGGCGCTTCCGGGCGCAGTACTTCCTGGTGATTTCAAGATAGCGGCGCGCGAGACTTACGGCAAAACTTCAAACGGAATGATTTGTTCATCTCGAGAACTCGGCCTTGGCGAGGATCACTCAGGAATTATGGTCTTTGCAGAAGGTGATGTCGCCATCGGAAGCGATGCAATACTCGGTCTGGAAATCAACGACATCATCTTCGACGTTGCCGTCAACCCAGATCGTGGTTATGCGCTCAGCATTCGTGGTATTGCCCGAGAAGTTGCAGGATCACTTGGCCTTAAATTCGCAGATCCAGTTGAAGCGCTACGCGATATCAAATTTGAGAATTCTGGCACTGGAGTCACGGCAAAGATAGATGATCCAGCCACAGCATCGGTCTTTTACCTGCGAACGCTCTCTAACTTTGATCCATCGGCTAGAACTCCAATGTGGATGCGCCAACGCATCGAAAAGATGGGGATGCGCTCCATTTCTCTAGTTGTCGATGTAACAAACTATGTGATGCTCGAACTCGGACAACCATTGCATGCTTTCGATAAGTCTAAAATTTCTGGTGGCTTAACCATTAGGCGCGCTGGCAATGCTCAACCATTCACCACGCTAGATGGCCAAGCACGTCAACTGGATCCAGAAGATCTTATGGTTTGCGATGACAAGTCACCGTTGGCGCTGGCTGGCACAATGGGTGGTCAAAGTTCTGAAATTTCTGAAAGCACAACTGATATCGCATTAGAAGCAGTGCGCTTTGATCCAGTATGTGTAGCCAAGAATTCACGTCGCCATAGACTTTCATCGGAGGCATCACGACGTCTTGAGCGAGGCGTAGATCCTTCGCTTGCAGAATTTGCTTCAGCAAGATTTGTTCAACTCTTGACCGCCCACAGTTCGGCGAAACATGTGGCAACAGTTGTTGCCGGTGAACCTAGATACGTTCCTTTGATTGACCTTGATCCGGAATTTATTCCAAAAATTCTTGGACTCGAAATATCGCCTTCAGAGATAGCTCGCATCTTGCGCTTAATTGGATGCGATGTCGATGAAAAGACCTTCGTGGTGGACCCGCCCTCTTGGCGCATTGACTTGCTGACCCCTTCTGATTTAGCTGAAGAAGTAGCCCGCATGATTGGTTACGACAAGATTCCTTCGATACTCCCACCGCGTCCAAATCATGCCAGCCTGACTCCAACACAAAAGCGCCATCGCGCTATTGCTTCAATGCTGGCCGCACGCGGTCTAGCTGAAGTGCAAACATTCCCATTTACCAATCAAGAGACTATTGATCAGATGGGTTTTGTGGGTGAAAGAGCTGCGACATATCGCATCGCCAATCCAATGTCAGATGAGCAACCGCTTATGCGGGTGCACTTGGTGCCAGGACTAATTGAAGTAGCGGCGCGCAATATCAGCCGCGGCGCTAAAGACTTTGCCATCTTTGAGATGGGATCAATATTTAGAAGTTCGCAGAAATTAACTCCCGCAAATTCACCGGTAATTGGTTCTCGCCCAGATGCAAAGACCATCGCTGCAATTTACGCCAGCGTACCCCCACAAGCTTTCCACGTCGCTGGTTTACTTGTAGGCAAAAGTGAAGAAGAGAATTGGCAAGGCAAAGCACGTGCATACACCTGGCAAGATGCAATCGCGTATGCACAAGATATTTTGCGCTTATGCAATTTGGAGTGGAGCGTAAAACGTTCTGATTTCGCGCCATGGCATCCAGGGCGTTGCGCTGAGTTAATTGTTGACGGTAAAGCAGTTGCTCATGCTGGGGAAATTCATCCACGAATTATTGCAAAATACGGCCTTCCTGAGCGAAGCGTTGCCTTTGCAGTTGGGTTAAGCGCACTGCCAGATTCTGAAATCGTGCGCCCGACTCGAGTCGGCACAATGCCAGCTGCAGTACAAGATGTCGCTCTTATTATTGATGCCAAAGTTTCAGCGCAAGAAGTTGAGCAGGCGCTGCGAAAAGGAGCGGGGGATTTGCTTGAGTCCATCACTCTCTTTGATCGTTACGACAAGATCGGTGACGGTAAGATTTCACTTGCATTTACTCTGACCTTTAGGGCAACCGATCGCACCCTAACCGGCGCGGAGGTAACAGCGATGCGCGAATCCGCGGTCGCAACTGCCGTTAAGGCAACTGGGGCGGTTCTACGCACGAACTAAGCCTGAATAATTATGCAATTGTATGCATAATTATGCTATCCTCTGGTTATGAAGATCGGGATCATTGGCGCTAGTGGTTATGCTGGGGGAGAGTTGTTACGCCTACTAACTGGCCACCCAGAATTCGAAGTATGTACCGTGACTGCTCATACCAACGCAGGCGAAGCGATAACCACAGTCCACCCACAACTAACGAGTTATGCTGGAAAGAAGTTCAGCGCATTTAACGCAAAAGATTTTGATTGTTGCGAGCTTATTTTCCTCGCCCTTCCACATGGAGAAAGTGCTGGCGTGATTGCTTCCCTGCATAAGGCGGCGAAGATCGTCGATTTAGGAGCAGACTATCGTTTAGAAGATAGCGCGAAGTGGAAGAAATATTACGGCGGAGAACACGCAGGAACTTGGACCTATGGCGCACCTGAACTACCAGGCGCGCGCGCACTCATTGCCAAATCCAACAAGGTGGCCAATCCTGGATGCTATGCAACAGCGATCGCACTTGGCATCGCACCGGCAGCAAATATTGCAGATATTGACGATGTAGTTGTAGTTGCCGCCTCAGGTACAACGGGAGCGGGACGCAGCGCAAAGATTAATTTGATCGCAAGTGAAGTCATGGGAAGCCTTACTTCTTATAAATTCGGGGGAGTTCATCAACACACTCCAGAGATAGAAGAAGCCATCAATCGTGCAACTGATAAATCATCCAAGATTTCATTTACTCCCATCTTGGCACCGATGCCGCGTGGAATTCTTGCGACTATCACTATGAAAATGAAAGCTGGAGTGAGTATTACGCAAGTCCGTAGCGCTTACGAAAAGGCATATAACACAGAAGAGTTTGTGCAATTGCTGCCGGAAGGCCAAATGCCTAAGACATCTTCGGTGCTGGGAAGTAATTTTGTTACGATGCAGGTTGCTGTTGATGAACACACTAATCGTTTGGTAGTCAGCGTTGCGATAGATAATCTTGTTAAAGGCGCCGCAGGACAAGCGATTCAGAATGCAAATATCATCTGCGGTTTTCCTGAGAATATGGGTCTAACTAGCCAAGGTATCGGAGCGTGAAGTTACCGAATGGCTTTACCGCCGCTTCATGTGCAGCGGGGCTTAAGAGTTCAGGTGCTCCGGACCTGACTTTGGTAGTTAATAATGGACCGAAGTTTGATGCCGCAGCCGTTTACACATCGAATCAAGTCGTTGCCGCTCCTGTGATCTGGAGCAAGCAGGTCACTAAAGGCAAGATCGTCAGAGCCGCAATTCTCAATTCAGGTGGAGCCAACGCGTGCACTGGTCCGCAGGGCTTTGCAGATACGCACCAAACTGCTGAGCGCGTGGGCGAACTTCTTAACATTTCCTCTGGCGAAGTAGTTGTTTGTTCGACCGGACTAATTGGAGAACTTCTGCCGATGGTAAAGATTCTTACAGGGTTAGATTTAATCTCAAAGAATCTCACAGCAGATGCTCTGACTGATGTAGCGCAAGCAATCATGACTACAGATAGCGTTGCCAAGATAGCAACCTTTAAAGGCGCTAAGTTCGAAGTTGCGGGGGTTGCTAAAGGTGCCGGAATGCTAGCTCCTGCGTTGGCAACAATGTTATCGGTTGTCATGACCGACGCGGTTCTTCCAGATCAGGCACAAGATATTTTTCAAAGAGTTTGTGATCGAACCTATAACCGAATTGACTCTGATGGTTGCACTTCAACTAATGACACTGTCTTGCTGATGGGATCAGGTGCAAGTGGATATTCACCAACACCGGCAGAGTTAGAAGATTCGCTGATGAATGTATGTGGTTCGCTTTCACAACAACTCATTGCCGATGCAGAAGGCTCTACAAAAACAGTAGCGATTAACGTATTCGGTGCGATGAATGAAGATGAAGCGGTGAGCGTTGCTCGTGCGTGTGCACGAAATAATTTACTTAAGTGCGCAATTTTTGGTGGAGATCCCAATTGGGGGAGAGTCCTAGCCGCCGTTGGAACAGCGCAGGCTCAGCTGAATCCATTGAATATCGATGTCACTTTAAACGGGGTTGAGGTAGCTAAATCAAGTGCGCCATTTGCTGATCGAAACCAAGTCTCCTTTGCTAATCGACTTGTCACGATCGACATCAATTTAAACATGGGAAGTGCGCAGGCAACGGTTTTCACCAATGATTTATCCCATGACTACGTCCACGAGAACTCTGCGTACGCAACATGATCGTCGTTAAATTCGGTGGCCACGCCATGCAAGATGAAAATGGTGCTTTTGCAAAAGCGATCTACTCGGCACAGCAGAATGGTGTTGCGTTGGTAATTGTTCACGGAGGTGGGCCGCAGATTGATTCCGCCCTTAAGGCCGAGGATATAACCTCGGAATTTATCGGTGGGTTCCGTGTTACGACCCCTGAGATTTTCGAAGTTGTAGAGCGAGTACTTGCCGATGAAGTTGGTCCTGCAGTCGCAAATTCGCTGCAAAAAGCTGGCGTAAACGCTGTCGCGCTCTCTGGGCGTACAAGTGAATCACTAATTGCAGAGCCACTTCGTAATTTGGTTGATGGCACGCCAGCAGATTTGGGATTGGTTGGAGTTATTACTGCAGTGAATCCACAAGCGATAAAGAACGCACTTAAGGGTGGTCAAGTTCCAGTTATCTCACCAATTGCAATAGATGAAAGTTTCAAAGGTGGACTTAACGTCAATGCTGATTTAGCGGCCGCGGCAATCGCAGGTGCATTAGATGCACAATGTCTAATTATTATGACCGATGTGGCTGGGATTTACCGTTCTTGGCCAGATACCTCATCGTTGATATCAGAAATCACAGCAATCGAATTGGATTCGATCAAAGGAACATTTGCCCAAGGAATGGCTCCAAAAGTGCAAGCTTGCTTGGATGCGATTAAGGGCGGTGCTAGCGCTGTAAGAATTATCGATGGAACCGTTCCATCAGCCTTCGCTGCTGCGTTGGACAATCATGGAGGAACGCTGGTGACCAAATGAGAGCAAGTAAATTAAGCGTTACTAATTGGGTTGATGTAATGCAGGGCAATTACGGCGTGCCAACGATCACGCTGAAATCTGGCAAAGGGCTTGTAGTCACTGACACCGCAGGAAAGAAGTACCTAGATTTTCTCGGAGGGATTGCCACCAATGTATTAGGTCACGCGCATCCCGTAATTGTGCGTGCAGTATCCAAGCAAATTGCGACGTTGGGCCATGTCAGTAATTTTTACAGCCATCCATCAGGAATTGCATTGGCTGCCAAATTGCAAGAACTTACCGGAGACAACACTTCGCGTATTTTCTTCTGCAACTCAGGTGCGGAAGCAAATGAGGCCGCACTGAAGTTATCGCGCAAGACAGGACGGTCTAAAATCGTGGCTACGACCGATTCCTTCCACGGGCGCACCATGGGCGCACTTTCTCTTACGGGACAACCAAGTAAGAGAAATCCTTTCAAGCCGCTCTTAAAAAATATTAAGCACGTGACCTTTGGAGACATTACAGCGATGCGCAAAGCGGTGAACAAGAAGACCGCAATGGTTATTGTGGAACCAATAATGGGCGAAGCTGGAGTGATCGTGCCTCCATTTGGATATCTAAAACAATTGCGTGATCTGTGCAACGAACACGGAGTTTTGCTGGTATTTGATTGCGTGCAAACAGGCATCGGACGCACCGGGGTTTGGTTTGGATATGAAGAAGAGAAGATTCGTCCTGATGTAATCACGTTGGCAAAAGGTCTGGGTGGAGGTTTGCCACTAGGTGCGATGATCACGCTCGGAAGTAATTGTCCGCAATTTGCACCGGGTGAACACGGAACAACTTTTGGAGGCAATCCCGTCGCAGCTGCCGCTGGTTTAGCGGCAATCGAGTATCTAGAAAAAAATAGATCGCTTCTATCAGTTAAGAGTTACGAAAAGAGACTCAAGATTAAATTGGGTGCAGTAAGGGGAGTGCTCCAAGTCAGAGGTCGCGGCTTATTACTTGGAATAGTTTTAGACGGAAATTATGCGAAAGATCTTGCTGCCAAGTTATCTCAAAGAGGGATTCTGGTTAATGCACCGAATGATGACACCATCCGTATCGCTCCCGCTCTAATTGTTACAAGAGTGCAGATCGATAAATTTATTTCTGTATTCAAGCATTGTATGCAGGAGGTTGACCGTGGCTAAAGTTCTTAATTCATCTTCAGTTTCAGCCCGTCGCGCCAAGGCGATCTCACTCATAAAGGCTGGAGTAGTGCACTCACAATCAGATCTAGTAAAGCTTTTAAAGAAAGCGGGCTTTGCCGTCACCCAAGCAACCGCAAGTCGAGACTTGGAGGAGGTCGGTGCAGTGCGCTCTCGAAATGAAGGTGGCGAACTTGTCTATCAAATCGGAGCGAGTTCTGATGGCGCGATAGCAAAATCTATGCCGCTGCCTTCGGATTTGATTCTCTCAGTTGAATCTTCTGGAAATTTAGCTGTGGTTCGTACCCCGCCCGGAGGTGCACAGTTTTTAGCCAGCTCATTAGATAATTCAGGTATAAAAAGCATCATTGGCACTATTGCAGGTGACGACACGGTTTTGGTTGTATCGAAGAAGTCCAACGGTGGAGCAGATTTAGCGAAAGAATTGCTCTCCTTCGGCAATTCATCAAAGAAGATTCATAACAGCAGAAAGGTCAGAAAATAATGGCGCTCTGGGGTGGAAGATTTTCTGATGCACCAGCTGATGCCGTCTTCGCACTCTCACGTAGCGTTGATTTTGATTGGCGTCTTGCTCCTTATGACTTACGTTCATCACTTGCGCATCTAAAAGTTTTGCAGAGTTCCGGACTTTTAAAAGCGGATGCGGTGAAGAAAATTGAGGGCGCGCTACGTGAACTGATTTCAGATGTTGCTGCCGGTAATTTCCAACCTCTCGCAGCAGATGAAGATGTTCATAGCGCGTTAGAACGCGGCCTCACCGAGAAGATTGGCGAAGTAGGCGGCGCCCTGCGCGCTGGTCGTTCCCGAAATGATCAAGTTGCTACAGATTTAAAACTATTCGCGATTGATCATATGCTGGAAATCGCCAATCTGATCACCCTCCTGCAGGAAGCACTCATTGCAAAAGCAAGTGAATACAGCGATGCACCAGCACCAGGCTTTACCCATATGCAACATGCGCAACCAATTTTATTTGGTCACGAGATTGCAAAGCACGTTCATGCCTTTGCTCGCGATATTGATCGCATCTCAGATTGGTTGACCCGTACTTCGGTCAGTCCTTTAGGTTCCGGAGCACTAGCTGGTTCCGGTTTGGGTTTGTCGCCAGAAGTAACTGCGAAAGATTTGGGGTTCAACAGCTCTTCTGCAAATAGCATCGATGGGGTTTCAGATCGAGATTTTGTTGCCGAAGCGCTCTTTTTAATGTCAATGGTGGGAGTTCATCTTTCACGCATTGGTGAAGAGTGGTGCATCTGGGCAACTACCGAATTTGGTTGGGCCAAAGTTGCTGATGCTTATTCAACTGGTTCATCGATAATGCCGCAGAAGAAGAATCCCGACCTGGCAGAATTAGCGCGCGGTAAAGCTGGTCGCTTAATTGGAAATCTAACTGGCGTTCTTGCAATGTTAAAAGGATTGCCATTTGCCTACAATCGCGATTTACAAGAAGATAAGGAACCGCTCTTTGATTCGATCGATACTTTGCGACTGGTTCTACCGGCTGTTACCGGAATGGTTTCAACAACAACTTTTGATCGCGAGAAAATGGCTGCCGCTGCTCCTCAGGGATTTTCGTTAGCAACCGAGATAGCAGATTTTCTAGTCCGCGCCGGAGTCACCTTCGCACAAGCCCACGAAGCGGCGGGAAAGTGCGTCGCTCTCTGTGAGTCAAAGGATCTACAACTTCACGAACTCAGTGACTCTGATTTCACTGGAGTTCATCCATCTCTTACTCCTGATGTACGCACTTGCTTAACGGTGGCCGGTGCTATTGCATCGCGTAAGACTGTTGGCGCTACTGGGGGATTGGCTTTGACTAAACAACTTAGCGATGCTCTTGCCGAAACGAAGGCCCATAAGATCAAAATATCCACCCAGATCAAGAGCTTTTCCGAGATGATGAGCCAATGAGCTCTTCTGCGCCACAATCTAAAGCGCTTCTTGATGACCTCAAATGGCGTGGACTATTTTCGCAATCAACCGATGAAGCAGCGCTAATAACAGCGCTTTCCAAGCCCACAACTTTATATATTGGATTTGATCCGACAGCCCCGAGCCTTCACGTAGGCAATCTCGTTGTCTTACTGGTGCTGCGTCGCTTTCAGTTAGCCGGTCACAATCCAATCGCACTTGTTGGGGGAGCTACAGGTTTAATTGGTGATCCCAGCGGAAAGAGCGAAGAACGCTCACTAAATACAACTGATGTGGTCGCGGCCTGGGTAGAGCGTATTCGCACCCAAGTTTCTAAATACCTTGATTTTAACGCCACTGGCAACCCGGCAAATGTGGTTAATAATTTAGATTGGACCGCACCGCTTTCAGCGATCGAATTCATGCGCGATATTGGTAAACACTTCAGCGTTAATCAAATGTTGGCAAAAGATTCTGTTTCATCGCGGCTTGAAGGTGGAGGAATTTCTTATACAGAATTCTCGTACCAAGTATTGCAATCTTTAGATTTCTTAGAGCTATACCGTCGCTTTAATTGCACGCTACAACTAGGGGGCTCAGACCAGTGGGGAAACATTGTTGCTGGTTTAGATTTGATCCGTCGCGTTGAAGGCGGAAGTGGCCACGCACTTACGATTCCGTTGCTCGCTAAAGCAGATGGAAGTAAGTTTGGAAAAACTGCTGGGGGAGCGATCTGGCTAGATCCTGAGATGACATCTCCATATGCATTTTTCCAGTACTGGTTAAATACCGATGATAAAGATGTAATCAATTTCTTAAAGGTATTCTCGTTTAAATCTAAGAACGAAATTGAAATTCTTGAGAAATCCCATAACGAAAATCCAGGTACGCGCGAGGCTCATCGCGCCCTTGCTCGCGAGTTAACATCGCTTGTTCATTCTGAAGATATTTGTAATCGAGTTGAAGCCGCGGCTCGCGCTCTCTTCGGACAAGGTGAATTATCAGAGCTCGATGAGGCAACTCTCGCATCTGCACTGGCTGAATTACCGCGAACAACGGTTAAGAAAGGTGATCCAATTCCAACTTGGGTCGATCTATTAGCCGCGACCGGAGTGGTCGACTCAAAATCCGCTGCGAGAAGAATCGTCAAAGAAGGCGGAGCATATTTAAACAATGTAAAGATTTCTGGTGAGGACTTTGCTCCTGAAAAAAGTGACTTTTTATGCGGTAAATATGCAGTTTTACGTAAAGGTAAGCGCGATCTAGCTGCAGTGGAACTAATCTAAAAGCCACCCCCGCTAACGTTATTGCACTTTTTACGCATAAATATTGCATTTTCGTGCGTTTTTCTTGTATGACCAATCCCACTGGCGATCGGCGATAGCCGATTTGACCCCTCACCCCCTGGCGCCTATAGTTACGCTCCTTGCTGTGGAACGGACGAATTAGGCCGTACAGCATCTTCCAGCGCTAGTCCCATTTCAGAGGCCGGTTTGACCGTGCCCGCGTGAATGGACTAGATTTGGCAGTCTGCCCTGAAAATCGGTCATAAGCCGAAACGCAGTGCGCATCCGTACCTTGAGAACTCAACAGCGTGCCATAAGTCAATGCC